>CAVVLM010000001.1:0-292841 GCA_963749175.1 uncultured Candidatus Saccharibacteria bacterium
GCATTACGGTAAGTTTCCGCATTTACAAAATCACTCAGATTTTTACTTGTTGCCAGTTCCTCAACGGTCGTCAATTGTCCATTGACGTACATGGCCTTAATATCGGCGCTTAAGATTTGCTTATCCTGGGCTATTTGAGTTTGGCCGCTAGCGATTTGCTGTTGCAAGCTGGCTTGCGTGGCAGTGTTAATAGCAATTTGTTGTTCCAACCCAGTAATTTCGGTTTGCAAGTTTGCAATTGCGTTTTGATAGCTGCCGGCAGTGATCTGCAGCTGGCTGAGTGACTGGCTATTTTGGGAATTTTGTTGCTGGAGTGATTGTTCTTGGTTAGTACAATCACTAACGGTTGAACACTGGATGGCGTGAGTTATCTTCGGTGTAAGTATTAGCAATAGCAACAAACCGACTAATATCAACAAACGCGTTGCCTTCATCGAACCAAACATTGCAAATCTATTGATGCTAGCTGTTTTTTTACTCATTGATTTTTTGTTTTTTCTGAACACCTTAAGCATATCATATCCCGCAAGAGCTTGTAAATTACCCTCTTTTGATTAGGTGGTTATCTTTTTTGACAACCAAAAATAATAATATTTACGGAGTTTGTTTTAGTAGCAATTAAAAACGCTTATTTATCTAGAAGTTTTTAGTTTAAGATACCGCCTGGTAGCAATAACGGCCGATGCGGCTCCAATAAGTATACCTACCACTAATTGGATCGTCAAAAGAATCCAAAAATGCTGTCTAAAATCACGATTGGCATAACCAATATCTAGTAAACCTAGGCTACTCGCCTGTAGCGCAGAAGCTGATCCGGCAAATAAGACATCTATAATTAGCACTGATATCAATGCGGAAATTACTCCGTATAAAGCGCTCTCAACAATAAACGGGCCTTTAATAAACCAGTTATTAGCCCCTAGTAAGCGCATAATATTTATCTCGTCTCGGCGATTAAATATTGTCATTCGAATGGTATTAAATATAATTAACGCCGAAATTATGGCAAAGACGATTACGGCTACTATGCCAGCTTCACGGATTATGTTAGTGGCATGTGCAATCTGGTCAATAGCGGCTTTTTCGTCACCAGAGTATGACGTGCCAGCTTGGGGATCTTGAAGCGTTATGTTTTGTGACTCATCTAGGAAATTTTTTATTGTTTGGATTTTATCAGGATTAATTGGGCTAATTTGAATGCTGGCTGGTAATGGATTGCTGCCAATAACCGACAATGCCTGGATTAAGCTTCTGTTATTAGAATTTTCAGATTTATATAAAGCTAGCGCTTGGTCTTGAGAGATATAATCTACCTTCTTAACATTTGGCTGGTTTCTTAGTTCAGCCATTAAATTGTTCACTTGTTGCGTTGTATCTGAGCTGTTAAGATAAACGGATATATTAATTTTGCTATTTATTTGGTTAATCGTATTGCTGAAAGTAGCGTTAACAACGACTGAGAATAAAATTATAGTTAGCGTAACTGTCATCACGGCAATTGCGGCAGCGGCTAGAGATAGATTCCGTACAAAATTTATTATACCGGTACGAAAGATTCGGCTAAAAGTAGTGAGTTTTCTATGCATGGTCAGATCTTATATTCTGCATTAGCGCGGTCACTGACTATTTTGCCATGATCAAGCGTCACAACCCGGCGTTTAAGTTTATTGACGATTGCTACATTGTGCGTTGTTAGTAATACAGTCGTACCAAAGCGATTAATTTTTTCGAGAACTTTAATCACGTCCCAAGCATGCTTGGGGTCTAGGTTACCGGTTGGCTCATCTGCTACTAGAATCTTCGGTTGGCGAACAATTGCTCTGGCTATAGCTACACGCTGAGTTTCGCCGCCGGAGAGTTCCTGTGGCATTCTTTTTTCCTTACCACGCAAATTAACAATATCTAATACTTTGGGCACTGTCCGCTGAATTTCCCTTTTACTGACACCCACGATTTCCAGTGCAAAAGCAATGTTTTCATAAACTGTTCGGTTGTTTAATAATTTAAAATCTTGAAATACTACGCCAATCTTGCGTCTTAAATTAGGGATGTCTTTATCGCTTAACTTATCAAAATCGATACCACCAACAATGATTTTGCCACTGTTGGGCTTTTCTTCCCTGGTTAATAAACGCAGTAAGGTAGTTTTCCCTGCTCCACTTTGGCCAACTACGATTACAAATTCTTTGGGTTTAATGTGTAGGGTTATTCGGTTAAGAACTGGGCCTGTTTTTTGGTTATATTCTTTCGTTACCCTGTCAAGTACTATCATCATAGCTATTATAACAAAGGCAAACTTTTATTTTCCTGACAAATTAAAAAAGACAACTTTAATATTTGAGGATATATTCCAAATATGCATTTATTAGAGGGTTAAGATCCCCATCAAGCACGTCATTAATATTGCTAGTTTCGAAGTTTGTGCGTAAATCCTTGACTTGTTTATAGGGATGTAAGACATATGAGCGGATTTGATTTCCCCACTCTGCTGATACCACTGGACCTTTAATTTCACTGAGTTGTTCTTTATGTTGTTCAAGCTGAAGTTGAGCTAGTTTGGATCGCAATATTGTCATGGCAGTTTCTTTGTTCTGCAGTTGAGAACGTTCGTTTTGTATC
Source organism: uncultured Candidatus Saccharibacteria bacterium (assembly GCA_963749175.1). GTDB lineage: Bacteria > Patescibacteriota > Saccharimonadia > Saccharimonadales > UBA4665 > DATKGQ01. The sequence goes on from CAVVLM010000001.1 coordinate 2,620, forward strand.
GACACAGTTATACCGGTTGGGAGATGTGTAATGCGGACTGCTGAATCTGTCGTATTTACACTTTGGCCGCCATGCCCACCGGATCGATAAACATCAATTTTTACATCTTTAGCATCTATAGCGAGCTCTTCAGGGCTATCGATTTTAGGCATCACTTCAACTTTTGCAAAACTAGTCTGCCTGAGATGGTCAGCATTAAACGGACTAAGCCTAACTAATCGGTGTACTCCTTGCTCGCCTTTCAGCTTACCATAGACAGTTGGGCCGATTATTTCTATAGTTACGCTTTTAAGCCCTGTTTCATCGCCTGGCGAATAATCTACTGTCTTAACCGTGTTGCTATCTTGTTCAGCCCAGCGTGTGTACATTCTGAGCAGCATTGATGCCCAATCTTGGGCGTCAGTACCACCAGCACCGGCAAATATACTAACTATGGCATCATGCTCGTCATATTTACCGGTAAATTTTAATTCGTCTTTTAATAAATCAAATTTTTGGGTCAAGGTTTCCAGTTGCCGTTCGATATCGCTTAGTAAATCATTATCCGGCAACTGGCTGAGTTCCAGCAACTCAGAGACGGCAGTTCGTAAAACTTGCCAGGGCTGGATTCGGCCAGCAATTTTAGCTTGTTGCTGAGTAATTAAGCTAGCTTTCTGGTTATTTACCCAAAAGTCTGGCTCCGCAATTTGTTTATCTAGCTCGCTTAGTTGCTGTTTTAGCTGATCAAAATTAATCCGTTTGAGTGCAGAGTTGATGTCAGTTTGCAGCCGAGCCAACAGTTGGCGGATATTATCCATAACTACAGTATACCGTCCCAAACGGTTTTTTTATTCAATCCCAAAGTGATGCTAGCTGATCGTATAATTCCCTTACGGCGTCGATGCCGCAATTACCCAGAATTCCAAACCCCCAAATTTTTTCAGCGAACATCTGGTGTGCCACATCTATAATGGCTGATTTAGTAACTGCTTTGATTCGTTTGGGCACCATATCGTAATCTTCAATCTTGTCGTCAAAGAAATAGCGTCCTGCATAACTTCTCATGGTCCCCAGCACCGTTTGAGCGCTTCGTTGAAAATGCCCTAGTGCATAGGCTTGAGCCGCTTCTATGTCAGCAACGTCGAGCTTAGAGTTAAATACGTTTCGCAGCTCAGTTATCATTATGTCTATCAAAGCCTTGGCGTGCTCGGCAGTTACTTGAGTGCCGAACCACCAGTTGCTAGCATCACGGAACTGGCTGTAGCCGGAGCTCATATCATAAACCAACCCCTGTTCCCTGGCTGCGCCGAAAATTTTTGAATATAGAGTTTCGGTTAGAATTATATTAAGCAGATCTATTGCATCCACTGATGAGTCTTCTAAGCGCCGGCGTAAGAATGTGTCAACGTAAAAGTAAATGTTTTCGACCGAACGGTTACGAATATATAGCGGTTCAGTTAAGGCGTGCGGTTGTTCGCTTGGTAGTAAATACCGACCTTTGCCTTTTGGCAAATCAATGTTGCCAAGCAATTGTTCGATAGTCTCACGCCGCTTTGGTGTAATGTTGCCGCCAATAATAAACCGCAGATTAGATGCTTTATGAGTCTTCTTGTAATGGGCTTGGACGTCTTCAAGTGTCACATTATGTATCAGCTTAAGCCGTTCCTGGTCAGTTTTACCCATTAGGCCGTAATTAATCCGCAGCGATACGCCTAAGTGGCGAAAATGGTTATTGGATCGGCCGACTAATTCTTCGCGGACATTTCCGCTTTCGGCCTTAAATTCACTTTCTAAGAATAACGGGGAGGAAATTGCCATCAATAACAAATCTAAAATACGCGACCATTCAAAATCAGCACATTCAGCTTCGTAAGTAACGTCATAAATACTGGTTGAGGCGTTATTGTAAGCACCATTTTTCTCAAATTCAGCTTGATAGTCCCGAGCCCGTGGAAAATTATTATTTGCCCCAAGCAATAAATGTTCCATTAGGTGCGGCGTTTCCCACTTACCGGGCGGTACCAGGTATTCACCAGCCCTAAAATCAAACATGAACGTCATTACGCTTGCTTCAGATATATCAACTAGTAACCCACGACTCCCATTCGGTAATACTAGTTCAGAAACTACATGCTTCATTTATGCCTTAATCTTATTAATGACGCTTCCGCCCTTTAGCGCGACGCTGCCTTTCGGCCTTATGGGCTTTTTTGCGTTTTTGTTCGACTTTCTTTTTTTCGACGTTTTCAGTTTTAACATTTGCCTGGAAATCACTGGCATCAAACTCTTCCTGATCAGCCACAATCTGAGTTGAATTACTAATGGATCGCCGGGCGGCGCGAGTAATATCGGTTTCAACCGGACGCTCTAGTTGCTCAGTGCTGACTGGTTCAGCGTGGAACAGAGCGGTTAACACGTCATGCCTTAAAACCCCCTGCATCGCATCAAACAAGCGCTGGGCTTGGCGCCGATACTCAACTAATGGGTCACGTTGGCCGACGCTGATCCAGTGAATACCCTGGCGCAAATGATCCATGCTTTCCAAGTGTTGCATCCAAAGCGTATCAAGGATTTGCAGATAAACGTCCCGCTCCACTTTTCGCATGATCTCTTCTGTAAAAGCAGTTTCGCGGGTTTCGTAAAGTTCTTTGGCGACGGTCACTAGAACGCTTTCGAATTTATCAGTTTCGGTATCAAATATCCGGTCCAGGGTCTGTTCGTCAAAATGGAATAACTGTCTTAGTTCATCTTCCAGACTATCGCTTGTCAGTAGAGTTGATGAAGCAATTGAATGAGCCTCGTCGTCGATAAATGCCAGTATCCGTTTCTTTATATCTATTGACTGGAGGATTTCGCGGCGCATTATATAGGTCGCTTTTCGATGGCGGTTCATAACGTTGTCATACTGGACAACGTTTTTCCGTTGGTCAAAATGGAAACCTTCGACTTTCTTTTGAGCTCCTTCGAGAGATTTAGATATTAAGCGGTTCTCAATTGGAGTTTCTTCGTCGACTTTAAGGCGGCCCATTAGCGTAGCAATTCGCTCGCCACCAAAAATCCGCATTAGGTCATCTTCAGTACTGACAAAGAACTGCGTTATACCGGGGTCTCCCTGCCTACCGGAACGGCCGCGCAGCTGGTTATCAATTCGGCGTGATTCATGTCTTTCGCTACCCAGAACAAACAATCCTCCCAAATCGACAACTCCATCACCCAGGACAATATCGGTACCACGGCCGGCAATGTTGGTGGCTAACGTAACCGCACCCCGCTCACCGGCTTTTGAAATAATCTGAGCTTCTTTTTCATTGTTTTTAGCATTTAATACCTGGTGTGGTATATTTGCAGTCCGTAACAAGCTACTAAGCAGCTCGTTCTTCTCAATTGATACCGTACCAAGCAAAACTGGTTGTCCCTTTGTATGCAATAAATTGACTTCTCGGACGATTGCTTTGAATTTTCCGGCTTCCGTCCGGTAAATCCGGTCTGGACGGTCATCTCGAATAAGTTTTTTGTTCGGTGGAACGTCAACTACTTCAAGCTTGTATATCTGGTGAAACTCTTCCGCTTCGGTTAACGCCGTACCTGTCATGCCGGCTAACTTGTCATATAGACGGAAGTAGTTCTGGAAGGAAATAGTTGCTAGCGTCATTGATTCCTGCTGGACTTCAACTCCTTCTTTGGCTTCAATGGCTTGGTGCAGCCCTTCGTTATAACGCCGGCCTTTTAACAGCCGTCCTGTAAATTCATCAACTATTACAATTTCGCCATCCTTAGTAACGACGTAATCCTTGTCGCGTAGGTACAATGATTGCGCCCGTAGCGCTTGTTCTAAGTGATAAATTGTGCGAATATTTTCGGTTTCGTAAAGACTTTTAATGCTTAGTAGTTTCTCGAGAGTTTCAACACCTTTATCGGTTAGAATGACTGTTTTATGCTTCTCGTCAACTTCGTAATGTTCTTCCGGTTTCAAGTGGCGGACGACTTTGGAAAATTGATCATAAGTATTTCCGGTTGATACCGAAGGTGCGGAAATAATCAGTGGCGTCCTGGCTTCATCAATTAGAATTGAGTCGACTTCGTCAACGATGGCATAGTGTAAATCTCGCTGCCGCAGCTGGTCAACTTCCCTAACCATATTGTCGCGCAAGTAATCAAAGCCAAACTCGTTATTGGTGCCGTATGTAATATCGGCATTATAGGCATCCTGCCTAGTTGCAGGCCTGAGGTGCCGAAACCGCGGATCGGCATGATCTTCATTCTCAAATGATGTGTCATAAATAAACGACTGATCAGCAATGATCACGCCAACACTCATACCCAAAAAGTCATAGATCTGCCCCATCCAACCGGCGTCACGCTGGGCTAAGTATTCGTTTACCGTAACAATATGCACCCCTTTGCCGGTTAAAGCGTTTAAATAAACCGGCAGCGTGGCTACTAACGTCTTGCCTTCGCCGGTCTTCATCTCTGAAACATTGCCTTCGTGGAGTACTAAACCTCCCATTAACTGGACATCAAAATGCCTTTGTCCGAGTGTTCGAGTGGCGGTTTCTCGTACCAATGCGAAAGCATCGGGTAATATTTGGTCAACCGATTCCTTCTCAAGTCGTTTTTTAAGTATGTCGGATTGCTTCTTTAATTCCTTGTCAGACATTTTCAGATATTTGTCTGTCAGGGCATTAATATCTTTGACCCGTTTTTTAAGCCGCTTGAGAGTCTTCGCTTGGGGATTGCCCAGCAGTTTTATAAAAACATTTTTAGCCACGAAACTAACATCTCCTTAAACTGTCTATAATTGTTAGTACTAATTGTACCGATTTATAGCACAAATTAGAACCTATTTCATTAAACTTGCGATTTACGCTTTATACGGGACACAAATCGTCTGTAGAGCTTCGGACTGGTGTGCATGTCTTTATATTTGCGCAACTGATTGGTCAGCTTAGATTCAACTATATCTATCGCGGCATACATGTTGATTGTGCTCTCAGTAGTTGCAATCACGTCATGCGGCAAATACATTATGACTTCGCAGGTACAAATCTTTCGTTCTTTTAACTTTTCCTCGCGTAAGGTTACTTCAGCGTGTAAGCTGGGGCGAATCCGCCTTGGCAAAAACCGGTCGCATTGACCAATTTTTTTTGTGACATAGCGCCTTAAGTTATCATCAATCTCCATGTGTATGCTTTTGATTTCCAGGCGCGTTATCATTTTTTCGTTGTTTAATCCTGCGTTTATTAAATTTCAGTTTTACCAAACATTAATGGTTGAAGGACTTCCGGAATTAAAATATGGCCATCTTTGGTTTGGCGGTTTTCCATAATTGCTACCATGATGCGGCCAAGGGCAAAAGCTGTGGCATCGTTAGTGTGGACGAATTCTATTTGGCCATCAGCCCGGCGCAATCGGGTACGGGTGCTTCTGGCCTGGAAATCAGTCATGTAATCAGCGGTATGGGTTTCGCGGTATTTACCCTCGCCTGGCAGCCAGATTTCAATGTCGACGCCGCGAGCGTTTGGTTTGCCGATATCAGCTGTGCATTTTAGTAGTACATGGTAAGGTAGGCCAAGCTGGGAGACAAGATATTCATCGATTGCTATAAGCAGCTTATGCTCATCCAAGCCAGTTTCAGGGGTGCTGAACACTTCCATTTCCAATTTATCGAACTGATGCATCCGTAAAATCCCTTCGGTATCTTTACCATATGAACCGGCTTCACGGCGGAAACTGGTGGCGAAACCGATATAACGTATTGGCAGTAATGCCTCATCGATAACTTCGTCCATATACATATTGCATAAACTATGTTCGGCGCTGGCATTTAGCCATAAATCGTCCTGGACCAGCTGATAAGTCATGTCGCCAGCATTTAACCGGGTCGAGGCTTCATAGGCAGTTTTATTCACTAGCGCTGGAGGTAAAACCGGTACAAACGGTACGGCTTTAAGTGACAGATTATTATCGGCAATAATTTTTTCGATAACCTCTTGGCTGGAAAGCGTATGAACAACAAACTGCATGATCGCCAGCTGCAGCTCGACTAATGATCCTTTGATATAAGCAAATCGGCTGCCGGCAACTTTTGCGGCGCGTTCTTTATCAATTAAATCTTTGGCTTGAGCCAGTTCCCAGTGGTTTTTGGGTTTGTAATCATAATCTAATGGTTCACCAACTGTTTTGACAATTTTATTTTCAAGCTCCGATTCGCCAATTGGCACATCATCAAGCGGCATATTAGGCACTTGATTCAAGGATGTTTGATATTCCTGGTTGAGTTTTTCCAGCTTTTTTTCCAGATCATTAATTTTTTGCTTGAGCTCGCGGCCAGCAGCAACCTGCTCATCAGTCGGGCGGCCTTTAGTGCTACCGGTTGTGGTATTTCGCTGACGGCGTAAATTTTCGATTTCACTTAAGCTTTGGCGCCGTTCTTGGTCAAGTGCCAGAAGCTTGTCTATGTCAACATCGTAGCCTTTTTGGTGAGCTTTTTCTTTGATTAGTTTAGGGTTATCTCGGATAAGTTGAATGTCTAACATGGTATTTTATAGTTTATTCTTACTTTATTTTAAGCCCTAATGCTTGAAGCGCCAATTTAGTTCTGGATTGAGCGTATTGGCAATACTCGCAACTGCTAGCCGGATCCGGCAGATTGGATTGTTCCAAGCAATCTTTGATTTTCATAAGCGCCGCTTCAATCCAACTGTCATCGCCCACATAAGGTATGACCTGTGTTACAAATTCTACTTTATTGAAGAATCCATCCAGATCCAACCTACCATTAGTATATACAAAATAACTGGTGTTCCCAACCTTCAAACCGTTATGCCGTAGCAACCATTGGTATATTTCAACCTGCCGTTTATAAGTTATTTGCCAGGGCGCATCAAGTGATACCGGGCTGCGTTTAGCCGTTGCTTTATAGTCGACCACTAGCACTTCATCGTCCTTATTAACCCATAAATCATCAATCGCACCGAATATCATTAAATTAGTCGGTTTATGTAAGAATTGAACGCCAATCATGTTTTGGCGCCATTTGTCTAGACTGGCATGCTGAAAAGGTATGGCGTCAATGCCAAATTCAATCATTAACGGATGGGCAGTCTTTTGGCGGCGGTAACTATCGAATTCCTTTTTAAACAGTTCATCGACAGCTTTATTAATTTGGAAAGGCGGTGTCGACGGCTTGGAAATTTTCAATCTCCTATCCAGCCAGAAACAGCGCGGACAATTCATAAAGTCCTCGATTTTACTGCGGCTAAGTTTATAAGACTGGGTTTGACCAGGTTGGTAAGGCTTACTCCGCCAGCGGTAATATTCTGCCATATCAGTATATTGTAACAGCCAAAACTAAATTGGGCATGAACTTACTAAATAAAAATGTTCTGAAATTTAGCTAGGCGTTTTGATTAATAACTTCAATAATATCCGGCGGTTTAAGTGCTAATCCGTACGGGTGTAGCTCGCGTAAACGCTCCGTATTGGAAAATCCCCACGCCACGGCAATACAGTGGATACCGACGCGCAGCGAAGCTTCAACGTCGCGTTCTTCATCGCCGATATAAAACGTTGATTTACGGCTTAGCCGATTAGTAATGATTATCCGCCGCAGCGCTCTTGCCTTGCTAAACAAACCGATACCGCCGTAAATTTTAGCAAAATAGCCATCCAGGTTTTCACGGCGTAAGATCGCTTTAATGGTGGAAGTACTATTGGAGCTCATGACTAACATTTTATATTTATCAGCTTTTAACTGTTTGATCACATCAGGTATTCCCTTAAATATTGAGATTTCGGCAGTCCGGCCGGCCATCAGCTGGCGGCCACGAAGCATCAACAACGGCACTTGCCACCATCTAACATGTAATTGTTTGGCCACCTGGCGCAGTGACTGCTGCCTAATCTCGTCTATTTCACTACTTTTTAACTCTTGGTGTCGGGTAACTTCATAAAATATATCGCCAATAACTTCCAGGCTATCGGCAATCGTGCCATCAAAATCAAAAATAATGGTGGCCATTACTAATGTAAAACTCCGGCAAAAACTTGCCAAATTATAGCAGTCTTAATTACCACTTCAATTGCTATATAGAGCTGCTCGACATATATGAATTTCTTCCATGCCTTATATTTCTTAGATTGTAAGATTTGGTTGGTAAACGTAGCGATGTTAAGCAGAAAAGCCGTTGCCAGTAAGAAATAGATGTAAATCGCAATCCCTTTTACGCCGTAAATATCAGCCGAAATTACGTACCACGTAATTGTTGCTAAGGGAATAAACGCTAAGCTTAAGCTGATAGTTAACCAAAGTGAACTTTTAACGGCACTTAGTTTAATTAGTTTTTCTTTCATTAGCAGTAGTAAATTAGCGACAATTGGCAGAACAAAAATAATTATTAGGGTTGCCAGATCTGTGATACCTGCTAACAATCCGACCAGAATTAATATTAAGCCGTTGCTGACTCCGGTTTGGATCCAGCGCACCGGATTAATTTGACGGCGCAAATTTCGTTCATATTGGTAGCGGTTTCTAGTTGCCAACCAAACATAAACTAGCACCGAAATTCCTAGTAAAATTATAATTAGAACTTTTAAGTTAACGTCAAATAAGCGACTGCTTGCGGGACTTAGAACATTATTACCATAAGCTTTACTTAGTAACTGATCACGAGTGATATAATTTGTTGAAACTAATAATGTATGTGAGCGTGAAACTAGAATTATGGCTACAAGTTGGGCTAAATAAAAACCAGCTAAAGCGTAATTGATCTTATATATATCCGAAATCTTGGTTAAATTTTTCAGATATTTATTCATAATTAACTATTTCCGTTAGTATCTCAACTTTGTTCATTATTATTAGGTTCAGATTTTTTTACAGGACTGGAAAAGATTTCTGGATAGATGGAGCGAGTAACTGAATCAATTTCGCTGCGTAAATGCGGGAAAGGTACGCCTTCCCGGGCGCTTACACCTTCAAAAGCCCAGAATACGCGTTCGGAGTAGCCCCAGCCGCAAGCCGGCGGCATACCGTATTCCAACATTTCAACATAATCAATATCTAACATCATGGCTTCTTTATCGCCGGCATCACGTAAATGCTGTTGATCTAAGAAACGGTTTAACTGGTCAAGCGGATCATTTAGTTCACTAAAGCCATTACCCAGTTCCGAGCCGGCAATTATCGGCTGGAAACGCTGGACTGATTGTGGGTTATCAGGGTTAACTTTAGCTAACGGGCTAATAAATAGCGGTACATTAACTAGCCAAGACGGGCCGTTAATTCCCTTGCGGATATTTTTCCAGAGCTTATCAATACCCCGAACCAGACTTTCAGACTGTTGCACCTCAAGCTTATTATCGCTAAGGGCTTTTTTGACTGCATCAATGTTAGTGTTATAAACATCAATACTGTAGTGTTCTTTAATTAAGCCCGCGTAATCGATTTCATTCCAGTCTTGGGCTAAATCTACTTTGAAGCCGTTTAACTCAAACTGCAGCTTATTAAAGGTCTTCTGGATGACATTACGGTACATATCGGTCATAAAGGCCATGCCATCGCGCCAATCAGCGTAAGCCCAGTACCATTCCATGGCGATATGCTCCGGCAAATGCTCTTCCGAGTAATTTTCGTTGCGAAATCTTGGACCGATATCAAAAACTTTTTCATAACCGCCGGCGATTAATCGCTTAAGCGGCAATTCATGGCTAATACGCAAGTAAAAATCCTGGTCCAGGGCATCCATGTGGGTAATGAATGGCGTAGCATCAGCTCCACCGGTAGTATGCTCAAGCACCGGTATATTAATTTCTAAGAAGTCCTTGTCTATTAAATATTGCCGGGTAGCCTGCCAAAACTGGCTACGACGAATAAATCGCTCATATATATCCTTATTAATATTAAGATCAATGTAGCGGCGGCGTAACCGTTCCTCTTTGTTGGTAAACCCATCCCAACTGGTAGGCATTTGCCGCAAACTTTTAGTCAATAGCCGGAGTTGTTCGACTTCAACTGAGATTTCGCCGGTCTGGGTTTTAATAACGTTGCCTTTAGCGGCGATAAAGTCTCCAACATCTAGCAAGTGAATCTCATCATAGCCGATTTGGCTGTCATTATGATCTGGTTGGCCCAGTTTATCTTTGCGCAAGAAAAGCTGCAGTTGGCCGGATTCGTCTTTAATTACTATAAACGAGATTTGGCCGAGCTTACGGAGATTTATTATTCGCCCGACTACTTCTACGTCTTGATTTTGCAAGCTGTCAAACTGATCCGTAATTACCGATAAATTATGGCTTCTTTGAGTGTGGGCCGGATACGGATTAATGCCCAAATCTTTTAGTGTTTTTAGCTTGCGCAATCTCTCATCACGCAGTTCTTTAAGTGTCGCCATGCTTAAGAAAAGTATATCGGTGATTATGCCAAATTACCAGCTATATCCCCAAGACGAGGACAAAATTAGTACTAAATCGACTAAGTATTAGCTAATTTCGACAATTGTATAGATGGAAGTCTCAACTGGTGTGGCAATTTCAACTTTTTCACCCCCGGCTTTGCCGATTAAGGCCTTGCCGATTGGTGATTCATCGGAAATTTTACCGTTTAGGGGATCAGCTTCTACTGTGCCTACAATTTGGAAACTTTTAACGTCGCCGCGGTGATTGGCTTTTAGCTTAACTTTGGACCCTAAACGGATTTTACCGTTGGTTCGAGGTGTTTTAATAAGCTCCACATTGAGCAATATATATTCCACTTCATTAATCCGCTGTTCATTTCGTTCTTGTTCCTGGCGAGCAGCAGCATATTCGGCATTTTCAGTCAGATCGCCGTATTCCCGGGCCGTCTTTAAACGCTCAGCGATTAGGCTGCGTTGTCCATTTAACTGGTTAAGTTCAGCTTTAAGCTCATCAATGCCTTGCTTGGTAAGTCGATACTGTTTCTTCATAATAATTGGTTCATTATCCTTTAGGTAGGTTGTTTGCGTCTTCTTAAGTAATTTGGAAATTTATTATATCAGTTTGTTTTAGTGTCCGCTACTACTTTTATCACTTCTTCGGCAGATAGAAATTTGGTCTCTTCTGCCGCTCGCGGTTTAAGCTCAAATTGTCCGTTTGCCAACGTCTTTTGGCTGACGGTCACACGATACGGCAAGCCGATTAAATCAGCATCAGCAAATTTTTCGCCTGCCGCAATCTGCCGGTCATCATATAGTACTTTTTGGTCGGCGTCCAGCATTTTCTGGTACAACTCATCTGCCGCCTTGATTACCGCGCTATCATTGCCCAGGAAGGCCAAGTAAACGGTTGCCGGCGCCACATTAGCTGGCCAGACTAAGCCTTTTTCATCACCGAAACACTCTGCCATAACACCCATCAGACGTGTCACACCGATTCCATAGGAGCCAAGTATAACCGGTTTTTGTTGGCCATCTTCATCGGTATAATAACAGCCAAGTTGGGCTGATTTGATACCGCCAAAGCTGAAAATATTGCCAACTTCCACCGCCTGCAGTTTTTCTAATTCGTTCCGGTCTAACTCTAATTTGGCTAAAACTTCATCTGTTAATACGTCTTCATTAACTGCGATTTTCTTAGCTCGATGCAAGTAAATGGTATCTTCACCGGAAGACGTAATGGTTTGAAATTCATGGCTGAATTGAGTAAAGTCGCCGCCCGAAGCGAATGTTAAAAAGGTTAGCTCACCCAGTCCAACTTGTTCAAATACTCTTAGGTAAGCGGCGGTAACCGAGTCGTAAAAGGTCTGATGCTCCGCTTCCGTCCGAGAGTATGAATACAAGTCTTTCATTAAGAATTCCCTAGCCCGGATAATACCGCTACGGGCCCTGGTTTCATTTCGCAGTTTGGTCTGGAATTGGTAAACGTTAATTGGCAAATCTCGGTAACTGGCAATGTACTGACGCATCATATCGGTAATTTGTTCTTCGTGCGACCAGGCCATTCCGACCTCCGAGCCGTTTTTTAGCTTGGCCTTGAACCAACAGCTGACATTATTATCATCCCAGCGATCAGTTTGCTGCCATAACTCTTTGCGCTGCAAGGTAGTCATTAATAATTCTTGGGCACCAAGCGCGTTCATTTCCCGGCGGATTATCTCTTTCAAGTTCTCAACGACTTTTAGGCCGAGCGGCAGTAGTGCGTAGACGCCGGCGGAATCTTTATAAATATACCCCGCCCTAATCAGTAACTGGGCGTTTTTAGCGGTTTCACCGACCGGATTTTGTTTGCTTGTTTTAATAAATGAGTTTGAGAATTTCATTGCTGTTATGCCCAATTTACTCTTTAAGTAGTAACCCTTTCAATTTTAGTTAAGCCTGCCAAATTCTGTCTTGTATTTATTCTAATCGAACCTGGCTAAAAATGATATTGGATTAAAAATATACTGGCAAATGCGATAAAGTTTTTCAGAGCATGCAGTCCTATGCCGGCATAAAGCCGACCAGTTTTTTCGCGTAACCAGCATAATACGGCTGACAAGATAAAGGTATCAACTGCAGCTACCCACAGCAAGCCGCCGCCTTGGCCTTCCAGGGCATGCGGAATCGCAAAAATTAAACCCGTTATAGCCACTGCCCAAATTTTGGGTAAGTTTTTCTTCAGGCTGCTATACAAAAAGCCCCTAAAAGCAATCTCTTCGGCAATCGGCGGCAAAACTACTAAGCTGATAAACACTAAAATTAGCGGCCAACCGGTGGTTGACTGGCTGAAGCCGACGTTTTGTTGCTGGTTTAAATTAATTTTGGTTAGTGTTGCTAAAACACTAATCACGGCAATATATATCGGGAAATAAACAACTAAACCGATAAACGGCCAAGCGATGTCTTGCTTTTTAAACTGGCTCAGTCCAATGGCTCGCCAATTGCCTTTTCGCCAACGGATAAACCATAAGATACCGACTACTGTTAATGCTTCAGCGAAGACTGTAAACCAAAATTCGTAAGGAATAGAATTGCTGAGCCAATTGGTGGCCTGAGTAAGGTTTTGGGATTTAATGGCAGCGTAGACAATAATAGCCAGTGACGCAACCAGTGACTCAATAAAGAAAATCACTACTATTGTGATAATCGCTCCCCAAGGACCCCAAGTAATACCGTCATTTTTGGCTTCGGCCGGTTGGGTGGGAAATTTAGAAATTTCTTTTGACATCGACAATCGTGATTAATACTACCAGCACCATTAATAAGGCAAAACCGGTGCCATAGATAAGCGGCTTCGACATTTTCAGATAATTTTTTACGCATGGAGTGCGCAATTAGCGTTACAAACAACTTGCCGCCATCTAAAGCCGGGATTGGAAGTACGTTCATGATTGCCAAACTAAGTGAAATTACCGCCACGATCATTAATATAAATTGGTAACCTAATAAGCTACCGGTTTTTAATATCTCAAAGATCCCTACTGGCCCAGCAACTTGGGATGAGGCTTGAGTAGTATTGCCGTGGACTAATCCCATAACGGCTGTAGCTAAGCCGTGGAAGGTCAAAGCGATAAACTGGCCCATTAAGCCGCCGGCCACAATTGGCGCCGACCAAGTTGAGCGCTGTAAGGTGTATTGCGAAGGGGTAATGCCCAGATAACCTTTTGGATTACTGGTCTTCTGGCTAGCAGCTACAACTTTAGCAGTTAACAAATGGACGGATTTTGTAAACGCCTGGGAGTTACGTACGTATTTTAAAGTGATGGTCTGGCCGGCCAGGCTTTTGGTAATAGTCGGCAAAATAGAATTGCTGGAAATGTTTTCCGGTTTTCCGTTAAGCGGTGAGATTGATAATATTTGGTCATTGGATTTTAAGCCGATACTAGCAGCTGGAGAGCCAGGAATGATATATCCGGCAAATACTTTATTCTCAATGACGTGGGTGTCGCTTTTGACTGTATATTGATTATTTACCAGCTGCGGCATCCCCACCCAGGCTATTGCCATTAATAGTACAAAAGCAGCCAGGAAGTTCATAAATACACCAGCCAGCAGGATTTTAGTTTTTACCCAAAGCGATGCGGCACCGTAGCTATGCGGTTCTGAAGCTGAGTCGCTTTCCCCTTTTAAGCGCACAAAACCCCCTAGCGGCAAGGCATTAATGCTAAATCGCCAACCCTTTTTAGTTTTCCGGCTCCAAAGCCGAGGCGGGAAAAATATGCCAAACTCTTCTATGTCTACGCCATTTCGCTTGGCGATAATAAAGTGCCCGAACTCATGCACTACTACCAGCATGATAAATAAAAACAAACCCAAGACGACTAGATAGACTGACATAAGTTAATTTTTCCTCCGGTGGTTGGTTTATTTTTCACTAGCTCTTATATTAAACACATCCATTATTGTATCAAGTTAGCTGAACAATAGCTTAAGCGCAGCTTAAAGAGTTAAAATTTCTTTTTCTTTTTGGTTAGTTAATTCGTCAATCCGTGTTTTATATTGGTTCATCAGGTCGTCAATCTGCTTTTCAAGGCGAACGTGTTCGTTGTCGCTCAAATTCTTATCCTTTTTGGCCTGGTCCAGCGTCCGTAGTACTTCATGTCGAAGGTTGCGCAAGCTGATCATACATTCTTCGGATTTCTCTCCCAGAGTTTTGGCGATTTCGTGACGGCGTTCTTCATTTAAAGGTGGGATTGACAGCCGGACAACGTGCCCGTCATCTATCGGGTTTAAACCTAAGTTTTTACTATCGCGAATTGCTACAATAATGGCTTTAAGATTATTCGGGTCAAATGGCGTAATTTGGATCAATTGGGCATCAATGACGGCAACGCTGGCCACTTGGTTCAGCGGCATCCGGGTGCTGTAAGCTTCGACAATAATACTATCTAACATGTCGGCGCTAGCCCGGCCGGTCCGGATTTTTTTCAGCTCTTGGCTAAAATGGTCTTCGGCTAATTGAAATTTTTTAGTCAGCTCAGGAATGATATGCTGTGTTTCCATAACTCTCCTTTTCAATAGTAGCTTTTATTGGCTTTTATTCCAATCGTTAAATAATATGCTAATTTACTTCGCCAAGCGCTAAACGTCTGAAACGTCGGATGACAATATTCTCGCCTAATTTGGCAATGTATTCCTTGACATAATCATTTACGCTTTGGTCGGGATTCTTAATAAACGACTGCTCCAGCAAACATTTTTCAGCTAATTCCTTTTTAATTTGGCCATCGACAATCTGGTCGATTTTATCGGCTGGTTTACCTTCAGTTTTGGCCTTGGCAGCGAATTCAGTTCGCCATTCCTGTTGAACTTTTTCCGGAACTTCAGCGGCATTTAAATATTCCGGACTACTGGCGGCAATTTGCATGGCGATATCTTTAACCAGCTGAGCAAACAAATCATTACGAGCCACAAAATCCGTTTCGCAGTTAATTTCTACGACTACGCCGATTCGATTATCGTGGTTATAAGTGCCGATTACTCCGGCCCGAACTTCTCGCTCATGGCGTTTTTCAGCTTTGGTCAGTCCTTTTTGGCGCATTTGTTTGAGCGCTTTGTCAAAATCGCCTTTGCTGGCTTCCAGGGCTTTCTTGGCATCGGTCATGCCTACACCAGTTAATTCTCTTAGACGCTTAACTTCCTCAAGATTTAGGCTCATCTTTTTTGTCCTTTCTGTCAGGGATTACAACTGTTTTGTCGGGTTCGGTTAGTTTGGTTTGGGACTGGCCGGCTTTAATGGCCTGTCTAACGTATTGAGTAATTAAATCGATCGTTTTAATGGCATCGTCGTTGCACGGTATGGGATAGGTAATACGGGTTGGATCACCGTTTGAATCGACTAGCGCCACAATCGGGATATTCAGCTTACGGGCTTCATTAACGGCGTTATCGTCGTGGATGATATCGATTATAAAAACTGCGGCTGGCTGGTTATTCAGATTTTTAATACCACCATAAATTAAGTTCATCTGGTCAATTTCTTCTTGGAAACGCTGGACTTCAAGTTTGCTGTAATTATTGGCCAGTTCACCGCTTGCCATCCGGGCTTCAATATCTTTAAGGTGTTTTATCCGGGCACCAATGGTTGACCAGTTAGTCAGCATACCGCCTAGCCACCGCTCAGTAACGTAGGGCATATTGGTATCTTCAGCCAGCTGCTTGACAATATCTTTGGCCTGACGCTTGGTGCTAACTAGTAGGATTTGCTTACCGCTGCTGGCAGTTTGCGTAATAAACTCCAGGGCCGTTTCCAGGCCTTCTACAGTCTTGGTTAAGTTGATAATGTGTCCGCCAGATTGGACGCCATATATATAAGGCGCCATTTTCGGGTGCCAGCGGCTGGTCTTATGCCCAAAATGGGCGCCAGCGGCTAATAATTCCTTAATATCTACCTCTTTGTCTACTTCTTTTGTAGCCATTAATAATCCTTCCTTCTTCGTGTAAAGTTTGCCTCCAGTGCTACCTGCACGGTAATACTGGGGAGGATTGATGCTTCACACTGCTTAAATACTTGTAAGATTATCTTATCAAGTGAGAGATTAAATTACAAGGGTAAGACAGATTAATAAGTTGAATGTAGGATTGTTTTAGCTAGCACTTCTGCCGGAAAGTGCCATAAGAAAGTTGACCAAACCCTAACAGAGGCGTATATTGGCTTGTTGACTATGAAGAAAGCTTTACACCCCACCAATTACCGGCCCGTGGTTTTTCAAGACCTTAATAATGGGCAGAATTTCTTAACTCGCTCAACTGTTGAAACAGCTGAGACTATTACGATTGACGGTGTTGAGTACCCGCTAGTGAAAGTTCATATCTCGAGTGCTTCACATCCGTTTTTTACGGGAGAAGAGCGAATTGTTGACGTTGAAGGCCGGGTTGATAAATTCAAGGCTCGAGCAGCGGCCGGTCAAGCAGCTCGCGAACGCCGGGCGGCTTCGGCAACCAAACAAGTTAAACGCAAGTCAGATCGCGCTAAAGAAACTGAAGCCAAGCAAAAAAAGACTGCAGCTAATAAATAACTATCCCCTAGCCCAATAACCCGCTCAACTATAAGCCATGTTATAGCTGTTTCAATCAACTTTACGTATACTAAAATTAGAATTATGTATGACGACCAAGAACAACCGCTGCGCAGCGAATACGCGGAGCTGCAAAAAGCTTTTGCCGACCCTGATATTTTCAAGCAAAAAGACTATCCTAGGCTAGCTAAGCGCCGCCAAGAACTAGAAGTGATCCTTGGCTTATTCGACAGTCTTAACAACTACCGCCAGCAAAGCCAACAAACCGAAGAACTAATCCATGAAGGTGGTGAGTTATCGGAATTGGCCGAGGTAGAGCTTCAGGAAATTGAATCAAAACGGCAAATTACCGAGCAGCAGTTAGGTGAAGCCTTAATCAATAAAGATCCCAATGACAGTAAAGATGCAGTAGTTGAAATCCGGGCGGCCGCCGGCGGCGATGAAGCCAGTTTATTTGCGGCCGATTTATACCGGATGTACAGCCGCTGGGCAGAACACCACGGCTACAACGTTGAGCTGGTAAGTGAAAATCCCAGCGAAGTCGGCGGTTATAAAGAAATTATCTTTTGGATAAGAGGAAACGATATTTATAAGCAGCTTAAATTTGAAGCCGGCGTCCATCGGGTACAACGAATCCCTACCACCGAATCCCAAGGCCGGATTCATACCAGCACGGTAACCGTGGCAGTTTTACCTGAAGCCGATGAAAAAGAAGTTGAGTTAAATCCCAATGATCTGCGAATTGATGTTTACCGCAGCAGTGGCCATGGCGGCCAATCAGTTAACACAACAGACTCGGCAGTTAGGATTACTCATGTACCAACTGGCATAGTGGTAACTTGCCAAGACGAGAAATCACAGATTAAAAATAAGCTAAAAGCTATGGGTGTGCTACGTTCTCGGCTGTTAGCAGCCAAAATTAGCGAAGAACAACAACAGCAAAGTGATGCCCGCATGAAATTGATCGGCTCCGGCGATCGTTCCGAAAAAATTCGGACTTATAATTTCCCTCAAGATCGAATTACCGACCATCGGATTGGCTACTCCACTAGCAATATTGACTCGGTTTTAAATGGCAATCTTGATCAAATTATCGATCAATTGCTAGCCTATGAACACACTATCATCAGTAACGAGTGATAACTGGCTTAAATCAGCTATTAAAAAGTTGAACCAAGCCGGCATTGGCACAGCCGATTTAGACGCTTTAGTGCTGTTGGAAGATACTTTAGCGCTGAATAGAGCCCTGGTGCTAGCTCATCCGGAAAAACTGTTAACTTCCTCTCAGTTGCGCCATTTAAACAAACAGATCAAACTGCGCCTTAAACATATTCCACTGGCCTACATCCGTCAGCAAAGTGAATTTTATGGCCGGGTTTTTTTCGTAGACAAACGAGTCTTGGAACCGCGCCCCGAATCCGAAACAATGATTGAGCTATTCTCAGAACTGCAACTAGGCAACAACATGGCAATCGCTGATATCGGCACTGGATCCGGTTGCATCGGTATAACTTCGAAATTGGAACACCCGGCAATTAAAGTTGATCTATACGATATTGATCCGGTAGCGCTTACTGTAGCCCGGTTGAATGCCAAACGGCTTAAGGCTAAAGTTAAAATTTATCAGAGCGATTTGTTAACACCAAATCACGGTCCTTATCAGATTTTGCTGGCTAACCTGCCCTACGTACCAGATAAATATAAGATTAATACAGCGGCGCTTAATGAACCAAGAATAGCTATTTTTGGCGGATCCGACGGATTGGATGTTTACCGCCGATTCTGGCAACAGTTATCTTCTTTTAGCTGGCAGCCAAGTTATGTCTTAACTGAAGCCCTGCCTTTCCAACATAGGGAACTTAGCTCAATTGCCGCCAAAAACCAATATAAACTAATTAAAACTAGCGATTTTATTCAGTGTTTTATGCAAGTTTAGCTGGTGGGCGCGGTGCCCAAAGTAACTTTGATGCTGATAGTTTTACCAGCTCGGTTGACGCTTAAAGTAATTACTTGGCCAACGCTGTCTTGATCTAAAATCGAAGTTAAACTATTGCTTTCATTAATCTGTGTGCCGTTAATGGCGGTAATTATGTCGCCTTCCTGTAATCCGGCTTGAGCCGCCGGGCTGCCTGATAAGACCGTTTGCTGGCCGACGGCAGCAGAAGTCGGTATGTAAGCTCCATTGCTGACACTCAGCGAGTATTGCTGGACTACATCACTAGTTATTGGGATATAGATTATTCCAAGATATGGCTGTTGCAGTTTACCGGTTTGTTCAACGCTCTTAATCAGCCCTACCACATCATTAATCGGAATGGAAAAGCCAATATTTTGGGCATTTCCGGCAATCGCCGTGTTAATTCCTATGACTTGGCCGCTGAGATTTACTAGCGGACCACCAGAGTTGCCTTCATTGATAGCAGCATCGGTCTGAAATAAATCTACCAGATTTTCTGAAGTTGTGGACGATGATTGATCGCTAGCGGAAATAGTGCGTCCATAACCGGAGATTATGCCGCTGGTAACAGTATTTTGGAATTGTCCCAGAGCGTTGCCGATAGCTACTACCGCATCACCCACTTGCATCTGACTGGAGTCACCAATAGTGACGGGAACTAATTTCTTGCCTTTGAGATCTTGGATTTTTAGAAATGCAATGTCAAGGCTGTCAGAGTCGCTAGTCCGGCCGACAACTTGGACATTGTTATAAGTTGTTCCGTCGGATAAAGTAACGCTAACACTGGTCGTACCGTCTGGGATTACGTGGCGGTTAGTAATAATTAAGCCGTCTGATGACAGAATAATCCCAGTGCCAGCATCTTGCACGGTTGATCCGTTAGTACCGGAACCAAAAGTAAATAAGTTGTTAGTATCCGGCGAAGCTGATTGGCTGGTCACGTCGACTGAAACTACGCTTGGGCTGACAGTTTTAGCGATTTGACTAATAACCTGGCTGGTGTTGCTGACCACTGTTTGTTTAGTGTCGATCGGCGAATTTAATGAGGTAGATTGGTCGTGATTGTCAGCTCCCATCCAGCCGCCAAAGAAGCCGGCTGTTAAACTAATAATTACCAAAAAGGCGATACTTAGGTATTTTACAGAGTAAACCGGCTTTGGGCGATTGATTAAGTCTGGCGGCAAGCTGAACGCTGGATTATGTTGTTTCGTGGCACGTTGAGTCGTTTTAGGTTCTGCTTCAGTAGCTACGACCTCTGGTGTAGCTGCTGTTTGATCATCTTTTTTATGGTTATCAGCCTGTTCCATATTCCCTCCCTTAGACTATTTTACGTTTGGTGCTTTGCCATAAAGCAATCAAAGCTACAGCGATAATTGCTAACATCACCAGCAAGAACTCCCGTTGCAATAACTTGCTCAGTCGATCTTTGTGGTCAAGATAATATAGCGCTGCCAACCCATAACCGATGACTGTAAGCAGTAACGTCGGTTGGGCAACAAAGCCGTAAAACAGCAGCCAATGCCCGAGTACCCAAACTACAGCTGCGCCAAAAAATGCCCAGGTATAGCTTAATAATTTGCTATACGGTTCTTCAAAACTATCAAAGAAATGGCGGGCCGCTAAGAAACAAACTATACCAGTACCGGTTACCAGCCACCATAACGGTGCCGACGGCCATTCTAAGAACAGAGCTGCTAAACCAAATAACTGACCAATTAGAGCCTGTGATGAAATCAGTAGTGGTTCGGTGCTTGGTTTTAGGCCGATTAACCAAAAAGCATATGCTACCGCCCACAACAGCTGCCATAAACTGCTGGAGGTATGGATCATGAAGACGACTGTTGAAAGCCCTACCAGAATATCAACACCATTTGCCCGAATATTAGCGGGCCAATATCTAGGACGTACTGCAAACATACGCCATTTACTTAACAACACAATGGCCAAAGCTAGCTGGAAAAAATTAATTCTTATAAAAATAAAAACTAAAGCGGGCAGCAATAAACGAAGTACCAGGTGGACAATCTGAGAATACCCCGTAGCAGGTTTTAGTTTAGCAACAAATTCTCTCATTTTCTTCTATTAAAACTTAATTATAGCAGAATTAGTTTTATCCCTTTCGCCGACGATGAAAAAAACTATGACGTTTCACTTCTTCAGATGAGTCTGGTATTAACTGGCTAGTACTAAATGGTTTAATTGGTGAAGATTGTGTTTCATTCCCGTCATTAATCATAATTGCCGGCCGAACCGGATGGTAACCACTAGTAGCACTAAAGCCGCCTATTCTGGTGCTATCTCCGCTCAGCTTATCCGGTGCTATTGGTCTATCAAGATTAATCTGTCGTCTTCCGGGACGGGTTGGCACATTGCCAATATAGAAATCTGGTTGTGGAGTATTTTTTGATTTTGCTCGTCGAAAAAACATAAGATAAGCTTAAGTATAACCATATTGTATTAACTGGTAAACTTTTTAGCTTTGGCGAATCAAAATGTTATCTGTATAATAGAGTCGAGTAATGATTAGAAAACGAAAATTGACAACATCAACAGAGGTAGTTCAAGATACCTCTAGTCAAAATACGCCCACCAAAACACCTGGTAGCCTGCTTGATCCGGCGCCATCTGTATCTGCCAACACACGTAATGAACCAAGCAAGTTTCATGATTTTTTAAGCTTTTTTGGAATATTGGTAGGAGCATTTTTAGTTGCTTGGCTACTAATTGCCTTCTGTTTCCAGCAATATCAAGTTGACGGACCGAGCATGCAGCCAACGCTGCAGACAGGCAATCGGTTAATTGTGCTGAAAATACCCAAAACGTGGTCGAAAATTACGGGTCACCCCTATATTCCAGACAGAGGTGATATAGTGGTTTTCCAAGAAAATAATTTGTTTGCTCTTGATGAAATAAATTCCAATCAGTTGGTTAAGCGAGTTATCGGTTTGCCCGGGGATCGAGTTGTAGTAAATAACGGCATTTTAACGATTTACAATAAACAGCATCCTAAAGGCTTTAGGCCGGATGGTGTTTTGCCTTATGGTAAGGTAATCGGCTATACCGGTGGAATAATTAATCAAGTCGTGCCAAAGAACCAAATATTCGTTTGCGGCGATAATCGCGGCGATTCGCTCGATTCCCGTGATTTTGGTACTGTGCCCGTAAAATATATTGTCGGCAAATTAGTCCTGCGAATTACACCTTTAAATGAAATAAGAGCCTGGTAGAAATTATTGTTGCCGGGTCGCAAAATATAGTGAATTTAGGGCTTTAAAAGTTGCTTAATTAGATTTTCTAAGTTTGCTTCGTCAGTAAAGCCAATTTCTAATTTTCCACCATGGGCCATACGGCGAATCGAAACCGGTGCGGCTATTTTTTTAGACAGTTTTTTAGTGTACAGAGTTTCACTGCTCATTCTAACCCGGACCACTTTGACTGATGAATCAGGAGTGCCAGCTTTGAAAGCCGTGACGAATCGTTCAGCTTGTCTGACTGACCAGTGATTTTTTACTATCTGATTAAGTAATTCTTTTTGCTTGTCCAGATGATCTTTTAGGGATAATAGCTGTCGAGCGTGTCCTTCGGTTATAATTTGCTGCTGAAGCGCTTCTTGAGCATAGGGTGGCAATTGTAATAGCCGAACCATATTATTTATGGTTGAGATGGCTTTATTTAGCCGTTTGGCAATGCTGTCATAAGTTAAACTAAACTGTTGGTGGAGGCGTTCCATTGATGCCGCTTGTTCTAGCGGCGATAAATCTACTCGTTGGACATTCTCTACCAGTGCAATTTCCAGCCTTTCTAATTCCTTTGAAGAACGAACTATCGCAGGTATTTTATCTAGACCTATTATTTGAGCCGCTTTCCAGCGGCGCTCACCGGCAATAATTTCATATTCTGAGCTTTTACCTTGAGTGACAATTAACGGCTGGAGAATACCATACTGCTTAATCGATTCGGCTAATTCTTGGAGGGATTCTTTGTCAAAATGACGCCTAGGTTGCTGCGGATTAGGAATTAACGAGTTAATTGGCAGTTTCTGGACGCGTTCAGTTGGATCAAGCAGCAGATCAGTATCAAAACCTCTTGGCAAAAGACTATCAAAGCCCTTCCCTAGCCCATGTCTTTTTGGAATTGGTTTAGCCTCGGACACGTTTACTCACCTCCTTAACCAGCTGTTTGTAGGCCCGAGCTCCCTTTGACCACTTGTCATATTCATTTATTGTCAGGCCGTAACTGGGAGCTTCGGCTAATCTAACATTCCTTGGTATTACAGTTGAAAACAATTTATCTCCTAAATGTTCTTTTAGCTCATTATACACTTGGCCAGATAGAGTTGTACGTTTATCGTACATGGTTAATAACACGCCTAGTAGCTCTAACTTCGGGTTTAGGGTTTCCCTGACTCGCTGGATAACATGGAGCAATTGACCAAGCCCCTCTAGTGCATAATACTCGGCTTGGACCGGTATAATAACCGATTCAGCAGCTGTTAGAGCATTAATAGTAAGTAGCCCTAAAGAAGGCGGACAATCAATAATAATATAATCGTGCTGAGCTAAATTCAGGGCACTTTTTAGTTTAGTTTCGCGATTATCGGTTTGGGTTAGATCTAATTCCGCTGATGCCAAATTGGCATTTGAAGGCAAAAGATAAAGATGCTCTATCCTGGTGGGCTCTATACTTTCAGCCAGTAGCGATGGATTAAATAATACTTCATAACTTGTCAGGTTCCGGTTCTTATCTATACCAAGACCACTTGTGGTATTGGCTTGAGGGTCTAGATCAATAAGCAGGGTTTCTTTACCAGACTGAGCCAGTCCGGCACTAAGATTAATAGCAGTAGTAGTTTTCCCTACCCCGCCTTTTTGATTTAATATTGCCAATCTATGTGACATAATGTTTGTTTAATCTATATTTCTAGGAGTTAGTATAGCATTACCTGTGGCGCCCAGGCAACTTAGACCAGCTGGCCATTTAATTATGGAGTCCTAAAAACAATATATTGCGCTGGGGCCAAGTACTTCAACTTCCGGACACAATAAACATATGAGGAACTGACTACGATGCATTGGACCAGCACAATGCATTGACAATAATATACAATATCTATACAATATGTCCACATAAGAAAGGAGTTATAGAATGGCCACTAAGACACTTAATATAGCCCTCGATGAGTCCCTTTTAAAAGAAATCGATCAAGCGGTAAAAAAAGATATGGGCAGTCGTAGTGAGTATTTTCGACGACTAGCTTTAAATGACCTAGAACGTCGGCGCGAATGGAAGTCAGTCCTGGATGTATCTAATCAAAAGGGGCGCGCTATGGGGATAACTAGCGAAGAACAGGTATACAAGATACTTGACGAGTAACTAAGAGTAATGAGCAAACCTAGGATCGTCATCGATACTAATGTGCTTATATCGGCAATGGTCTTTGGCGGAAAACCACGCCAGATACTTGATCTATTGTCTGAGCAGTTAGTTATTGTCATTATTGCAGAAGAGATAGTAACGGAACTTCGGCGTAAAATCTTAACCAAGTTTCCGGAGTTTATTGAAGATCTAAATAGGGTTGAGCTACTACTGAAGCGCGATGCAGTTTTCATAAAACTAGGGATGCTACACATTAATATATCACGAGATCCTGACGATAATAAATTCATAGAATCAGCCATAATTGGTAAATGTTCTTTCATTGTAACTGGCGATAAAGATCTTCTTGAGCTTAAATCTTATGCCGACGTCAAGATTTTAAGACCAGCTGAATTTTTAAAAATTATGGTATAGTTCAAAACTGTCTATGGCTGGGTATTATGCGCTGTGTGTTAAATATTTATTGATTAACTCTCAACAGCTATTGACTACACAATTCAGCATGTATTAGTAAGAAAACAGCCGGACTCAATATAACTAAGCCGTTGAATGACCTAAGTTCTAGTAAATCTTTGTCATTGGACAGTAGAAAATTACATTCCCCGCTAAGCGCTGCAGCAATAATCGGGTCATCTTTGGGATCACGACTAATGCCTGAAAAATCCGGGGGTTCAACAGAAATAGTTATGCGCTTCAAAATTCTCTCTAGATCGTTGCGCCACTTATAAGGAGCCTTGATTTCTTTTAGAAGCGTAAAAAGCTCGTCCAGCAAGTATTGTGAGCTATTTATCTGGTAGTTTTGTTTGCACAGTCTGAGAACTTGCTCTGGCTTGCCGCCATATAGAATGGTGCTATACCACGCATTTGTATCAATCAGAACACGTAGACTACCAGGCTCGATTTTGGTGACGTTTGGCGCTAATGTCTTTAGCCACTGCTTCCTCTGTTTTGAGCCCAATTTCTTGGCCGATTTTTTTGCCATAACTCATTACTCCCTCAAATTCCTGTTCTTCACGCAGGTATTTCTGAGCCGCAAAACGTAAAAAATCACTCCGACTGCCAAATTGTTCTTTGGCCTTCTTATCTATAGCGTCTGCTAATGGCTCAGGAAAAGATATATTAAATGTCTTGGTTGCCATAGTATTCTTTCATCTTAAGTTCTAGTAATATTGTATGAATATGTCAATAGATATTATTTAAATTTAAGTCAAGTGGCTGGGGAGAAGGGATTCAAACACACTCCTAGATATTATATAAGATCCTAGTCTTTATAGATTGTGTTTTTAGATAACTCCGAGTGTAGTATCGCCGATAATGATTTAAGACTGTTGTATTCGTAAAATGCAAGATACGAAAGGGCTAGCTCTCTAGCGCTGACTTTTCGCAAGCTGAAGCCCCGACTTGCCATACTAATTAATATTGCATTGGCAAGCATTCTTCCCGTACGCTTATTGCCATCTTCAAAAATTTGAAGGTATGGTACAAGACTTAAAGCAAACAAACTTTTATGAAATGTATCTGGAGTCTTGTTAATGATCTCTAGTATTAATTCAGCGTTTTCGCGAAGTTGGTGAGGGTTAGCCAAAGGCACATAATTGCTAGCCGTAACTTTAACGAGTTTTCTTCTGATGCTTCTAGAAATTCCTAAATTATATGAAATGATTCTATGCAATTCTTCAATGGTTGAAAAGATGATTTTATTAGTAAATAATTCTGAATTTTCAACTATAAAAGCCACAGCATTTTTATGATTTAAGATCATTTGGGTTTCGAATTCGGTTCTGTTCTTGGCTTTTACTCCCTCAACTAATAATAGTTGAGTATCTAATAAGGTATAGGTGTTGCCTTCGAGCGCTGATGATTTCCAAGACAACTCCACAGTTAAGTACTCGAGTTCTTTAGCTGTCATTTCTTGATTACCAGCTAGAGTAGTCGGTAGATCAACAACTTCTCCTGCTATCTGACTTAGATATTTAGGTTGCGCTTGGCTAAGCCACTCTATCAGCTTGTGATTGAATTTAGTCTCAGGCCTTTCGGCATCTTCAAGCAGCTTATATGTTATATCGGCTGTTAACAGATTCCTAAACACTATTGAATAAGTAGGACGATTAATTATGCCGTTACGCTCAATTAAACCAATTTCAGTAAGACGACTAAGTGCTCGTTGAATAGATCTTATATCAACACCTGGCATTCGCTTACTAATGTTAGTGGCTGTAGTATTTCCGTTTAGTAAATGAAGTAATACATAGGAGCTATTTTTATTTATTTTCATACGACAATTTTAGCATAATGACATAAAATAAACTATTATTTTGTCGCATGGAATTTAGGGTATGACATTAATACTTCAATGTAGTATGTGGTTGGGGAGTAGGAATTTAAACTATGATTATTAATAACGATTGATTGGGCTATCGATTCGTGAAGTAGTTACAGCTGCTTAAGCGTTAATCTTGGATCGACTTCATCATTAACCGGCAGCCAGATTTTATCTGATTGGCTGCTTTTAAACAGTAATTCTTTGCTAGTCAGACCAAAACGCAGTTCTTCTTCCCAGACGTTATCAAGAGCTTTGGTTATATATCTGGTCAGGCGTTTTTCCAGGGCCGGGCTGGCGCAAATTATTAGCACTGGCGGATATTTTTCGGTTTCTGTCCAGCTGCCGCTGTCAATATGTTTAATGTACTGGTTGATGCGGCGGCGGATTAGGAAATAGGGTGTAGTGTCTTCTATGAATTCCAGCATAAACTGGCGACATTTAAATCCGGCTTTGGGAGCTAAACACCAGGTAGCCGTCCGGCAAGGGCCTGGGAAAGAAGTCGTATGGATAGAGCTCGGTTTTGCTCCAGAAGCCAATCGGTGGTTCATATAGTTCATTAAGCTTGTTATATAGCTCCAGTATTACCATGGAGTGGTCAATGAAGTGCTGGCTGGCAGCTTTGTCCTTATAGATGTTGTTAAGCACTTGGGGGTTTAGATTAGCCGGTTGGTAGCGCTTGAGAAATATAATGGCTTTGGATTTTAGGAAATAGCTGGCAGGCTTATTAGCCAGGCGGTAGGAACTGTCGTAGTTTCGGCCGATGTATCCCTGCTCTACCAAGTTGGTTAACCGCTTATAGGTATACTTAGCAGAGCTTAACTGCTGGTATTTAGCTATCGACTCGACATTAGCAAATCTGAACTTATATAGCAGTAACAGTATTTCTATTTGTTTAGGGTTTAGCTTTTTCTTAGACGATGGTTTTTCTTTAGCTGCCAATGGTTGACTGTCCACATCACTCGTTTCTCCACCGATCACATGACTTTGACGCCGGGCTGCTGCTTGATAAAAATAGTAACAGCCATTGTACCTATATATTATGTAGGAAATTAACGCGTTATTTAACATTTTAGCTTAGTCCTAGAGCCTCCAATCGTGGTAAAAGTTGTAAGTACCAACTAACAACTAACGAAAGGAGGCTACCTACTATGGTAGTACATAAACGCACTAAACTAATGCCCTGGCAACGTAAGCAGATGGCTCATGAGTACTATATGCTCAAACTCAAGAAGATTGATCTGTGCCGTAAGTATGGCGTCAGTTACCCAACGGTTACTAAGGTCTTAGAACGAGCCAGGCATGGCGACTTCCAGCCCAGGAAGAGCATTAACAAACGCTACCAGACCATTGAGTACGGCCTGCGGCGTTTAGCCCGAGTACAACGCCGGATCGAACTCAAACTAAAAGCCGAGTCCAGACGTTACAACAAACAGTATCCCGGTGAGTTGTTCCATATGGACACCAAGTGTTTACCGGTCCTTAAGTATGAGAGCAAGCTCTACGATAAACAGTATTTATTTGTCGCTATTGATGACTACTCCAGGGAGCTGTATGCTGGTATCTACCCTGACAAAAGCGCCGAGAGCTCTACCGCCTTCTTAGAGGCTGTCATCCGGGAATGCCCCTACACCATTGAGCGGATGCTGACCGATAACGGCACCGAGTACAAAGGCTGGGTCAAGTACCACAAGTACATGCAGGCTTGCTTTGCGACCGGGATCAGGCAGGTCTTTACCAAGCCGGCTCACCCCCAGACGAACGGCAAGGCTGAACGGGTTATCCGGACCCTCATGGAGCAGTGGTACGGCAATGAATACTTTACCAGCCAATACATGCGTAAACGCTCGTTAGTACGCTTTGTGAACTATTACAACTGCACGAAACCCCACAAAGGTATTGACAACCAGACACCATTAGAGCGACTATGTTTGTACTTTTACCCGGAGGATCATCCAGAGCTAAAAGAGTCGCTTCCAACTAGGATTAGGCCAGTAGTTAAACACCATTTACTGCCTGACATGATGGAAAAGATTGATGCTTAAAAAGTTAAACAACGCGAGGAAATCTAACATATATTATATATAATAATGTAAACAATAAAGATAGTTTATTAACAGGTATTGATGTTGATATATGTAGAGAATACGAAAGATCTATTTAGGGAATGGGTAGAGGTGTTATATTCTGGCGATATCTAGATAGTCTTAATGGTCATTGTAGCTGATAATAGGATGGTTACCGTTTGTTGTTATGGTATAGCGTCAAGCGATTGCATCGATCCATTGCTAAAGGTGGCGCCGCCGCGTAAACGGTTAGAGCTAGCTGAGTGGATATAGACCGTAAAATCAGCTATCGAGGTATGGTTGCCGCTGGAATCGGGGAAAGTGGCGGTCTGGGAATCATCCAGTTGATAACTAACCCACATGTAGCGGCCAACATTCGTGGCATTACTACAGCCATCAGTATTAAATACCAGCGGGAAATAATTACTAAATAAACTGAGACCTGTTGGTAAAGTAGTTGGGGTATTGAAAGTAGTGCAGGCATTGCTGGCAAACTTGTAGTTGATAATGATACCACCGGGACCACTGAGTCCGCCCAATCCCGGGTTGCTCAAGTTTGAGGTACATACTCCGGAAGTACAATCACCGCCATCTGTTAATATTCCAACAGGGTTGGGGTCATTACTGCTAGATCCTGTGATATCTATCAGGCGTGAATATAGCCCAACTCTGGGGATAGACTGAAGCCCAGTTACGAAAACACCGTTGCAGTAATCACTTGTTGCCGTACAATCACCGCTGGACGTATCGGTTTGGCCGCCCATAAGATAAACGTAACCGTTATAGGCCACGGTGCCAAAATAATCACGAGCGGGCATGCTGCTAGAAGTAAAATTGGTAGATTGAGTCCAATTACCTATACCACCGTTATTATTAATCGGGGCATAATAAACTCCGTTACATAAGAAAGTCGAGGTCGTACAGTCACCACCTGTTGCACTGGCTTGGCCTCCCATAATATATAGATAACCATCGTAAGTTGCTGCGTTTAAGCCTTGACGGGCAGTCGGTAGAGCAGTGCTTTCACACCAGATAGTGTTGCCGCTGGCTAATGCTGGACAGTTACTTGGTTCAGATAAACTCCCATTACTATTTATAGCAGCATATTGAACATCATTATCGTCAGCTGTCCAAGTAATAGTAATTTGGCCGGCCCAGCCATTACCGCCGCTACTACTGTCGCCAGCACCACCGCCACCGCCACCTGGACCAGATAATGGTGCGTTTGTACTACTTCCGCCAGGTCCTCCGCCCGTCACAGCGACTCCTCCAGCAACACCAGTAGTGCAGGGCACGGTAAGAGCAGTCCCATTGTTACCAATAGAGCTAGAACCACCAGAACCGCCACCGCCACCGCCTAAAGCACCTGGGCAGCCTCCATAACCAGCACCACCACTTCCACCATTATAATGAACAGAATTTGAACTACCAGTACCACCAGCACCACTAAGACTAGTCCCACCACTTCCACCATGTGCTGTTACGGTTAAGGTGTTGCCGGTAAATGTCGAAGCGGTACCCGGGTTACCATTACTATTACTGTTTGCACTGCCGAGTGCCCCGACCGTATAAGAATATGAGTTGCCCGGGGTAACGGCTACTGATGTTTCGGCAGCATATTCTCCACCACCTCCTCCATAATCACTACATTTTAGGGTGCCACACGCTCCTCCTCCTCCACCTCCACCCCAAGCCTGAACTTGAACAGACGTTACACCAGCTGGGGCAGTCCAGTTTCCAGAACCAGCTGAGCTATAGGTTATCGAGCCAGAGTATTGACCGCCCATGATGTAAAGATAACCATTATAGGCTACAGTACCAAAACTAGCGCGAGAACCTGTAAATGCACCAGTAGAAAGAGACGTATCGTCGGTCCATGTGCCACCAAGCGACCCATTCGAATTAAATGTATCATACTGAACATCATTACAGTAATAATTGTTAGTCGCAGTACAACTACCAGTGCTAGAACCAGCTTGACCACCCAGAATATATAAGTTGCCATTATAGGCTACAGCGCTCAAACCTGAGCGAGCAGTAGTAAAGGCAGTTGCTTCACACCAGATACTATTACCACTGGCTAAACCGCCAGGACAAGTATTAGGTTCTGATATGCTGCCGTTGCTGTTTAGAGCAGCATATTGGATATCATTGAAGTAAGAACCAGTAGACCAGGTAAGAGTGATCTTACCAGCATAGCCAGCACCACTCGTGCTACCAGTACCATTGGCATTACCAGCGCCACCGCCACCAGGCCCAGAAGCTGGAGTGCCATTATTGGCATTACCACCTGGACCACCACCGGTTACTGCTGTAGCGCCAGCACCGGGAAAACAAGTGCTAGTATTCCCGGATCCAGTTGTTCCAGTATTTCCAGCTGAGGTTGTGCCACCTGACCCGCCACCGCCACCGCCAGCGCCACCGCCACCACCGCAATTTGTGATAGTCTGGTAACCTCCCCCACCAGAACCACCATTGAAGTGTATAGTGTTAGTGCTGCCAGTTCCGCCAGTTCCGCCAGCGCCAGGATTATGCCCACCTCCCTGTCCTGGATTGGCTGTAACGGTGACACTATTCCCAGCAAAAGTAGATTGGCCGCCTGGATTACCACTATTTGATGAAACACTAGCCCCTCCAATACCAACTGTATAAGCATAGGAGTTACCCGCTGTTACAGCAACGGATGGTTCGCTAGCATATTCGCCGCCGCCGCCGCCAGCACTTCCTGATTGAGAACCATTAGCGAATCCACCACTACCACCACCTCCCCACGCTTGAACTTGTACAGATGTTACGCCCGCAGGTGCAGTCCATGTACTTGATCCTGCAGTGCTATATGTAATAGAGCTTTGAGTAGATGAGCTTTGAACTCCTCCAATAATATATATGTAACCGTTATAGACAACAGCACCCATAAAACCACGTGCATTTGTAAATGCTCCCGTAGAAGTGATGTATCGGCAGTCCATGAAGAGCCAGGTGCCATTATTGCCAATCGTATCGTAGAAACGCCATTGCAATAATTACCTGTAGCCGTACAGTCACCAGAAGAAGCGCTGGCAACTCCTCCCATAACATAAAGATACCCATTATAAGCTACAGAGTTAAAACCTTCACGGGCGGGCATGCCTGACGGGAATGTAGCTCCGCTAACCTGCGTCCATGATGATATAGTACCAGGGCCACCATTATTAATAGGAGAATAGAAAACTCCATTACAGCTGTATGGTGTACCACCACCACCACAATCACCTCCACCGGAGGAGTTTGACGCTCCACCCATGACATATAAATAGCCACCATAGGCCACAGCTTCAGCGCCAGCACGGGCGGGCATGGTAGTGGAGGTATAGGATGTGGTAGCCGTCCAGGAACCGATAGTGCCGTTAGCGTTAATCGGAGCGTAAAAGACACCGTTACAGTAGTAAAAAGAATTTAATGATGCTGTGCAGTCACCGCTGGAAGAACCACTAGCTCCGCCTGTTATATATAAGTAGCCGTTATAAGCTACTGCGTCCATATATATTCGGGCTGGCATAGTTGGGTTGCTGGACGGGAAAGTGGTAGTTGCGGTCCAGGAACCGATAGTGCCGTTAGCGTTAATCGGAGCGTAAAAGACACCGTTGCAGTAACTAGCGGAATTACAATCACCAGTGGAAGCTGGGCCAAGACCACCCATGACATACAGATAGCCGTCGTAAACTACAGAAGCAAAGCCATCACGGGCAGGCATAGTTGGGTTGCTGGACGGGAAAGTGGTAGTTGCGGTCCAGGAACCGATAGTGCCGTTAGTGTTAATTGGGGTATAGAAAGTACCGTTACAGAAATAAGTAGTTCCTGAACCAGTGGTGCAGTCACCGCTGGAAGCCGGGGACATTCCTCCCATCAAATATAAATAACCGTTATAAGCTACGGGGGCAAGACTACTGTGTGGTTGATTACCGCCAGCATCAGCACGAGCAGGCATACCCGAAGGAAATGTAGTGGTGGCCGCCCAGGAACCAATCGTACCACTAGCGTTAATAGGCGCGAAAAAGGTACCATTGCAAAAATAAGTATTTGTACCTGTATCAGATACTGTACAGTCGCCACTAGAGGCAGCAGCTTCCCCGCCCATGACATACAGATAGCCGTTATATGCTACTGTGCCCAAGCCATAACGGGCAGGCATAGTTGGGCTACTTGAGGGAAAAGTGGTGGTTGCGGTCCAGGAACCGATAGTGCCGTTAGCATTAATCGGAGCGTAAAAGACACCGTTGCATACGTTAGACGCACAGTCTCCGGAGGTAGAATTATCAGCATAACCACCTACAACATACAGATTGCCATTATAAGCCACAGCGCCGAAACTCAACCTGGCTGGCATGCTAGTAGTAGTAAATGTAGTTGTGGCAGTCCAGTTGGTGCCAATTGTACCTGCACTGTTGATAGGCGCCGAGAATACTCCATTACATTGTGAATCTAAACCATATGCACAGTCACCGCTATTGGTTGTGGTAGCCGCATCACCGCCTAAAACATATATATAACCGTTATATGCCACTGAACTTTCACCAAATCTAGCGGGCATAGTCGGACTACTAGATGAGAAAGTGGTGGTGGCTGACCAGGAACCGATTGTTCCATTGGCGTTAATTGGTGCGTAGAAGACTCCGTTGCAAACATAACCCTGGCCAGTACTAACCGTGCAGTCACCACTTGAGGCTGAAGTAACCCCACCCATCAAGT
This sequence comes from uncultured Candidatus Saccharibacteria bacterium, assembly GCA_963749175.1. Taxonomy (GTDB): domain Bacteria; phylum Patescibacteriota; class Saccharimonadia; order Saccharimonadales; family UBA4665; genus DATKGQ01. The sequence goes on from CAVVLM010000001.1 coordinate 35,997, forward strand.
ATATGTAACCGTTAGACACCACGGCTCCAAAATATCCTCTAGCTGGCATGGTTGGGCTACTGGTTGAGAATGAAGTAGTAGATTGCCATGAACCAATGGTGCCGTTAGCATTGATTGGTGCGTAGAATACGCCATTACAGTAATAAGTACTTCCCGAACCAGTAGTGCAGTCACCGCCGGATGCCGCCGCTACTCCTCCCATTACATATAGATAACCATTGTAAACCATAGCGACAAAACCATCACGAGCTGGCATGGTTGGGCTACTGGTTGAGAATGAAGTAGTAGATTGCCATGAACCAATCGTGCCGTTAGCATTGATTGGTGCGTAGAATACGCCATTACAGTAATAAGTACTTCCCGAACCAGTAGTGCAGTCACCGCCGGAAGAATAAGTCACGCCACCCATCAGGTATAGATAGCCATTATAGACTACAGCACCTAGATTGATACTTGGTCCAGGCGGAGCTGGTACATCTCCGCGAGCTGGCATGGTTGGGCTACTGGTTGAGAATGAAGTAGTAGATTGCCATGAACCAATGGTGCCGTTAGCATTGATTGGTGCGTAGAATACGCCATTACAGTAATAAGTACTTACCGAACCAGTAGTGCAGTCACCGCCGGATGCTGCCGCTACTCCTCCCATAACATACAGATTACCGTTGTAGACGACAACACCAAAACCATGTCGGGCTGGCATAGTTGGGCCACTGGTTGGGAAAGAGGTAGTTGCAGTCCATGATCCGATAGTGCCACCTGAATTAATCGAGGCATAAAAAACACCTTTACATGCATAATCACCGGTCGCGCCAATTGCCGCGGTACAATCACCACTATTGCTCCCCACAACTCCTCCCATAACATACAGATTACCGTTGTAAGCTACAACACCAGCGCCTTCTCGGGCCGGCATAGTTGGGCCACTGGCTGGGAAAGAGGTAGTTGCAGTCCATGATCCGATAGTGCCTCCACTCAATCCCGCTTCTGTTATCTCATTATTAGTACTGTCGTAGGTAATATCACCCTCGTTATTACCACCATTCATAAAATCAGAAGCAGAGGTAACCACAATACTTGGATCTATTGATATCGGACCATTAATATTCCCTAGTCCCTTGGCAGTTACAGTAACTATGTTCCCTTTTAGCGACAAACTAACTTGTTGATCATTATTTGTTGGCAAAAGCCCACTGGCAGTAATAACCTTCGGCGCCGGCAGCACAAAAACTAAGTTATTTTTAGCTGATTTCTCTCGTGCTAACTGCACTTTTTGCTGGTCAGCTGAACTGCCGTAAGTAATATTGCCAAATAAATAAGGACTAGCAGAATATATACCGATGTTGTTACCAGGCATCATTCGCGCCTGAAGGGTACTCGGCAGTTTTAATTTATATTGAAGTTTTATATTCCCCTTAGGAGCCTGAGCATATACCACGTCTTCTTGAACACCATTAGCCTTGACTGTATAAACTGCTTTTGGCCCATTGATGCCTATAGGATAAACGGTATGCCCGGAAACTTGTTTGCCAGCATAGGTTGAGAACAACGGGATCATGGTGAATGAGATATTACTGGTATTATCATAAGTTGTAATACCTTCACTGGCGTTAGTCGGTAACTTTAAGCTATACTTGGCATTATTCTTTGAACTGCCACCAATTGAAATAGCATCAGATAAGGATGAAGGCGTTTTAGAACTTGTAGTACTGATTGAAGATTTACTTAAGATAATAAGCATGGGTTTTAGAATCATAACTAAATTGCGACATTAAATTAGCATCAGGAATGCCGATTAGGGCTTGCTCGTTAACCGGTAAATTGTAGCTTGAGTTTATCAAACTATTTATATAACTAACTACTCCAAACGCTACGACTACTATTGCCAAAGTGCTTAATAATCCGTAACCCGCCCATTTAACCCGTTTTCGTCCCATCCGGTTAATAATCGGGTCAAGTTTAGAATTAATAGCCTTAATATAGGGCCTAAGCCATTTAACTATCGGATTAGCAATGATCTTGGTCGAACGATTAATAACTGTTTTTCTTAGTCCTTTATATATATGACTAATTTTGGCTGTAATCGGACTGTATCTTATTTGTTTTAGGACTTTTTTAATTCCCTTCTCAGCTTAAGTACTGGTTTGATTTTTGCTAATCTTGGGTAGTTTTCTTAATAATTGGTTTGAAATATTTAAATAAGCTCGTCTTTAACAAATTCCGAATGTGATTATTGTTAGCAGCTTCAGATGTTAATTTAATAGTTGAGAAGCACTATTAAAATAATGGGGTCGATTAGCCGGCAAAGCCTTGCCGTCACTGCGGTTTAAGTAATCTAGCCCGGGAAGTATACACTTTTGGCATAGTTACCACGCTTACTGTAGTAGGGTTTGCGGAATCGGTTGTAATCAAACTGTGTCATCTTGAATTATCCTAATATCCCCTTAGATAAGTTAGCGTTATGGTGCCGACTTTAATATTTCCATTGGTAGGTGACTGCTAATCTCAGGTCTATCTGGAACGTACCACCAGCGGCAAATGTACCACTGCTAAAGTTAATGTTCCCTGAGGTTGGCGTCTTAGCTGTCCAGGTATTAGCTGAGCCAGGTGTAATATCTATCATTGTGCCACTGGTTTGAGTTACTTGGGTACCAGATGTGTCATATACTGCCACGCTGACTGAGTTAGCAGTAGTCACTGAACTATTGTCCAAAATTGTCATGGGTGTCGTACTGCTCCAAGCACTAAAATCTTTAGGTACTGGTACTTGGACCCAGATATCATAGTTTTGGGCAGTGGCTTGGCCGGTAGTCCAGTTGTAATAGTTTACATAGGTGTACCCGCCCGAACCAGTTTTATCGATACCTGACGTCATAGTGCCGACGTTGTTGGTGCCAGTGGTCGGGTCAAGCACCGCGCCGGCATATTCTGCGGTTAACGTAATCTGTTCCGTTGGCCTTGCAGAGCCGGCATAAGCAATGGTAGAGGCACTTAGGCATACACCATTACCACCTAGCGTTCCGCCACAGGACGTCGAAGTCGTGGTAATAGTGCCTATTAGCACTTGGGTATTGGTAGTATCAACTGACAGGACATTAGTACCGGCTGCCGTTTGCACCTGGAAAGCCGTCGTAATAGAGTTGGTTGAAGGCGCTGATCCCGAAGCTGCGTAACCGATATCATTAAAGCTATTCCCATATGAAGTACCAATTAGACCGACATTTGCAGATTGGCCGCTTTGGCCATCAGCTGTCCGATAAATGTTGTAACCGAATGCTCCGGAAACAGCTGTCCAAGAAATAATATTGAATGTGGTTGCGGTTAAAGTGGCCGGTCCTGTAGTGGTTGAGCCGGCTGACGAGGCAGCGGTGGTCTGCCCGTTGCCATTAATGGCGGCTATTTCATAGCTATAGCTAGTTGACCCACCAGCAGGAGATGGTGTTACAGTCGGTATACCAGGTGTTGAAGCAGCTCCGCCAGTAATTGTGACGACTGAACCGAAATTGGAGGCCCCAGCCACCGCCAGGTTGCCTTCGATCGCAGTATTGTTGGCTACCGATAGACCGCCCGCAATGGATGTGTCTCCAGCCAGATTTGAATTACCATCTACTTGCAAAGTACCAGTTTCGGTACCACCGACTTGCAATTGCTGGGTATATGTCCCGCCCAGGTCGAAGACTACCACCTGATTATAGGCACTACTGGCCACGTAAAGGTAGCGGCCCAGCGCAAAGACAGAGTTAGCGTTGCCGGTATTAAGACCAATTACGCCGGTACTGATTGGGTTGGCCGGATTAGAAACGTCTACTACATTTATTTCATCGCCGTTAGCATTGCCGACGTAGGCATAGCGGCCTTGGACATAAACGGCAACTGGAAAATTCATATTGGTAGTTAAATTACCGACTAGTACCGGGCTGAGCGGATTGGAAATATCAAATATTGCTAAGTTGCCAGGGTTAGTCGAGTTAGTTACGTAAGCATATCGGCCCGAGACAAACAAGCCTTGCCCAGAAGAAGTCAGGTTGGTACTTATATAACTCTCAACAATAGGCGTTGCTGGATTGGTAACATTAATTATCGCTAGATAAGCCATTTGGGTTTACAAAACTCGTAACGTAGGCATAATTACCCTGCACCATAATGTTGAATGCTCCAGCCAGATTAGTTGTTTGCATCTGGCTTACATAAGTTGGGGTTGCCGGGTTGGATACGTTGAAGATAACCATTGAACCGCCCGTCCAGTTAGCAACGTAGGCATAATTACCTGAAACGTAGACATTTTTAGGCCCGCTTAAATTGGTGCCGATTTGCCCCACAAAGCTTGGTTCAGCTGGGTTGGATATGTCATATATAACCAGCTCACTATTGCCATAACTGGCAATGAAGGCATAATGCCCTTGGACGTAAATACCTCTCGGGTTATTTAGATTATCGGCGGTTATGGAAGAAGTAGAGCTTTGGCCGATAAATGTCGGATTCGAAGGGTCAGACACATCATAGTCATCTAAAGTATTGCCGCTTGAACTGATTGAATAAGCATAATGGCCAACCACATATATCCCGTAGGGGCTGGCAAGATATGATCCCCTAGATAACCCTGTCCAAGTGGTAGGAACAGTTCCCGAGACATAAAGCTGGCCGGTCGGGGTGCCGCTGCTACCAATCGTAACCTGTAAATTGGAATTATTGTATGGTCCAGCTGCTATAATCGCGGCAATAGCGTTGAATGAAGAGCTAGCAGTAGTGTTTGCTGTAGGCGTATAGGCTGTGGCGTTAGCCAATGACGCATCATAGGTCAAGACGTTATTGTTATTCGTTACAATATAGCTAAAGCCGGTACTGCTACCAGCCGACCCCGTACCGGTAGTCTGGCCATAACCGACGTAAAGTTCATTATTTCCCTGGGTTGTAAGTGTCGGATAAGTTATAGTTGCAGTTGAACTGCCAGTATTGGCACCGGCGGTAATTACGTTCCAGTTAGAACCGGCGGTAATGTTAGCGGCGGTATATTCAATGGCCGTTATCTCGTTAACGCCGGGGTTACCACTGCCCGTGAAAGTAAGTGAAATGGTTCCGGCGCCAGTAGTTGTAACTACGCCCATCCACATTTCAACGCGCTTGGTTGATCCGGTTATCGGACTGGCCTCAACCAGGTTCCAGGTAGTAACGCCGCCGTTTGCTACGGTATTTACAGTCACGCCGGAGGCTGTTATTTCCGTTGACACAACAATTACATCGCCCTTAGATACCGGCGAGTCAGCCAGTGAAGAAATATTACTCCCAGGACTTGTCTGCCATTCATTAACTTCTGTCGGATTGGCATTATTATTTCCGGAGACTACGGCAGTGGTGGTAGCTGGAGGCACAGCTGACGAAGGGTTAGCAGTTCCGATATCGACATATGGTGATCCTGAACTATAGTTACTTAGGAGCGTGGTCAGATATATTTCACTGTTACTCGAGGTACCCCGATAAAGTTTATAGCCAGAGGCACCGACAACCGCATTCCAATAAAGCGAAATAGTGTTCGTGTTAGTAGTATTGCCGGTTAATTTTGACACTTCAGAACTGGCTTGGGTCTCACCGCCAGCACTATCTATTGCAGTAACCTTATAGTAATAAGTAGTACTTTGGAGCAAAGAGCCACCAGTTGAGTTTGTGGCCGAGGCTGTCAGACCGGTTGGCGTGCTCATTGGAACAAAGTAACTGTCTACCCCAACCCGCATATCGGTAGTATCAGTTGATAAGACGGTGGCGCCGCCGCTATTTTGTATTTGTAAAGCTTGCATTGAGTTGGTAGTAGTTTGCAATAAGACATTACCGGTATTGCCGAAGGTAGCTATATTCGTGCCGCTGCCATTTTTAAGGTCTAATATGTCACTGCTACCGCTAGCATTAGCCTCTAGTACACCCGCCACAGTACCGCTTGAGGCAGCCTGAACATTGAAGTTCCCTTGCTGGGTTAAGGTATTGTTGTTTATAGATGTACTGTTAACATAGGCGACTAGAATGGCGGCAATAGAGTTGTACTGTCCGGATGATTGGTTGGCTTGGACGGAGTTATAGTTGGTTCCGGCTACGGTTGGTGAGATATAGGCAATATGTTGTAGGCGCCCACCAGTAGCAAAGTAACTAAAAGCCACTGGTACTACCAGCAGTACCACCACCGGTCAGCCGATGCGGCATAACCAATGTAAACTTCACTGGCGCCTTCAGAACTAATGCCGGATAAGTAATGGTTGTTACATTGCTGCTGTTAAGTGAAGTCCCAGAAGAGTCTACGCCCCAGGAAGTATTAGAATTAACGTTAGCAGCTGTAAACTCTGTAACAGCGTCTTCATAGGTAGTTGGGGTTCCGGAATAAGTGACTGTTATGGTGCTTGATCCAACGGTTGTTACTACCCCAATCCACATATCTACCCGGGAAGCTGTGCCATTGCCAGCAAGAGCGTTAACTTTCACCCAGGAATTAGGTGAAGTAACTCCCCCTCCAGATACGCCGGTTACGCTTTGAGTAGATTCAGAAGTTGTCAGAACCAGTACATCACCTACATTGCCCACACCGGTGTTATTAACAGCCAGGGTGGTAGTGTTGGATGAACCCGAACCATGGCCGTCTGTGTGGTAGTCATTTGTGATAGACGTGTTGACGGTGGAACAGGTACCAAAAGCTAACTGAGTATTACTACCGCCGGTAGTATCCTGCAAACATAGACCTGTAGAAGATGGAGCGCTTGTTGGCAGAGAGATTGTATAGCTGGAGGCGGTAGCTGCGGCGGCGATAGTTACTGATCCAGTAGACGTACTATTAAGGACAAGTGAACCGGCAATGGTGCTCAGTGTGCCAAGAGCAACATTGCCACTGGTTGTATTGACAGTCAATATATTACTGCCGGCAGCATTTTGGACTTGGAAGGCGGTGGTGGAGTTGGCATTGTTAATAAACGTACTGGGTCCCTCTATTGTTAGCGCCGAGTTAATAGTCGTATTCCCTTGCGCTACAACACTTACCCCTGGCAAGGAATCATAATAAACGTTGTTCAAATCGCTACTTACATTATATCCACCCAGTACATAAGCATAGCCGTTGGCCAAAACCCCGCTGTTAAATCCGTCTACTTGGGGCAATGAAACGCCATTCCCCCAGGCTCCAACTGCGCCAGTGGAAGGGTTTAAAGAGCTAACGTAAACGTTAGCCAGAGCGGTATTACCGCCATTATAAACATAGCCGCCAAAAGTATACAAATAATTATCGTAAGCTATAGACGATGTCATACCAAAAATTTGAGGTAAAACATTCGTACTAGTAGTCCAGGAACTTATTACTCCGGTAGTTGGATTAATTTGACCGTAATAAACGGTGTTCAAATATCCATTAGTAGCATTATATCCACCTATTACATAAGCATAACCGTTATATGTGGCTGCAGATGCGGCATATATGCCTTGAGCTTGGGGTAAACTAGCTGAGGAGGATGTATTCCAGGCGCCTACGGCTCCGGTAGAGCTATTTAATTGGGCAAAATATACGTTGCTAATAAAGGTTCCGGCAGTATTTTGGCCGCCCATGACGTAAACATAACCATTATATATAAAGGAAGATGCTCGCCAAACCGCTTGGGGCAATGTACTGCTTGAATTTGCCCAAGAGCCAATATCGCCAGTTGAGGGGTTAATTTGGGCATAATAAACATTATTCACGGCGCCAGTGTTGCTAGTGTTTGTAGTTCCGCCCATGTAATATATATAGCCGTTATTAACAACAGTGGTGCCAGCAGTTAAATTTTGTAGCAATGGATGGGCGGAGGTGTTCCATGAGCCAACTGCGCCGGTGCTGGGATTTACGCTAGCATAATACACAGTGTTAACGACACTAGGGGATAAGGAATGAAGCCCTCCCATTACGTATATATAATTGTTATAAGTAACAGAATTTTCTTGCCAAAGCGTCTGAAGCAATGTGCTGGTGGAATTTGTCCAAGTGGCTCCCATTGAACTGGTATTTGCCGTATAGGGATTTGTATTTACCGCTATGACATTATTCCCGGCAGCATCATTTATCTGGAAAGCTGAGGCAGAATTTACTGTATTTTGAAGGATTGTTTGGCCAGTACCGTTAACTGTTAAAACATTAGTGCCATTACTTTGTAAATTAAGGATGTTTTGGCCAGAATTAATTTGGTTTACTATTGCAGCCGGAGCTGACGATGTTGGCCCGGTTTGAATAGTTGTTGTGGTAAGGTAATTACTTCCGGCGCTTAATTGATTCGTATAGGCGTTGCTGGTATTTGATGGCGAGGCAGTAGACCCAGTAGCTCCAGTATCGGTATAACTAGTATTTATGGTGTTGAAAAATGTTCCTTCATTCCCGCTGCTAGTACCACGATATATATCGTAACTTGATGCTCCTGAAACAGCGCTCCAAGAAATAGTTATGGTATTGGTGCTTGTTCCAGATCCCGTGGCTTGGCTATTTTCTGGCGAGGGTAACGTTTGGCCGCCGGCGGCATCTACGGCCGTTACTTCATAATAATAGGTGGTAGAAGCCGCAATGCTTCCGCCAGTTGTGGCAGTTGACATAGTTAGGGTGCCTGGAGAACTTAGAGCACCAATCCCAATCCTATTATTTGAGGTGTCGGCATTAAGCAAAGTAGTGCCTGAAGCAGTTTGAATTTGGAAAGCATTACTTGTATTTGCATTATTCTGATAAACTGTCGGGCCTTGGACAGTTAGGGCGGCATTAATGGCAACGCTTCCTTCTGCCACGGTAGTAGCGCCTGGCAATTGGGCAATGTATGAAGTGCTAAGATAACCGCTATTGCCTTGTCCCCCCATAGTATAAACATACCCATTAACAACAACCGAAGCAGCGCCGTTAAATGGTTGCGGCAAAGTGTTGCCTGAAGTCGTCCACGATCCGACGGCGCCAGTTGAGGGGTTTAAGGAAGCGATGTATAGGCTGTTTTTTTCATTAGTGCCATTCCATCCGCCCATAACATAGACATAATTATTATAAGTAACAGCTGAACCAAATTGGAATATTGCCGGTAAGGTGTTGCCTGAAGTCGTCCACGAACCGACGGCGCCAGTTGAGGGGTTTAAGGAAGCATAATAAACAGTGTTAAGCATTGAGCCATTCCATCCGCCCATAACATAGACATAGCCATTAGCCGTAACGTAAGCCGGGGCAGAAGTGCCTAGCGGCAAAGTGTTGCCTGAAGTCGTCCACGAACCGACGGCGCCAGTTGAGGGGTTTAAGGAAGCATAATAAACAGTGTTTAATGCGCCGCTCGTGCCGCCGATATCGTATATGTATCCATTGGCCGCAAAAGAAGCGGCGTTATATACGGCTTGTGGCAAAGTGTTGCCTGAAGTCGTCCACGAACCGACGGCGCCAGTTACAGGATTTATGCTTGCATAATAGACGTTAGCCCCGGCACCTACTCCGCCTAAAACGTATATGTAATTATTATAGACATCGGCTTGGGCACCGTATAACGATTGCGGCAAAGAGTTGCCGGATGGCGTCCACGAACTGATAACCCCTGTGGTTGGATTAGGCTGAGTATAATAGACGCCAGTGCCAATATTTATGCCGCCCAATAGATATATGAAGCCGTTAGCAGAAACTGCACTAGCTTGGTCGGTTGTCAACGGCAAAGTAGTTGAGGAGGTCGACCAATTTGTCATTGAGCTTGAACTTGCGGTGTACGGGTTGGAATTAACCGAAACTATATTGTTGGAGTTTGCATCATCAATTACAAAGGCTGATGCCGTGTTGGCAGAAGCTTGGAATAGCGCATTGCCGGTACTCCCTATGCTAGTAACGTTTAATCCGCTGCCATTCCTAAGATCTAAGATATCACCCGTCCCACTGACATTTGCTTGCAGTACGCCAGCGACTGAATTAGCTGTGGCTGCCTGGACATTGTAGTTAGCTTGTTGGACAGAGATAGAATTATTAATTGCGGTGCTATTTATAAAGGCCGTGATAATTGCTGCCTCAGTGTTAGATTGGCCTGATGATTCGGAAGCCGTTGGTTGATAGGTGTTCCCGGCAGTGGTCGGCGAAGCATAAGCAATAATATTGTTCTGCCCTGTAACAATATAACTGAACCCAGAGGTACTGCCAGCTGAGCCAGCGTTTTGCGATTGGGCATAACCAATATATAGCTCACTTGGCCCAGCCGACATCAAGCTGGGTAAAGTTATGGTTGTAGAAGCTGTAGAGTTAAGTTGACCACCAGTATTTTCGACGCCCCAAGCTGTATTGGCGCTAACGCCACTGGCGGTGAATTCGGTAGCCACTATTTCATTAGTTGTGCCTGGGCTTGTGTTGTAAGTTACCGTAATCGTACCTGCACCAGTAGTTGTTACCTGCCCCATCCACATTTCCACCCGGTTAACTGTGCCATTACCATTAATAAACGTAACTTGGCTCCAGTTACTTACACCACCACCGGATATACTTTTTACATAATCACCGCTGGTTGGAATTTGGGTAGTTAGAATAAGTAAGTCACCCTGGTTAACTGGCGTAACACCTAAGGTAGTTACGGCACTGCCAGAACCATGAGCGTCCCACTCAGCACCTGTAACTTCTGTAATGCTTGGGTTAGTATTGGCGCAAGCTCCAAATGATAACTGGGTTGTAGTTGAATCCTGAAGACATAAACCGGCAGTTGATGGCGCACTCACCGGTAGTGTCAAACTATAGTTGCCGGTAGTAGCTCCAGTAGTTAGAGTAACGGTATTAGCGTTAGTGCTATTGTAGAGAACAAGAGATCCGGCTACAGCACTTGGAGAACCTAAGTTAACAGTGTTCACTGTCGTATTAACGTTAAAAACATTGTTCCCGGCTGTATTCTGTACCTGCAATGCCGTAGACGAGTTCGTTTGTAGGGTTTCTGTGCCGGCTGTACCAGTAGTTGGGATAGTGGAGGTAGAGATAGCGATGCCGCTATCATCAAAGCCTAGAGTCCCGGTAATAGTACCTTCTGTAGTAACGGTGTAAGAGGTAGAAGTATTTATTGTTATGGTAGTAGCTGTTACTGCTGTAACTTCATAGTTGCCGTTAATGTTACCAGAAGATGTAGAAAAGCCGACTAATGTGACTACCTGACCGACTGTAAAAGCTGGAGTATTAGCCAGGGTAAAGGTATATGTACCGGTTGTGTAAGCAGTTGGTGTAACTGGCAGTAAGCTAGTGGTATTAATTGAGCCTACTTGGCCGGTAGTAGATGGTGTACCGCCAGAGATTGTTCGATAGATGTTATAGCCAGTAGAGTTATTTACACCTGTCCAAGTAACATTGTTCCAGTTGGTGGTAGATAACGTAGCATTACCATTTGTTATTTGAGTAGGCGCTGAAGGCATAGATGTACCGCCAGCATTGTAAGCTGATACTTCGTAGTCATAGGTTATGGCGCCAGCAGTTCCCTGCTCAGCAACAGTTGGGGCAGCCGGTGTGTTCAGAACGTTAGTGATACTCAGTGAGCCTAAGCTGCCAGAGCCAATAGCTGAGAGATTACCACCGATTGTATCAGATCCGGCAATAGCTTCATTACCATTGATCAGGTCACTACCGGATACTGTCAGGTTCCCCTGCACTGCCGTGCTAGCCAGTGGGGCATAGTAGACAGTGGAAACAGGGTTATTAGTATTGGTAGTTGTACCACCCAATTCATAAGCATAGCCATTATTAACAATAGAAGAAGCACCATCCAAAGCTTGAGGTATCGGATTCGTAGTATCATTTGTCCAACTACCGATTGAGCCATTAGGATTTATTGGTGCGTAGTAAACTGTGGCAACAGTAGCAAGGCCGCTATTCCATCCGCCCATAACATAAACATAGCCATTATATGTAACTGAGGTAGCACCAAATAAGGCTTGAGGTAGTGGGCTAGTAGTATCATTTGTCCAACTACCGATTGAGCCATTAGGATTTATTGGTGCGTAGTAAACGGTGGCAATCCAACCACTACCATTGCTAGTTTGTCCGCCCATAACATAAACATAGCCATTATAGACAATTGAGGTAGCGCCCAGTAGGGCTTGAGGTAGTGGGCTTGCGGTATCTGTTACCCATGTGCCAACTGAACCGTTAGCATTTATTGGGGTGTAGTACACTGTTGACACTGTAGCATTACTACTATTTAGACCTCCCATAGTATAAATGTAGCCATTATACTCAACAGAAGTAGGGGATCTTAGGCCTTGAGGCAATAAACTGGATCCAGTTTCGGTAATCCAGGCGCCGATTGAGCCATTAGAGTTTATTGGTGCATAGTAAACGGTGTTAAGGTAGCTGCCAGCTAATCCACCTATAACATAAATGTAGCCATTATACGCAACGGAAGAAGTAAAGGTTAATCCCTGAGGTAGTAGACTTGTACCAGTTTCATTCACCCACGTTCCAATGCTCCCATTAGCGCTTATTGGAGCATAAGATACATAGTTCTCGCGTACCCCAGTATTGTTTTGGCCTCCCATATAATAAACATAGCCATTATACGTAACTGATGTAGCAAAGTATGTAGCCTGTGGAGTCGGATTGGCAGTGTCGTTGATCCAGGCACCAATACTTCCAGCATTAGTTGTGTTGTCTATGGTAACTACGTTATCAGCAGTATCAATAGCAAGTAAGTTTACTCCCGTTGCATTTTGGACCTGGAAAGCAGTAGTTGAGTTAGATGGGTTTTTAAATGTAGCTTGACCAGTATTGCTTAAACTTTCTGCAGTGTTGCCGTGTGTCTCTAAATTGAGACCAAAATTATCAGTAGTGCCAAGTACAGCAACTGTACCAAAAGTATTACCATTTTGTATAAATGCAGTTCCTCCCAAACTACCAGTTGTCACAAATCCGCAGGCACTGGAGGTTTGAAGACAAACTGTGCCAGTGGCATCTGGAAGTGTTATTGTATCAGTGGCAGTTGGAGCTGTAAATTGTAATACTGCGCTATAACCACTCACAGCATTAAAAGTTGCTAATTGACCTGCTGTAAAAGCATAAGGAGATGCGGTTAGCTGAATTCTCGGAGACATCTCGCCGTCCCAAGATGGAGCACCTGTGCCGCCAATGTTCATACCAAGCCATAGATTCTGATTCCAGTTTATAGTCGATGGAAATGAACTTAAACTACCTAGGCTGACTGATAAGTATCCATCAGCTACCCGAACTAGGTGTGCTCCAGTATAAGTCTCTACCCAAAGACAAGCGGCATCACCACTACATGAACCTTGAGATGAACCAGAACTAGTCAGAGCATTATAAAGTTTAAACTCAACGTTATAATTTCCATCTGGTACCAATGCTCCAGATATGGATTCTAATCTGGCTTGGAAATTTACAGTTGTATTCGACGTTGCATTAACGCGCTGCAAAGTCTGGAAATTATTTGTAACAAAGAAAAATAAAAACCCTAATAAACCTATAATAAGTGGCTTAACCACGTAGCTGAACAGTACTCGTTTTAACGGTTTAAATTTGGGCATTTATTTTTGTTTGTTTTGGTTTTTAATTGCTATCTCTAGCTTTTTGCAAACCTGTCTATAATTATCCTTTATGCTAACAGCGTTGACAAGGATAAAAAGAACAAGAATATATCTCAAACACAGTTCTAATTAGTATAAGTAAACTAACCTATTTAATTGTAAATAATACAATGCTACTCTAAAAATAACAGATTAAGCTCAGTAAAGGTGATGTAGTTTACGCAATGAAGTTAACAAATTATACGTTGTATATATAACTTAAGCTTATAAACATGAACAAAAATTATATGACTTATCCACAGCTATAGTTTAATTTTTAGCTTATGCTATGCTGACAATTTTTATTTGAGTACGATGCTGTCGATGCCCACGAACTTTATGAACGCGTTTTTTAGCCTTATAGCGTATTGAAGTAACCTTATCGGCTAAGATATTTGCTTCAATTACTTCAGCATTTATTTTATGCTCATCTACTGATGGCTTACCTATAAAGATATTCTTTTCATCAATCACTAATATAGGCTGAAATTGTACTTGTTTTTTAGATTTATTATCCACATCTTTAAGTAGCTCTATATCAAGAGTTTGCCCTTCTGTAACAAAGTATTGATTTCCACCAAATTCAAATACAGCTTTTTTCATGCATTTTTCCAATTAATTAAATATATCGAACAATCTTCTGTTATGTTATCACAATTAAGTATATCTGTAAATCTGTTAGCTAAGCCTATTAGTTATCGGCTTATTGACTGACTTTAGTAAGGCCTATGACAGTTTGTTTACCGTCAATATTTACCGTCTTGCTATATAAGTCATCAGTTATCTTTTCGCTTACCGAAACAGTGAGTGTCTCTTGCAAAATTAGCTGCTTATATTGCTCAAATGTACTGTTTATCTCTGTAACTTGACTGTCAACTACCAACTTAATTCTATCGTCAACATTTAAACCGGCATCCTTACGAGTTTGCTGAATATGCCTTATTAATTCCCTGGCTACCCCCTCTGCTTTAAGCGACTGGGTTAATTTAGTATCTAGGTCAATTGACGATTTCTCTCCAATTTTTACCTCTATCTGCTTAACATTTAGCTCTTCAGCAATTACATTGTTCAGTTCGTAATCATTTAGTTCAATAAATTGAGCCGGGAGGCTAACTTCTGCTTTGGCTAAAGGTTGGCGTACCTTAATCTGTTTATCAGCCCTTTGCGCCAAGCCTTGGGTAATTAATTCGCGGGCTACTGCCATTTCACTGATTAGCGTATCGTTGACATGACCGGCTTGTGGCCATAAGCATAAATGAACTGATTCGAATCCGGTTAGCAATCGATACAGTTCTTCAGATAAAAATGGCGTAAATGGCGCCATTATCACGGCCAACTGGACTAATACGTAATGAAGCGTTTGATAAGCTTCGCTTTTATCGGTATCGTTGGTGCTCTTCCAAAAACGCTTTCGGCTACGCCTGACATACCAGTTTGAAGCGTCATCAATAAACAGCATGATTGGCTTTAGCGCCTGGGGAAAATCGTACCTCTGAATTGACGAGTCAACCTCTTTCATTAGTTGATGCAACCTGGAAATAATCCATCTGTCTAATAAACTACTAACCTTATCGTAAGGGTCAGTAATCTTATTATCTGACTCCCATTTGTCGACTGAAGCATATAGGCTAAAGAAGTCATACATATTCCATATCATGTTGAGTCGGCGGGAGACATCAATTACGTCCTTATCCAGCACGATAAAATCTTCGCCGTTCATGACTGGCGAAGAAAGTAGTAAATATCGCAACGAATCAGCCCCGTAAAGGCTGATTAATTTATCCGGGTCAGTGAAGTTTCCAAATGACTTACTCATTTTGCGCCCGTCATTACCCATGATCGTGCCGGTAACAATTGCGTTATAAAATGCCGGTTGGGCGAACAAACCTACCGAGATGGCATGCAATGAATAAAACCAGCCCCGAATCTGGCCGACATGCTCGCCTATAAAATCTCCCGGGAAATTATCTTCAAACTTTTGCTTATTTTCAAACGGATAATGGAATTGGGCGAATGGCATTGAGCCGGACTCAAACCAACAATCCATTACCTTATCTATCCGGCGCATCTTAACTCCATCAAGCTCAAACGTCACCTCATCTATCCAAGGGCGGTGATAATCTTCTAATCTTTTACCGGATAATTTTTCTAATTCTTCGTAGCTGCCGACGACTTTAATTACTTCTTTGCCCTGCTTATCTTTCCCTTTCCAGACAGGTATTGGCGTTGCCCAAAAGCGGTCGCGCGATATATTCCAATCCGGTGCAGTCTGAATGGTTTTAGTGACTCGACCTTCTTTAAAATAGGTCGGGAACCAGTTTATCTTACCGTTTTGCTCCAGCATTAGTTCACGCTGTTGGTCGATATTAACAAACCAGCTGGGATGAGCCCGGTACATTAAACGATTACCGCATCTATAACAATGCGGGTAACTATGCGTTACGTATTCGATCTTCCAGATATCACCTTTTTCTTGCAGGGTTTTGGCAATTAATTTATTTGCTTCCCAGATATTTTGCCCTTTCCAATCACCTTCGCTATAAAAGCCATTGGCATCAACAACTGACGCTGAAGGTATGTGGCGTTTTTTAGCCAGCTCGAAGTCATCTTCGCCGTATGCCGGTGCAATATGGACGATTCCGGTGCCTTCTTCCAAGCTGACAAAATCAGCATTATAGATTTTGTGGGCATTTTTACCACGATTATCAAACAGCGGTTCATACTCCATTCCAAGAAGTTCTTTGCCGCTAAATTGCTTAGCAATAGTATGATCTACAACATTGTGATTATTATCAGTCAGCACTTTATCAACTAATTCTGCCGCCATTATGAATGTTTCATCGCCAAGCTTAACTTCCGCGTATTTAATTGATTCGTTGATTGCCAGCGCGGTATTAGCCAACAGCGTCCACGGCGTTGTGGTCCAAGCCAGCATATAAGTTTTAGGTTGGTCTTTAAGCTTGAACTTTACATAAACCGATGGATCAGTTACGTCTTGATAGGAATTATCCTGGGCAATTTCGGCTTTGGAAAGCGGCGTAGCATCGCGCGTACAGTAAAGCAGCACCCGTTCTCCCTCGTATATTTTTCCCTCATCGTAGAGCTTTTTAAAGGCCCACCAGACTGATTCCATGTAACTGTTATCCATTGTCTTGTAGGCGCCCTTAAAATTAACCCACCGGCCGATTTGGTCAACTGACTTTTCCCAGACTGATCCGGTTTGGATCATATTGTCGCGGCAAGCTATAACGTATTTTTCGAGGCCGATTTTATAAACGTCGCGTTTATCTTTAATGCCTAATTTTTGTTCAGTATAGACTTCAGCCGGCAGGCCGTGGCAATCCCATCCCCAAACTCGTTCCACCCGCTTGCCTTTCATGGTCCAATAACGCGGCACGGCGTCTTTAACAATACTACTGAGCAATGTGCCATAATGAGGCACTCCGGTAATAAAAGGCGGCCCGTCGTAAAATATAAAACTATTGTCAGCTGGACGTTGCTCAACTGACTTTTCGAATATCTTGTTTGCCTGCCAATATTTAACCAAATCTGGTTCGTACTGGTTGAATGGTCGCCGTAGGCCTTTTTGAAACTTCATAACTCTCCTTATTAAAACAAAAAATCATCTCTTTTGTCTGCTGGAATCCTAGCTTTTATATCTTAGGACGGTACCATCCAACTTCTCTGAGATGACCTCAATAAGCGCTTAATTTCATCGTTTTACGGACTCCCGTCGAGTTCTACTGGGTATTATATATACTCTTCTTCTCGCTGCTTCGCGGTTGATAGCCGCTAATTTATCTTTTAGATAAAATGCATTTAAGTTGTTACAAAGCTAAACTATAATGCATTTTCGGCTATTCAACAATCCTATTATCGCCGAAGACTGGCTACTACTACATCCACCGGCGGCAGCAGATCGCCTTTCCATATATCAAGTAGTGAGCCGTTGTTGGCCATGACCATTACAGTTGGAAACTGAAATATGCCATATGTCTCAAGCAAGGTGGTGCCTTCAGGGCTGTCAACATCCACTTTTTCTATCTCAACATTTGACATGGCGCTCTCGACGCGTTCACCGAAAGACTCAACTAAGGTCGAGTGTTCAGATTTTGGCCGGTAAAGTAATACTAACTTCATAGCAATTATTAATACGTTACCATTATATCCTGTTTTTTATTTATCTAGATTACTGGTTTTTACGAACAACCGGTGGTCGAGCCGCAGCTGGTACAGACATAACAACTACCCGCCCGCTGGGTTTGGTTGCCGCAATTGTAACAAATCGGCGACACGTCACTGTTAAAGATTCCCGGTTCATTCGGCTCACCTTTTAAATCTAATTGTGGTAGATATTCTGCGCTCTCGATCTTTTCTGGTTCAGTTTTATCATCATCTTCTGGTTTATCCATATCCGGTAAGATTATCTGATCGCTGGCAATATCGTCCATTGAAGCCAGACCTAATTCCAAGCGGTCATCAAAAGACAGGTAGCTTAGGGCTAAGCGGCGAAAAATGTAATCGACGACACTGGAAGCAGTGCGGATTTCCGGATCGTCAGTCAATCCAGCCGGCGCAAAAGCCATACTAGTAAACGATCGGACATAATCCTTTAGTGGTACGCCATATTGCAAACCATGGCTGACACTGATGGCCAGGGCGTCCATAAATCCGGCCAGAGTTGAGCCTTGTTTGGCAATTCGCATAAATATCTCACCCGGCATGCCGTCATCGTACTCACCCGAAGTGATATAACCGTGGCTGCCGGCTACTTTAAAGGATATAGTTTTGGAATTGCGGATTTTTGGCAATTCGCGGCGGACTGGACCTTTAATTACAATTCGGTCACTTGTCATTGCAGTTACAGGTGTTGGGGCAGAACTATCAGACTCTTTTTTAGCCATACTGAGCGGTTGGCCAACTTTACAGTTATCACGGTAAATAGCGATCGACTTTAAGCCCATTTTCCAAGCGTCGACATGCAACTGCTCAATATCTTCGACTGATATTTCCTCGGGCATATTAACGGTTTTACTTATTGCTCCAGATAAAAACGGTTGGACGGCAGACATCATTTTGACATGGCCGGTGTAGATGATAGCGTTATCACCCATCGAGCAAGCAAAAACATTTTTATGCTGCTTTTTTAAATGCGGCGCACCAATTATGGTTTTCTCAACGTCAATATATTTAACAATTTCTTCAATTTCGGCTGGGGAGTAGCCAAGAGTTCGGAGGGCCCGTGGTACAGTTTGGTTAACGATGCTCATGTTGCCGCCGCCGACTAATTTTTTAACTTTTACCAGCCCAAGATCCGGCTCTATGCCGGTAGTATCGCAATCCATCATCAGGCCGATTGTTCCGGTAGGCGCTAAAAGACTTGCCTGAGAATTTCTGACACCGTATAAGTTACTTAGCTCAACTGCTTCGTCCCAAGCTGATACGGCCGCGTTAAGCAGTTCTTCGGAGACTAAACCGGCATCAATATTAGAAATTTCTCCCCGGTGCATATTGATGACTTGAAGCATGGCGTCTTTATCTTTGTGATAACCGGCAAACGGGCCAACTTTGCGGGCTAGTTTAGCGCTGACCGCGTAAGCCCGGCCAGTCATTAAAGCGGTTATGGCCGCCGCTTGGGCCCGACCTTCTTCGGAATCATATGGTAACCCTTGGGCCATTAATAAAGCACCCAGATTAGCATAACCAAGCCCTAGCTCTCGATAAGATCGGGCGGTTTTGGTGATTTTCTCGGTTGGATACTCACTATAGCCGACCAAAATCTCTTGGGCAGTAAATATGGCGTCTATAGTGTGCTCAAACGCCGGAATATCAAATGAACCGTCGTCGTTTAAATACTTTAGTAGATTGATACTGGCTAGATTACAAGCTGAATTATTTAAATGCATGTACTCGCTGCAGGGATTGCTGGCTTCAATCCGACCGACGTTGGGGGTAGTATGCCAGCGGTTAATGGTTGTATCAAACTGCATGCCGGGATCGGCACATTCCCAGGCAGCTTCGGCAAATTGCCGGAATAAGCGACGGGCTTTGACTTTCTTAACGGTTTTACCGGTTTTAATGGCTTTTAATTCCCAATCAGCATCGTTCTCCACGGCTTCCATGAACTCATCGGTAACTCGGACAGAAATATTAGCATTCTGATATTGGACAGAGAAAGCGTCTTTGCCGTCCATGCTCATATCAAAGCCGGCTTCCTGGAGAACGCGGGCTTTACGCTCCTCAATTGCTTTGCTCCAGATAAAAGCCTCGACGTCTGGATGGTCAATATTTAATATAACCATCTTGGCGGCACGCCTAGTTTTACCGCCGCTTTTTATAGCGCCAGCTGAGGAATCAGCGCCACGCATAAAACTTAAAGGACCAGATGCCGTCCCAGCACTCTTGCCGAGCGGTTCGACTGATGACCGAATCGGGCTAAGGTTAATGCCCGAACCAGATCCACCTTTAAAAATCATGCCTTCTTCGACATACCAGTTCAAAATTGACTGCATAGTGTCTTCGATACCCAAAATAAAACAAGCGCTGGCCTGCTGGGAGCGCTCATTGGCCCCAATATTAAACCAAACCGGCGAATTAAAAGCCGCCCGCTGAGTCGCTAAGATATACTTAAGCTCTTCACGGAAGTCCTCAGTTTCGGTTTCATTATCAAAATAACCGTTTTGTGTCCCCTCGCGCGTAATCGTATCAACTACCCGGTCGATCAGTTGTTTCAATGACCTTTCCCTGGTAGCCGTTCCTGGTGTACCGGTAAAATACTTTTGAGCGACAATGTTAATGGCGTTTAGCGACCAACCCTCTGGAAATTCCACGTCTTTTTGTTCGAAGACCGGCGTCTTACTAAACGGATTAATAATAATTGAATCACTTAATACCCATTTTAACTGGTCATAGGCCTTCTTTTTGGGTTGAGTAAAAAGCCTCCCAACCCGTAAATCGGTTGTCTGTCCCATAATAACCCCCACTTATTGTTATGTTATTAAATTTTTATTTTGGAGCTAGTGTGATATAAGGCACTAGAATCCTATCTCACCCGAGCGTCTCTACTCGCTAACTTAGTTTATAACGTATATATTTTGTTTATTCAAGCCAACTTTTATAAATAGTTTAAGTCTTAAGGGTAGCCTTAAGTGGATTGTGTGTCCGTCGTCGTTTAATATCGACAAGTTCCCTTTCAAATCCATCAATGTCTTTGAAATGTCGATAAACACTGGCGAACCGCACATAAGCTACTTCGTTAATTGTCGCCAAACGATCCATTACTAGATCACCTATGGCTGCTGAATGAATCTCGGTTTCGCCGCATGCTTGCAGCTCATTTTCCACATCATTAACTAAATACTCTAACTGCAGGCTGGTAACCGCGGTTTTCTCGCAAGCCCTATATAATCCAGCTAGCACTTTTTCGCGGTGGAATAATTCGCGCTTACCGCTATTTTTTACAACTATGAGTTGAGGTCTTTCAACCCGTTCATAAGTCGTAAACCGATAATGGCATTTTATACATACCCGGCGGCGTCTAACAGATTCACCTTCGGCAACATCGCGTGACTCGATAACTTTCGTATCAGCCTGTTGGCATTGGTTGCATTTCATAATGCGCACCTCCTTAGTTCAATCTAAATGTACCGACACCTATAGTATGTATCCTATATATAGCGCCTATACTTATTATGTTAACTCTATCAATAGCGTTTGGCAATGACATAAACAACGTATTTTTAACGACACCAGCCAGCTATAACTTGTTAGGATTGTCTTCTTCCGAAGGGCTTTTACGGCGATTCTTTAACCGGCGCAAAAATGATGGTTGTTTCTCAACTTCATTTTCATCTTCATCATCGACTTCACCGCTACTAACAACCTCATGATTTTCTGATTCGGCCTTGTCTTCGGACTCAGCTTCGTTGGTATCTGAGGACTCTTTGTCTTCAGTAGCATCTTCTTTGTCGTCCATTGTCCAGATATTTGGCCCGTTATCGTCACTATGGAAATCGCTTTCGGCATTGCTGTCATCTAGATCCATGTCCAAATTGCCCATCACGCTATCCTCGGATTTATTGGTCAGTGGTTTGTCTTCGGTTTCCTTAGTGTCCCGGGTTTTAGTAGTCTGGCTGGGAATACCGGTAGATATCTTGCGGTTTGTAAAGTAAGAAGCATCAAATCCAGTTGCTACGACCGTAATAATAACTTCGCCTTCCAGGTCAGGATTAATTGTCGCACCGAAGATTATGTTGGCATCTGGGTCAGCAGCAGTAGTTATGGCCTCCGCTGCAGTATTAATTTCATGCATGGTTAAGTCATTACCGCCAATAACGTTAAATAGAATGCCTCTAGCGCCGTCAATTGATATTTCCAGTAATGGAGACTCGATCGCTTGTTGCGCCGCCTGGATGGCCCGATTTTCGCCGCTAGCACGGCCAATACCCATCAGGGCCGAGCCGGCATTGCTCATGACGGTCTTAACATCAGCAAAGTCCAAATTAATTAAACCGTGAACGGTAATCAGGTCGGAAATACCCTGTACACCTTGTCTTAGAACGTCGTCAGCTACTTTGAAGGCTTCCAGCAGTGGTGTTTGGCGATCTATGGTTTGCAGTAAACGGTCGTTGGGCACAACGATTAGAGTATCGACTGATTTACGTAAGTTATTAATAGCCGCTTCAGCATTCCGTCGGCGTTTTTCACCCTCGAAAGCAAACGGTTTAGTGGCAAAACCAACTACCAAAATACCTTGTTCTTTAGCGATTTGGGCTACTACTGGGCCGGCACCACTGCCCGTACCACCGCCCGCGCCTAAAGTTACAAAGACCATGTCAGCGCCTTCGATCGCTTTACGGATTTCAGCTTCTGATTCTTCGGCTGCTCGTTGGCCGATAACTGGATCGGATCCGGCACCTAACCCCTTGGTCGTTTCATTACCAATGTGTAATTTTACCTGAGCTTTGGAATTATGAATTGCCTGAGCATCGGCATTTACGGCAATAAACTCAACACCTTCCACGCCAGCATCTACCATGCGGTTGATGGCTGCGCCTCCGGCGCCCCCTACTCCTACTACCTTAATTCTGGCAAACGTTTCAATTGGCGGCGTTACTTGCGGCATAACTCACTCTCATTTTACTTATATAGGCGAGTATACCCTATGAACGAGACCAGTTCAACAATTCATTTGTTCAAATCTAGATTTTTTATTTCGGGGGTTGGGTATAACAAAAATATAATAGCTCAGCGCCGGCTTAGTGCCGCACGGTGCGCCACAAATCAGATAATGAGGATAAAATTTTAGTGTTCATGCCTTTTACGGGGTGTTTAGCGGTTTCATCAGCTGGTAGTAGCAGCATATCTAGTAGCGCTAACCCGACTGCCGTAAACGACGCCGGATCAATTACTTTCTCGATTAAGCCAGTCATCATTTGCGGCTCACCGACTCTGGCGGCCAGCTCCAGCTTATCACTGACAAATTCCGGCAAGCCTGGCAATTTAGCGGAACCGCCGACTAATACTACGCCGCCTGGCAATTTGCGCCAGCGCTGAATGCGGTGCAGTTCTTTGGCGACAAATTCCAGTAATTCCTCAACTCGGGCTTCGCTTATCATGACCACGTCGCCGGCATCAAAATGATAACTTTTCTTGTTATAATCAACCGACACTCGGTCCCGCTTGGGCTGCGTTCCGATATGGGCGTGATTAATTTTTACCAGTTCGGCAATATCAAGATCCGTTTTAAGACCGATTGCCAGATCGTTAGTTATATGGATGCCGCCCATCGGAATGACTGCTACATGCTGGATTTCACCGTCTTCAATCACCACAATATTAGTTGTGCCAGCGCCGATATCCAGCAATACCGTTCCCGATTCCTTTTGCTGGCGGTTTAAGACAGTTTCGACGGCCGCTAGGCCAGATAAGGTATGGCGGTTGGGTATAACTTCGGCTTTTTGCAGCGCCGCGTCCAGGTTACGTAAACTCGGCGAGGCGGCAGTCACAATATGAGTTTCAACTTCCAGCCGGACACCACGCATACCGACCGGATCTTTGATATTATCCTGGCCATCTAAGCGGTAATTCTTGGCAAAAACTTGGACAATTTCCCGGTTTGGCGGTAATTGAACGATCGTTGCGGCTTCTTCTACGCGCAAGCGATCTTCAGTCGTAATCTCGCGGTTGGCAGTACTAATGGCAATAACTCCCTTGGAATTCATGCCGCTAATATGTGAACCGTTAATATTTACTGTCGCCTGGTGAATACGGACACCGGCTAAGCGCTCGGCTTCGGTAATCGATTGGATAATTGCCTCGGAAACATCGTCGGCATAAACTACGACACCGCGGCGCATCCCGACATTGGGGGCTGAGCCATAGCCAATAATTGAGAACTTTGCGGTATCGTGCGGATCTAACACACCGATGATACATTTGACGGAACTAGTGCCAATGTCAATTCCCACATAATGTGGTATAGATTGGTCATGCATGCAGGCAGTATAACGCTTATTCTCTATAATCGGCAAGTAATTGTGCTCAACAATCGCACTGTTTAGACGGTGGTCAGAATCTCACAACCCTTTTCAGTGATCACAATTGAGTGTTCAAAATGGGCTGCCCAAGATCCGTCCTGGGTTAGAATAGTCCAACCGTCTTTGGCTGCATAAACTTTATACGTCCCCAGCGTTGCCATAGGCTCTACCGCAATTGTCATATTTTTGAAGAGCTGAATACCAGTACCTGGCCGCCCGTAATTAGGTATGCCGGGATCTTCATGTAGTTTATAGCCTACGCCATGCCCTACCAGGTCGCGCACTACTCCTAAATTATGCTTATTTAAAACCGATTCAATCGCAAATCCCAGATCACCGGTTCGGATACCGTCATGAATTACTCCTAGCCCAGCGGCTAAGGACTCTTCAGTAGCTTTTACTAGTTGTTGGTGTTGCTTAGTAGCCTTACCAATAACATAGCTTATGGCAGCATCAGTGACCATGCCACGGTAAGTTACGCCAAAATCCAGGCTGACCATATCGCCATCGGCAATTATTTTGTCCGGCCGGGGTATTCCATGAACAACTTCTTCATTAATCGAAATGCAAATTATATCTGGGAAGCCGTTAAAACCGAGAAAAGTGGCGGCCCCGCCTAAGCGTTTGAGTTCTTTATCGGCCAAGGCCGCTAAATCCTTAGTCGACATGCCAATAACGGTTTTGCATTTTAAATATTGCAAGATTGTCGCCAGCATTAAGCCGCTCTCCCGCATAGCGTGTATCTCAGAGGGTGTTTTAATAAGGTGTTTAGGCATTATTTAAATTAAATTATAACAGTTGGGGGATTAATCGTTTTGACAATAGCTTCGTGAATGGTTTTGGGATCGGCATCGGCTTCGATTCTAATCACTTTAAATCCCTCGGTTTCAAATCTCTCGATAATCGGTTCAATAATTGCGCTATATTGCTCAAAGCGCCGGTTGATTGCCTCATCCGTATCATCAGCTCGGCCCCGAGCAACTAAGCGGTCCCGGACTTTAGCTTGGGAAACATTAAAATAAAATACGGCTGTCAGATCGAAGGCACCGGCTTTAGCTCTTTCAATTAACCAATTAGCTTGGGCTAGAGTGCGCGGGAAGCCATCCAACACCATTTGTTGCTTCGGATCAAGCGTTTGCAACAGCTTTCCCATGATCCTAATCATTTCCTGATCATCAACTAATTTGCCTTCCAGCATTTGCTGGTGGTTAGCACCGCTCAGTAGAGTTCGCAAGACTTCACCGGTAGATATCCAAGTATAGCCGTATTTATCAGCCAACAGGCGGCTCTGTAAGCTTTTACCGCTGCCGGTAATGCCTAGCAGTACGATCATATGCCTAATTTCTCTTTGACTAAGCGAGCAACGGTGGCACCGTCGACTAGGCCTTTGGCCGATTGTCGGACATGAGCGATTACCTGTCCCATTTGGGGCGGCTGGGCGCTGCCAAAATGCTCTAAGGCTTGGTCAATCAGCTGGCTAATCTCAGTCTCTGATAGCGATTTGGGCAAATATTTATCAATGATCGCTTTTTCGTCGAGTTCTTTCTTAGCCCTAGCCGTTTCATTAGCTTGAGTGTATATATCGGCACTTTCCTGGCGTTTCTTGGCTTCTTTAGATAAAACGCCTATCATTTCTGGCTCATCTAAAGTCCGCCGTTGGCCCTGGCTGACTTCGGCATAAAGTAAAGCGCTTTTAAGGCCTCGAAGCGTGTCTACTCTTAATAAATCTTTACTAAGCAGTGCCGCTTTTAGATCCTGGTCAATCGAATCTTTAAGCGACATGATTTACCGTTGGCCAAGTTTAATCTTCTGGAGTTTAATGGCTTTTCGTTCTTGTCGAATGATAGCTTTGGCGCGCCGTTCAGTCTTGCTGATTGGCTTAGCAAAATACTGGCCTTGTTTGGCAATAGCCAATAGACCCGATTGCTGAACCTTACGGTTAAATCGGCGCAACATGTTTTCCATTGGTTCTTTGGGATCTTTTCTTGTAACTTGAATCATAACTATTACTATTGTAAAAAATGCATGCTAAGTTAGCAAGCAGTATTTATCCTTTCGACTATAGGCGGGTTTGAGTTTTTTGGGCGCTGCGTTGTGACTTTAACACGATACTCTGCAGTTCTTTGAAAATTGGGAATTGCTTATTGGTGAAGTAGACCTTGGTATTGGCTTGTTTTTCAGAAATCAGGAAGCCGACTTTCTCCAGGCGCTTTAACTCGCGCTGGATATTTCCGGCATCTTCTTTAATCAACTTAGCCAGTCCTCTGACATGAGTTTTAAAGTCCGGATATTTAGCATAGATGACTATGATTTTCCGTCTGACTCTTGAAGTTATAAATACATCTAACATAAGCTATTGTTTTTAGGACAACGTAATAACGTTAAGACACAGTATAATAGTATCTAATTGGCATTTCAAGCTATTTTGTTTGAAAATATAAGTGAGATGAAATATTACTATTCAATTTTAGTTGCCTCCGCCCAGTTCCACGGCCACACCGGTTTGACCTATTATTCAGATCATCTAATTAAAAACGGCTCAATTGTTAGTGTGCCTTTGCGAGACCGGCTGGTGCTTGGCATTGTCGAAAAAAAGCATCCTAAACCGGCTTTTGCGACCAAGCCAATTACTGAAATTTTTGCTTTGCCAGTATTATCTGCTGAGATAATAACAACGATAAATTGGTTAAACGACTACTACCCCGCGCCATTGGGCTCAATTGTCCAGTTATTCCTACTCAAATCACTGCGCACTAAGGATATAGTCGGTTTAGCTGAACCAGAGGCGAAAACTGATAAGCCGGTCAGCTTACCGCCGCTCAATTCAGAGCAACAAACTGTTATGAAGTATTTGCGCCAGACCGGATCTTATATACTGCACGGCGATACCGGCAGCGGTAAAACCCGGATATACCAAGCAATCTGCCAAAATTGCCTTAGTGCCGGTAAGTCGGTAATTATTCTGACCCCGGAAATAAGTTTGACCTCGCAGCTGAGTAAAAATTTTATCAATTCATTTAATTCGCAAGTTATGGTGGTTCATTCCCAACTGGGTCCCAAAGCCCGGCGCGAAACCTGGTTACAGGCTTTAACCAGCACTAAACCCTTAATTATTATCGGCGCCCGGTCGGCAATTTTCTATCCGCTGAAAAATATCGGCGCGATTATTGTTGATGAAGCGCATGAACCGGCTTACAAGCAGGAACAAAGCCCTTACTATCAGACTGTCAGAGTAGCCAGTGAATTAGCCCAACTGCATAGAGCCACTTTAATACTTGGCTCCGCCACGCCGTCGATCGTCGACTACTATATTGCCCAGCAAAAAAATTCGCGGATTCTAAGGATGCAGCAAGCGGCTGCCGGTGAGCGGCAATTAAATGCAGCCGTAGTCGATTTAAAAGACCGTACCAACTTTACTCAGTCGAGCATTATATCCAATCAGTTGCTGGAAGCTATGAACCAAGCCTTAGCTAAGCAAGAGCAAATCCTGCTGTTTTTAAACCGGCGCGGTACCGCTCGTTCGATTATTTGCCAAAATTGCGGCTGGCAAGCCCTCTGCCCTAACTGCGATATCGCCCTAATCTACCACGGCGACAGCCACACTTTCCGCTGCCACAGCTGCAGTTATAAAATGACTTCGCTATCCAGCTGCCCGGTCTGCCAAAATACCAATATTGTCTTTAAAAGCATCGGCACCAAAGCCATTGTCAGCGAAATTGAGCGCTTACTGCCTCGTGCCAAAGTCCAGCGCTTTGATAATGACAACCTTAAAGCCGAGCGCTTTGAACAGCAGTATAAGAAAGTCTTTGCCGGTGGCATCGATATCCTGGTCGGCACGCAGACTCTGGCTAAAGGCCTGGATTTGCCAAAATTAGCAGTTGTCGGGGTAATCATCGCCGATACCAGCCTGTATACGCCAGATTACACTTCCCAGGAACGGTTATATCAGCTGATCAGCCAGGTCATCGGCCGGATCGGCCGCGGCCATCGCCATGGCCAAGCTGTAATCCAGACGTACTCCCCGGATAATCCGATCTTAAGCTCAGCCATTTCTAAGCAGTGGGACGAATTTTATGCCAGTGAGCTCGAGCAGCGGCAGCGTTTTATGTTTCCGCCGTTTTGCTATCTGTTAAAGCTATCATGCAAAAGAAGCAGCCAGTCCTCAGCCCTAGCAGCCGCTAATACATTGGCGGCCCTACTTAAAGGCCAAGCCTTAAAAATTCAAATTAACGGACCGGCACCGGCATTTCGCGAAAAGATTGCCAAGCAATACGAGTGGCAGTTAATAATCAAATCCAAGCGCCGCGGTGAGCTGATAAAGGTCATCCAACTGCTGCCAAACGGCTGGTCGTACGATATTGACCCGATAAATCTGCTTTAAAAGCATTCTCAATAGAGATGACAACGTATATACTATCTTTAAATGGAAAATCCAAGAAATAATATCGTACTGCTGCCGGACCCACGGTTGCACCGGCATTCTCAGAAAGTCGGCTTAATTACCGAGGATATTATGGGAAAAATCAAGCAGATGGAAGATGCCGTGACGGATTGGGAAAAAAGTCGGCCGCATGAAGTCGGTGTGGCTTTGGCAGCCATTCAGTTAGGTATTCCGCTACGGATTATTGTTGTGCGCAATAATTACGAGAATAAAGAAGATAAGACCTTCAGTGTTTTTATAAATCCGGTAATTACCAAGTACGAAGGCGAAATTGAGGAAGATTTTGAAGGTTGTTTAAGTGTTAAAGATATTTACGGCAAAGTGCCGCGCTATAATAAAATCCGGGTAAAAGCCCTGGATATTAACGGCAAGGAATTCCGGCTAACGATCGACGGGTTTTTAGCCCGCGTGTTACAGCACGAGATCGACCACACCCACGGCTTAACCTTTGTCGACCGGATTGAGGGCCAAACTAATAGATTTTACCGCTTAAAAGAAGATGGTAAGCTGGAGCGAGTCGATTATGAAAAAGTTATCAAGCCCGTTTATATTCTTCGGTAGCGGCCCGGTTGCGGCCGATTCCCTAAAACTGTTAGTAGAAGATTTTGCTATTGAAGCCGTTATCACCAAACCTAATTTACCACGCTACCAAAACCACCTTTCGGTCTCCGAAATTGCCAATCAATACCAGATTAAACTGTATGAACTGGCTGATCGGGCAGCCGTAGAGCAGTTGTTTGCTTTATCGCCCAGGCCATTTGTGACTAATTTTGGCTTAATTATCGACTACGGCATAATTTTGCCGCCAGCTATTATCGACTATTTCCCACTAGGAATCGTTAACAGTCATTTTTCGCTGCTGCCACAGTGGCGTGGGCCGGATCCGATTAGTTTTGCCATTTTAGCCGGCCAAGACCAAACCGGTGTAAGCCTGATGCTAATCCGGGCCGGAATTGACGATGGTCCCCTGCTCGGCCAAAAAACTTATCCGTTGAGCCCGACGATTAACACGCCAGAGCTTACCCAAGCTTTAATTAAATTGAGCCACCAACTGCTAGTGTCCACCCTACCACTCTATATCGCGGGTAAGATCAAGGTTGTCGAGCAGGACGAATCGGTACCGGCAACTTATTCGCGCAAGCTTACTAAAGAGGACGGCCAGATTGACTGGACCAAACCAGCCGACCAAATTGAGCGCGAAATCAGAGCCTATGCCGAGTGGCCAAAGAGCTACACGACTTTTAACCAAGTGGCTGTCACGCTAATTACCGCCAAAATCGCGGAGCGCACTGGATCACCGGGTAAACTAATTATTGACAATAAGCACTTAATTGTCGGCTGTGGGACTAATGCGCTGGAAATTACCAAACTAAAACCGGCTGGCAAGCCGGCAATGTCCGCGGAAGCATTTTTAGCTGGTTATAGCAATAAAATATCGGCTTAAAAAGCTGGTGGTGGTGTTGGCGGAGTGGTTTGCGACTGGGAAGCGTCAGCCAGAATTTGCGGTGCAACTTGTTTAATTTCAGCCATTAATTTTTTTAGCTCATCGGCAACAACATCTTTATAAGTCGGGAAATTACCTTCCAGCCATTTGAGTGCTGATTGCTCTTTTTGTTGGATAGCTTCCTGGTTATCGGTTTCGGTTGGCATTAAGCGTTCAAATTCATCCAGCTGTTCTTCGGTCATTCGGTTAGCTAGCGTCGTGCCGACTCTCATTTCAAGCGTTTCCAAGATATGAGTAAGCATTTTTCGCTTTTCTTCAGTTGACAGAGATCCAAGCCCAAGTTCATCTAACGTACTAAAGTCTAATGTGAATGCCATAATTATCTTCCTGGTTAATAGACCTATTGTATCGCTGTGCGTAACATTGGGCAATCAAACTTATAAATTGCGTTCAATCGTTTGCCTGGTGAAAAACTCAATTCTATCGCTTTCTTGCAGTAATAGACGGTTTTCGGTTTTAAGACTGACACCGCATAATTCTTTTTCCTGGACCGCTTGGACATCTTGTGGGCCGCGCTTCAGGTTAGTAACTTGGACTTCGGCAATTACTTTTTTATCTCTTAGGATCCGAGCTTGGGCTGGCAATGATAGCGGGCCCTTAATGACTTCACCGCCGCAGATAATCTCGCTTTTAGTGGTCTTGAAGATGGCTTTGACGCTCAAATAACCTTGGACAGTCTCCACGATTTCCGGCAGCAACAGTTTGCTTAGCTCGGCTTTGACGTCATCGATCAGCTCATAGATAATCGTGTAGCGGCGAATGGTAATCTTGTCCCTAGCTGCTAACCGCTTAATGTTACTGGGGATGTTAACATTAAAGTTATAGATAATGGCATCGCTGGATTTGGCTATGTATACATCATTTTCGGTAACCATACCGATTCCCGAATCAACTACACAAACCGCCACTTCATCGGTATCGAGGACTTTTAGACTGTCGACGACCGAAGTAAGTGAACCGCGGACATCGGCTTTAACGATAATATTTAAATATTGAATTTTGTTGGATCGGTTAATCAATTTAATCAGGTCGCTGCTGCTCAAGTCCACTCGACTGCCGCTATCATGACGGCTCTCGGCCATAGTTTGGGACATACTTTTAGCAATTTTCTCATTGGCTACTACTTCGAATTCGTCACCGAATTCCGGTAGCGTTTTAAAGCCGGTTAGTATCACCGGCATTGACGGCGTAGCTGTGGTAAGCGGTCGGCCATCAGCTGATTCCATAGTCTTAATCCTGGCATAAGTTCCGCCGACGACAATGAAATCACCTTTCTTAAGAGTTCCCCACTCCACTAGGGCGTGAGCCACTGAACCGCGGCCAGTTTCGGTATGGGTTTCAATAATTAGGCCTTTGGCCGGAACATCAACTTCAGCTCTTAGATCTTCGACATCAGCAACTAATAAAATCATATCGAGCAAGTTATCAATGCCCTTATTTTGTTTCGCCGAAACTTCAACAGCCACAATATCACCGCCCCACTCCTCGACTAACAAGTCTTGGTCGGCCATTTGCTGCTTAACGCGGTTACTGTCGGCGCCTTCTTTATCAATTTTATTTATGGCGACAATGATTTTAACGTCCGCCTGCTTGGCAAATCTGATGGCTTCAATAGTTTGCGGCTTGATGCCATCATCGGCGGCGATTACTATCACGGCGATATCAGTTAGACGGGCGCCGTGCTCGCGGATAGCTGAGAATGCTTCATGTCCGGGTGTGTCTAAGAAGGTTATTGGGCGCCCTTTATGGACAATGTAATAGGCTGAAATATACTGGGTAATGCCGCCGGCTTCTTGTTGGGCGACTTTTGAGCTTTTAATAGCGTCCAGTAAGCTGGTTTTACCGTGGTCGACATGACCCATGAAGGCCACTACTGGTGGACGCGGTACCGCTTTGGCTGATTTGACGTCCCATTTGGCTCTGGAGCCGACTAAATCAACTGGTTCCGGTTCGTCTTTGGAAATTTCAACGTCTAGACCTAACTCGTGAATGATAATTTGGGCAGTGTCGTAGTCCAGCCGCTCATTAATAGTGGCCATAATGCCGTTTTTCATTAGTTCGGTGATCAATCGGCTGACGGGTATAGACAATTTTTCGGCTAGAGTGCCGACAGTCACGTTGTCTTCAATTTGGATTGTTTGCGACATTTCGCACTCCTTTCTGAAAAGTCTATGCCATATTACATTGGACTATTTCGTATCCTTAAGGCTTAATGCTATCTTACGGGTTTCAGTATCGATACCTAGAATTTTGAACTTCTTTTTCTCGTTAAGCTGGAAGATTTTTTCCGGATCGACGGCTTCACTATCGCTCATTTCGGAAACGTGAACTAGTGCTTCGACGGCCGGACTTAGCTGAACGAATGCGCCAAACGGCGTAATTCGGGTAATTTTACCTTCTACTACTTCGCCCTTCTTAAAGGCTTTGACTTCTTTCAGCCACGGGTCTTCGGACATTTGCTTGAGGCTTAGGCTAAGACGGTCCTTATCAATGGCAATAATCTTGGCTTTGACGTTTTCGCCTAGTTTAAGATAGTTCCTGGGGTCTTCAACCCGCTCCCATGATATTTCTGAAATATGGATAAGGCCTTCGATGCCATCAACATTTACAAACGCTCCAAAATCTATCACACCGGTGATTACGCCTTCTACCGTGTCGCCAACTTTCAAATCGCTCAACCGAGCCTGCATATCATCGCGGACGGCTTCTTTCTCGGAAAAGATTAGTTTATTGTCTTTACGACTGGAATCAAGTATCCGCACCCGTAGCGACTTATTTACTAGAGCATGCAACTTCTGTAGTATCTCGTCTTTATCGGCTCCGGAGACCCTTGGATAATGGCCTGCGGCTAATTGTGATACCGGTAGGAATCCACGGATCCCTTCTAGTTCAATTAATAGACCGCCGCGGTTAGCATCATACGGTACGACATCGATTATTTCCTGCTCGTCATGAATCCGCTGCAGCTCGTCCCAACCTCGGTCTTTGACGGCCCGCTTCATACTCAGTAAGGCGTAGCCTTCTTCCAGTTCGGGGTCGACAACGCTTACCGTAATACTCTGCCCGACTACCAATTCCTGGCCATAACCGATTTCCCGGCGCATTACCACACCGATACCATTGGGCCCTAAATCCACCCAAAGTTCGTGCTTCTTAACTGATGTTATTACTCCACTAACGACATCGCCTGTATGAAGTGAAGCGATTTCGTTTTTCGCCATCAAATCATCCATCGATATAGCTTGTTTTGACATGTATACCATGCCTCCTTAAAATGTATTTTCTAGCTAAGCTAACAGCCGTCGTTCTTTAGTAGACCGGCTTATTACTGTTACTCCCAGCAAGATTACCTGTTATTATAACTGTTTCTGCTTGAAGGGTCAAAAGTTACTGATAAGACACTGCCAAATTATGCTAAACTGATAGTAATGTATCTGGGGATTGATATTGGGGGGACAAAAACCCTGATTGCTAGTCTTGATGACAATGGTGTGATCCAGGAAGAAATTAAATTTCCGACGCCACGGTCTTATAAATTGTTCCTCGATACTTTGGATAATAATGTTGCAAAATTATCTACGCACGATTTTATAGCCGCTGGCGTGGGTGTTCCTGGCCGATTAGATAGGAAAAAAGGCATTGCAATCGCCTTCGGCAACTTGGATTGGCATAATGTGCCGATTCGAAAAGACATAAAAGGAATTGTTAAAACTTCCGTTGTAATTGAAAACGATACCAAGCTCGGCGGCTTATCAGAAGCAATGTTGCTTAAAGATGAGTTCCAGAAAGTTTTATACGTCACGATCAGTACGGGTATTAATAGCGGCTTGATCGTCAATCAGCAAATCGATCCGGAGCTAGCTGACTCGGAAACCGGCAGCATGATGCTGCAGCACGGCGATAAATTAATGAGATGGGAAAGTTTCGCATCCGGTAGAGCCATCGTCGAACAATTTGGGGTTCAAGCCCACGACATACATAACGTCAGGGCCTGGCGGATAATCGCCGCGAATATTGCGATTGGCTTAATCGATCTGATCGCTGTTATCCAACCTGAGGTAGTGGTCCTGGGCGGCGGCGTTGGCCAATATTATTCGCGATATGGGCGTTTTTTAAGGGCTAATCTAAAGCGTTACGAGAATGCTATGCTACCTATTCCACCGATTCGCGTAGCCGGTAGACCAGAAAAAGCCGTTATTTATGGCTGTTATGATTTAGCAAAGGCTCAGTATGCAACCATTCATTCATAAATTAGAAAAAGATAATCCAGATCTTAAATTCAGCTCAGCCAAACTATTTAGCTGGTCGCCACGCACCAGAGAAGTGCTGTATGTTGATGAAAATTCAAAGACTGGCAGATGGTCCGTGCTGCACGAATTAAGCCATGCATTGCTGGGACATAACCGATATATGTATGATTATGAATTAATCCAATTAGAAATGGACGCCTGGGATAAAGCGCGGGAAATTGCACCCCAATACCACCAAGCAATAAATGAGGATCATATCCAGAATTGTCTCGATACATACAAAGACTGGCTGCATCGCCGGAGCAAATGCCCTGTTTGTGAGCTTCAAGGTATTCAAGATCAGCCCACATTATATCGATGCTTTAACTGCCACTCCATCTGGCATGTAACGGCTTCCCGCTTTTGCCGGCCCTACCGTCAGCTTGATAAATTAAAGAAGATCGCCTACTTTTAACAGGCGATCTTCCTAACCGTATTTAATTATTAATAATTAAGCGGATTTGTTAGAGCTGCGTCGGCGACTAATACGGCCACCTTTGGCACCAGCAATACGAGCTAATTCGCGATTGGCATAAAAACCGCCAGTGTGGCCATTTTGACCGCCCTTGGCACCAATTTTGGCGTAAAAGTCTTTGCCGTACTTTTTGATATTAGTAGCAGCAGCTAATGCTCCACCCTTATGTGTTCCAGCCATGCTTTACTCCTTTAGTTAATCTGCTCGAGTGAAATAAAAAGAGTCC
The DNA here is from genome assembly GCA_963749175.1 of uncultured Candidatus Saccharibacteria bacterium. Lineage (GTDB taxonomy): Bacteria > Patescibacteriota > Saccharimonadia > Saccharimonadales > UBA4665 > DATKGQ01. The sequence continues at coordinate 71,006 of CAVVLM010000001.1, forward strand.
CGTTATCGCGGAACCCTCCTTAACTTCTATCGAATGCACTTATGATAACATTCCATTGTGCTAAAGTCAATGGCATTTTCAATATTTAGCATTAGCATTATTAAGCATAAAGTCCTCCCTATTCGGAAGGACTTTATATAATTCGGCACCGTGCTATTTTCCCAGGGGTGGACCCCAAGTATTGTAACCGCTGCGAGGCTTAACTTCTGTGTTCGGTATGGGAACAGGTGTTTCCCTCGCGCCATGGGCACCGATGACGTCTTATTAACTAAAGACGGATATCGATGTCCATACGTGCTAAATTTTTAAGACAAACGAGTGCAATTAATAATGCACCAACAACTAGTCAATTGCAACTTCCACAAAAAACTATAAATAGCATTTGTGGAAGATCATAAAAAGTCAATGGACCTATTAGTACGCTTCGGCTCCACACGTTACCGTGCTTCCACCTTGCGCCTATCAACCTGATCGTCTTTCAGGGGTCTCATAGGGAAATCTAATCTTGAGGTTAGCTTCGCGCTTAATATGCTTTCAGCGCTTATCTAGTCCGCACATAGCTACCCAGCCATGCCCTTGGTAGAACAACTGGCACACCAGCGGTGCGTTCATCCCGGTCCTCTCGTCACTTAAATCCATTATTACTAATGGCGTAGACTATATCTTCACCCTTATATTAACTAAGGGGGCGACATGTTATGGGGGTTATATATTTTTGTAATATATACAAAGTAACTCCCATCTAATTCCGTAGAATTAAGTCGTTACGGGGTTATTGATCAACTATAACTGATACAAAACTTCCCACGGTATTACCCTTGATTCAAAACGATTTTCGCTAGAATCATTCGGGTTTCACCGTTATAAGTCGCATTTTCAATCCACCTTACGGTGAAAAGTAGCAATTTCTTACTAGGGATAAAGCCTCTCAAATTTCCTATCGTCCACAGCGGATATGAACCGAACTGTCTCACGCGTGTAATTCCACTATTACTAGTGGCACGGACTATATCTTCACCCTTAATCAAAGTTATTAGCTAATTAAGGGGCTGACATTTGATGGAAAATCCATCTCACCTTACGCTTGATAACTAATCAAGCCTGGGGATCAGTCTCTACGGGATCAAATTCATCAATTGATGAACGCTTACCCTCGGTATTGTCCTTGGAACGTTCGGTAGTTCCAATAGGATTTCACCGATTTTAGTCAGTCTATTTATTACCGCATTACTACGGTACAACGCAATGTTACTTACGTTCTGAACCCAGCTCGCGTACCTCTTTAACCGGCGAACAGCCGGACCCTTGGGACATGCTTCAGCCCCAGGATGAGATGAGCCGACATCGAGGTGCCAAACAGCGCCGTCTATGTGAACTATTGGGCGCTATAAGCCTGTTATCCCCGGCGTAACTTTTATCCGAAAGCGCTGCCGATACCACACTCATGTACAAATATGTACGGACAGCGGAAAACTTACTCCCACTTTCGTGCCTGCTCGGGTTGTCACCCTCACAGTCAAGCTGGCTTATGCGTATACACTATCGATTCGATTTCCATCCGAATCTAGCCAACCTTTGAACGCCTCCGATACTTTTTAGGCAATGTGTTAACCAATGCTCCAAACTTATAATTAAAGTTTGGTAATATATAAGGCTGAACTATTGAATAAAAAAGTTCAGCGTTTTTGCCAGCTATAAGTAATTGCAATCCTTCTTTCTGTTTACGAAGTGTTGCCTCAATACTAAAATTCGCCAACAATGCTTTTTGTAGAAGTCCAATGTCTCTCTTACTAAATCCCTGGGTATTAATTATTACTGCCCTGTGATACTTAGATTTAGCTGACCCATCATCCATAAACCATATCGCTAGGGCTAAAGGTGTTAACCAGTGCCCAATTTGTTTAGGAATGACTTTGCTTTTTTTAATATCGTAAAAACTTTTAGCATAGAAGCGTAATTGTCCGGCGCTAAGAGTTTGAAAATAATAATTCTCTAACTCAACACCATTTAAATACTTACTTTTAGATTTCGGGGGGGTTAAAACCCAATCTCGAAATTGCTGATACAGCCAATCTACATATATTGCTTGTTTAACAGAATGTTCAACCTTAAGTCGATAAGTTCGACCATTATTCTGAGTTTCTAAGTGGCTATCACCTAGTAGAGTACCTACAATTATTGATCGCTGTTTTTTGGTAAGTTTTAATAGACGCTTCTGATCTTCTATTTCTTTACTTCTCATTGGTACCTGCTTTCATACTATTAAACAGGTCTCGTAGTCGCCTACGAAATCAGACTATATCTTCCCTGAATATTATTCAGGGTCTGGCGTATAGTCGTTGAGGATCCCATTCAATTGAAAGGTTTCCTGCTGATTGTCCGCACTGCAAGGATTTTCACTGATGTCTATAAAAGACAACGAGTACCTACAGATCCTCGGATGTTCCAGCATACAGCCAGATACGCCCCCCTGCTGACTTCGGAGAAAGTCAGCGTTAAGGCAACCGCCCCAGTTAAACTATCCACCAGACACGGTCCCTAACCCTGAAACCATCCACGATAATTAAATCTTGAACAGTTTGAGGGCCAGGTTAGAACAAGATCATAACAAGGGTGGTATTTCACTATTGACTCCGCCTAAGCTAGCGCCTAAGCCTCATAGTCTCCCACCTATTCTACACATGTTACAACCCAGCTCAATGCCAAGTTATAGTAAAGCTGCACGGGGTCTTTCCGTCCTGCTGCGGACAGACGGCATCTTTACCGTCAATGCACTTTCACCGAGCTCTTCGTTGAGACAGTACCCATATCATTACGCCATTCGTGCGGGTCAGAACTTCATATATTGTTAGCAATACGTTTCCGTATTGATCAGACTATACCTTCATCTCATTTGATCATCTTTAGGAGTTCTTGCTTGGTATATTTTCTTTTGCCAGATTGATTCATGGTATACGCAGAATCAATTATTGCAATCAAAGTCTCTCTATTGAGATGCCTTGATGCAGCAATTTCATCGCAAATCCATGAAAATGTAGCAAAATCTTGTAACTTATAAGTTTGCAGAGGATACTTCTGAAAATGTGGGATAATACATCGACGTATGTCCCCTACAGATCGTATTTCATATTTGTAGAGTTGATCACTACGACTAAAACGTATCGCACCACAATCGAAGTAGGTACGAATTCTTTCTAATACCGGTAGGCTGTGTCTATTCTGGCCGATTGAGAAGCTTGGTCTCACTTCGATACCAGTCTTTAGTTTTCTTCTTTCAGAAAACGAAATCGAGAAACATCCTTCACCATCTACAAAACCTGTTACATACCACGCAAACTCCTTAGACATCGTTACTAATAAATGAGAGCCAACGTCTTGTACATCTTTTTTCATGTACCTCTCCTTTCGGATCAGTCGTTACGGCTTCCGTTTTATAACGGATTGCCACGGGATTGCCTTAGTTGCTTATAAGCAACACTTAGGTTTCCCCGTTATGAGTTGGTTTACTGACAACGTGTTGCCACGTTGTTCAGGCAAATTCATCTTACCTGACAAGGAATTTCGCTTGAATGTCTTGATCTATCTTTCGACAGACGTCCATTAATTTACTAATGAACCTGTATGTCGCCATACAGACGGGACTATATCTTCACTCAATAAATATGAGTGCCTGGCGTGTAGTCTCTGAGGGTTCTTCAAATATTTAAATGAAGCCTTCCCTGCTGATTGTCTGCACCTAATGCATTGTCACTTACTGTTTCCAGCAAGTAGCTTAGGATACTCAGATATTCCAGCATATAGCCAAATTTTCTTCTTAAAACCTCGTGGCTTACGAGGGAACTAGAAGGGAGTCTTCCACTCCACTAAGGCAGCTTTCCACCTTAGGACGGTTATAGTTACCGCCGCCGTTCACTGGGGCTTCAGTTCAAAGCATTCACTTCTCCCCTTAACCTTCCAGCACCGGGCAGGCGTCAGCCCCTATACATCCACTTTCGTGTTAGCAGAGACCTGTGTTTTTGGTAAACAGTTGCATGGGTTCTTTAGCTGCGGCCTCCAAATGGAGGCAGGCCTTATTCCGAAGTTACGGCCGCTTGTTTGCCGAGTTCCTTAACGAAGAATCACTCGTACACCTTGGTCTACTCGACCTGAGCACCTGTGTCGGTTTGCGGTACGGATAGCCTTACACATAAGCTTAAAAACTTTTCTTGTCAGCACTGTTATAGAAATCCAACCGTAAGGTCGTTTCATTCCCTCGTTTTTCTCGAGGTTAGACGGATATAACCATGAATCCGCTTCTACTAATATGCCGCGCATATTTAAACAATGTAAAACTAGTACGGGAATATTAACCCGTTGTCCATCGTCTACGCTACTCGCCTCGACTTAGGACCGACTAACCCTGGGACGATTACCGTGGCCCAGGAAACCTTGCTCTTTCGGTGGGCAGGATTCTCACCTGCCTTATAGTTACTCATTCCAGCATTCTCACTTGATAACGCTCCACCAGATCTCACAATCTGACTTCAGTGCGATATCAACGCTCCTCTACCACTCCTAGCAAGCTAGAAGTCCGCATCTTCGGTAATACACTTGAGCCCCGTTACATTTTCCGCGCAAGATCTCTTGACGAGTGAGCTGTTACGCACTCTTTAAATGAATGGCTGCTTCTAAGCCAACATCCTCGCTGTTTAAGAAATCTCACCTCGTTTCCCACTTAGTGTATATTTAGGGACCTTAGATGGCGGTCTGGGCTGTTTCCCTTTTGAGCGACGAGCTTAGCCCCGCCGTTCTGACTGCCACGATTCCACAGATAGTATTCGTAGTTTATCAAGGATGAGTACTCTCACGAGCCCCAGTCCGAAACAGAGCTCTACCCCTATCTGCTACCACGCAACGCTAGCCCTAAAGCTATTTCGAGGAGAACCAGCTATCTCCGAGTTCGATTAGCATTTCACCACTAACCACAGCTCATCCAAGCGTATTGCAATTCACACTGGTGCGGCCCTCCACACGGTTTTACCCGCGCTTCAGCCTGGCCATGGTTAGATCACTCGGTTTCGGGTCTATTTACATGCACTAGGACGCCCTATTCAGGCTCGCTTTCACTACGCCTCCGCCAAATGGCTTAAGCTTGCGCATGCAAATAACTCGCTGGATCGTTCTACAAAAAGCACGCCGTCACTAGATAAATCTAGCTCCGACTCCTTGTACGCACACAATTTCAGGATCTATTTCACTCCCATTCCTGGGTTCTTTTAACCTTTCCCTCACGGTACTTGTTCACTATCGATCGTAAGATATATTTAGCCTTGGAGGGTGGACCCCCCAGATTCAATCAGGGTTTCACGTGTCCCGATTTACTCGACAAAAACAAATATAAGGTTAGCGAAACTTTGCATACCAGGCTATCACTGTCTTTGGCGCTCCTTTCCAGGAGCTTCTGCTCGCAACGCTATTAATTGAGACCTTATGCACGATGATGGTAGATCGTACTTCCAATACGGAATTCTGAGCAAGCTCAGGGCTCCGTACTGGTTGTTTGTAGTGTCACAACCCCTTTTAGATATTCGTCTACCAACTTATCCGCCTGTTACCAGACGGAAACCTAAAAAGTTTGGGCTGATCCGGATTCGCTCGCCACTACTACCGGAATCATTATTTATTTTCTTTTCCTCGGGGTACTAAGATGTTTCAGTTCTCCCGCTTACCGCTACCTCGTCCTATATATTCAGACAAGTGCTAATAGACATGACTCTATTAAGGTTTCCCCATTCGGACATCTTCGGATCAAAGCTTAGTTAGCAGCTCCCCGAAGCTTTTCGCAGCTCCTCACGTCCTTCTTCGGTATCTCACGTCAAGGCATCCTTTGTGCGCGCTTGAGTAACTTTTTACGATGTGCAATTGACTAGTTATTGGTAATTACCAATAATTTAGCCGTTTGTCTTAAAATTATTTACTTTACTGCCAAATTTTTAAGTTACAAAACCCAGTGCATCCCAATAAGTCTAAACACTTTTTCTGGTAGCTTGAGTTTATGCTAGAAACTATTCCCTTTATAGTCTCGCTGCCTAAACTCAAACGTAGATTTATATGATATCAATAATAACAGGGGTAGTCAAGCCAATAACGATGTAAAACTTCCTACGGTTTTATTTCTCAAAAGCACTAAAATCGACAACATTGTGCATATAAAATAGGCTTTTTTGAATCAATAATTTTGGTGGAGATGCGGGGACTCGAACCCCGGACCCCCTACTTGCAAAGCAGGTGCTCTAGCCAACTGAGCTACATCCCCTTCATCTAAATTGGTGGGCTTGCCAGGACTTGAACCTGGGACCTCGTCATTATCAGTGACGCGCTCTAACCAGCTGAGCTACAAGCCCAATTACTGCGTTATTGTACGAATATTCTCTAGTATAAGCAATATTTGCAGCAATTAAAAAGGCGCTTTGGTAGCGCCTTTCCCCTTAAAAACTAAATAGTGCAATCAACGTCAATCTTATTCACAGCACTTATCTTGCCCGAATAAACGGATATGTAAACTTTCAGTACTGAATTTAAAAGTTTACCAAGACCGACCTAGCTCTTAAATTGATTGCTCAATCTAAGGCTAGAATTTCTCCCTAGAAAGGAGGTAATCCATCCGCACCTTCCGGTACGGATACCTTGTTACGACTTAACCCCAATCATCTCCCCTACCTTAGGACTAGACTAGCTAGTACGTCAGGTATTGGCGACTTTCATGGTTTGACGGGCGGTGATCGTGATCAGGTAATCTCTGTCACACCCCACTGGACAAGCGCGTCTAACGCATCCAGCGAGTCCCTATGCTTTTAAAGTTTGAATCTTAACTATACCGTCTGGTGTTAAATGCTGTTTGCTATTGATTAACTCTGCTGCTTGGCAAAATTGTTCAAATTGCAATCGCTTTTTAGCTTGAGGAGGATACTTTTTGAAAAATGGAATAATTTTTGTAGAAATATCATTAAAGTTACTGACTTTTAATTTAACGTGCGGTCGCCATTTGGCGTATCTCTCATATTTTAAATGATAAATATTACCGCAACCAAGTAACTTCTGTATTTCATGCAAAATTTGTTCATCATCTTCTCGAAGCTCGATCTCAAACATGAGTCGAACTTCTGGTAACCTTCCATCGTTTTTGTTGAAGCTGATTGAAAAACATCCTTCGCCATCAACAAAACCTACGACATAGTGTGGATTCAGCATTGGGTTCGTTCCTTCACTCTAATAGATAATATACCATTAGAGCTACTATGAACTCAGCTGACTTCCTCGTGTCCATATTGATTACACTCAACACGAGGATCTCCCTGGGTCATTATAAAAACTATTTCAGGCATTCTTTAGCTCTCTATATTTATGTAACTTCTTTATGGTACACGAACATAAATCGTCACGAGATTATTGCTATAGACTGTCTTTTGTATATAGAGCCCTTCAGACATTTCGTTACCGAAGATGTCCTGCTCGCAACTAAATCGCTTGCGCGAATAACGGATTTTCACCGCTTAGCTTATATAACTGCCAGGCACATTTATTTTGTACAAGTCCCGGGAACGTATTCACGGTAGTGTGCTGACCTACCGTTACTAGCGATTCCAGCTTCATGCAGGCGGGTTTCAGCCTACAATCCGAACTGAGACCGGCTTTGATGGGATTTGCTCCGGCTCGCGCCTTGGCAGCCCTTTGTACCGGCCATTGTAGCGTGTTTGTAGCCCAGGACGTAAGGGAAATACTGACCTGGCGTCATCCCCTCCTTCCTCCCTGTTACCAGGGCAGTCCGAATAGAAAATTAACTATTCATAGGGGTTGCGCTCGTTGATGGACTTAACCAAACATCTCACGACACGAGCTGACGACGGCCATGCACCACCTGTCTCTGTGTTCCTTACGGCACACTCTCCTTTCGGAGAACTTCACAGGATGTCAAGCCCTGGTAAGGTTCTTCGCTTACCCTCGAATTAAACAACACGCTCCACCGCTTGTGCGGGACCCCGTCAATTCCTTTATGTTTTAGTCTTGCGACCGTACTCCACAGGCGGGATGCTTAACGCGTTAGCTTCGCTACTACCAGGGTCGATACTGATAACAGCTAGCATCCATAGTTTACGGCGTGGACTACCGGGGTATCTAATCCCGTTTGCTCCCCACGCTTTCGTGCCTGAGTGTCAGCAATAAGCCAGTAGCCTGCTTACGCCATCGGTGTTCCTTCTAATATCTACGGATTTCACTCCTACACTAGAAATTCCAGCTACCTCTCTTATGCTCTAGCTAAGCAGTTTAAACAATGTTTGTATGGTTGAGCCACACGCTTTCACTGTCCACTTACTTTGCCACCTACGCAACTCTTTACGCCCAGTAATTCCGGATAACGCTTGGGTCCTACGTATGACCGCGGCTGCTGGCACGTAGTTAGCAGACCCTTATTCTTCTGTTACTGTCATAATCATCACAGATAAAAGCAGTTTACAACCCGAAGGCCTTCGTCCTGCACGCGGCGTTGCTCCATCAGGCTTTCGCCCATTGTGGAAAATTCCCTACTGCTGCCTCCCGTAGGAGTCTGGGCCGTGTCTCAGTCCCAGTCTGGCTGGTCATCCTCTCAGACCAGCTACCGATCGTCGCCTTGGTGAGCCATTACCTCACCAACAAGCTAATCGGACGCAGGCCGTTCCCAAAGCGCCGAAGCTTTACTCCTTAGAGCACATGCGGCATTAGCAACCCTTTCGGGTCGTTATTCCTCACTTCGGGGTACGTTCCTACGTGTTACTCAGCCGTCCGCCGCTCGTCAGCGGGAAGCAAGCTTCCCCTGTTACCGCTCGACTTGCATGTATTAAGCACGCCGCCAGCGTTCATCCTGAGCCAGGATCAAACTCTCCAAAAAAATAACTATAAATAGTTACTTTAGAAACTGACGTTGTTTTGCACTACTCAATTTTTAAGGTCCATTTTAAAGGACACCAAAATACAAGCCCCGAAAAATCTAGTACAATAGTAACCTGTTAAGCCGGTTACTGTCAAGTTAATTTTGGTTAGCGACAATGGTTGCTAGGCTTTGGGCAACTCTTCTTCAACTAAGTCGTCGTTAATGTCGACTAAGGCCAGCGATACTACTTCATCGCCGTCATTTAACCGCATGATTCTGACCCCTTGAGTGGCTCTACCCAGCTGGGAGATGCTTTTTAGCCCTAAGCGGATTGTTTGGCCCTGAGAGGTTATGATAATTACTTCTTGGCTCTCATTGTCATCGAGTAGCGTTTTAACGCCGACTAAACGGCCGGTCTTCTTGTTTACGACAGCTGAACGGATACCTACGCCGCCTCTGGCATGAGACATAAATTGGGCAACTTTGGTGCGCTTGCCATAGCCGTGCTGGCTGATCACGAAGATGCTTGATCCTTCTTGGACAATATCCATGCCAATGACTTCGTCGCCGGCCCGTAATCTGATACCTCGGACCCCTCGAGAGGCGCGGCCCATCGGTCGGACGTCTTTTTCGTGGAACCTGATGGCTTGGCCTTGGGCCGTCGAAATCAAAACTTCGTTCTTACCGGTAGTCATGTGGATCCATCTCAACTCGTCGCCTTCGTCAAGATTAATAGCGATTAAACCAGAGGTGCGGACGTTTTTATATTGGTCAAACGGTGTTTTCTTGACTACGCCCTTAACGGTACACATTAATAAGTTGCCGTCTGCTAATTTATTGACGTTAATGACTGAGCTAACTTTTTCTTCTGGTTGCAATTGCAGCAAGTTAACTAGTGCGACGCCCTTGGCACTTAAATTGGTAGTCGGTACTTCATAAGTCTTTATCCGGAATACCCGACCCTTGGTAGTAAAGAACAGCAAATAGTCATGTGTACTAGCATTTACAACATGTTCGATGACATCTTCTTCCCTAGTTACCATGCCCCGCCGGCCCTTGCCACCGCGTCCCTGCTTCTTATATTCAGCTATCGGACTTCTTTTAATATAGTTGGCTGATGTAAGAGTTACTACAACTTGTTCTTCCGGAACTAGGTCCTCGTCATTTAGCTTGCCTAATTCTTGAGCAACTATTTTGGTGCGCCGTTTGTCGCCGAACTGCTTTTTGACTTGCTCTAGCTCGTCCTTAATAATATTCAGAATTCTCTTCTCGTCTGATAAGACTGTTTCCAGCTGTTTGATCAGCTTGAGAAGCTCGGTAAATTCATCATCAATTTTCTTTCTCTCCAGCCCGGCTAAGGTGCGCAGCTGCATCGCTAGGATTGCCTTGGCTTGGATTTCGCTGAGGGCGAACTTGTTCATCAAATTAACCTGGGCCTCATCAGTCGTTTCACTGGCCCGAATGGTATTTATTACTTCGTCGATATGATCGAGCGCAATCTTAAGACCCTCCAGGATATGGGCTCGCTCCTTGGCTTTGCGCAGTTCATATTCAGTCCGCCGTCTCACAACATTCTGACGATGCTTAATATGCTCTTTAATAATGTCTTGCAGGCCCAAAATACGCGGTTGGATGCCGTCAATCAGCGCCAACATATTGAAATGGAACGGTGTTTGCAGCGAGGTCAGTTTATATAGCTGGTTAAGCAGTTTTTTAGGATAAGCGTCCTTTTTAAGATCAATTACTATCCGGACATCACCCCGGGCGCTTTCATCGCGGATGTCGCTAATGCCGGTAATTCTTTTTTCGCGAGCCATTTCGGCCAGTTTTTCCAGCAAAGTAGCTTTATTAAGCCCGTACGGAATTTCCGTAATAACAATCTGGTGGCGACCTTTATCGGTTTCGACTATCTCGGCCACACCGCGCATTATCACCCCGCCCTTGCCCGTGGCATAGGCGGTGCGCAGCGACTCTTTGCCAAAAACTATACCACCAGTTGGAAAATCCGGCCCTTTGACGAATTTTAGTAAATCGTCCAGCGTGGCGTCGGCGTGGTCTATCTGATAAACTGTAGCCTCAACCAATTCCGTTAGATTATGGGGCGGAATATTGGTGGCCATGCCCACAGCAATGCCCAATTGGCCGTTAAGCAGTAGATTAGGCAGTTTAGCTGGTAAAACAGTCGGTTCCTGCCGACTGCCATCATAGGTATCAACAAAATCAACGGTTTCTTTATCTATATCGACAAGCAAATCATCCGCAATCCGCGCCATTTTAGCTTCGGTATAACGTTCAGCGGCTGGTGGATCACCATCCATCGAGCCAAAATTACCCTGCCCGTTGATAAGCATATAGCGCATTGACCACGGCTGGGCCATGCGGGCCATAGCATCATATATCGCCAGGTTGCCGTGCGGATGGTATTTACCCATCACTTCACCGGTGACACGAGCGCTTTTGACGGTCGAAGAATTGCTTCGCCAACCGTTGGCGTTCATGGCATAAAGAATTCGCCGATGTACCGGTTTCAAGCCGTCACGGACATCTGGTAAGGCCCGAGCCACAATAACGCTCATGGAATAACGCAGATAGCTGTCCTCCATGACGTCTTCGATAGTACGCAGCTCGACTCTTGGGGAAGATTCGGCGTCCATGATTGGTAGGCTATTTTCTATTGGTGGATCGTTATTGGGTTCCATAGCTATATATCCAGATCTTTGACAAATTTAGCATGGGTTTGGATGAAATTCTTGCGTAGTTCTACTTCAGTACCCATTAGCTTGTTGAAAATCGCATCGGCTTTTTCCGCATCTTCGACACGGACTTGGATCAATACCCGTTTTTCCGGGTCCATGGTAGTTTCAAACAGTTGAGTAGCATCCATTTCGCCTAGACCCTTGTAGCGCTTTTGTTCGACATAGCCAGCTTGGCGAAACCGTTCTTCGGTTGGTTCGATCTTAATGCCTTCTTTTTGACGCTTGGCAATTGCCTTATCAATAACCCCATCAAGCTGTGATTCATCGTAGATGAACACGCTCGACTTACGTCCGGCTTTGACCAGCTCAAACAGCGGTGGTTTTGCTAGATAAAGATGGCCGCCATCGATGACCGGCTGCATAAAGCGGAAGAAGAATGTCAGCAACAGCGTGCTGATATGTGAGCCGTCAACGTCAGCATCGGTCATAATAACGATCCGGTCATAGCGCAGGCCATTTATATCAAATGACTCTTCAATGCCCACTCCCAGGGCCTTAATTAAGCTCAGGATCTCATTATTAGCCAGCATTTTGTCTAGGCGGGCCCGCTCCACGTTAAGCACCTTGCCTCTCAGGGGCAAAATTGCCTGAGTTTTACTATCTCGGCCGCTTTTGGCCGAGCCGCCGGCGGAGTCACCTTCGACTAAGTAGATCTCAGAGTTCTTAGGATCTTTGGATGAGCAGTCGGCTAATTTGCCCGGCATGCTGGCGCCATCTAGGATGCCTTTGCGAATAATATTATCTCGGGCGGCGCGGGCGGCTTTACGGGCTCTAGCGGCTAATAGTGCTTTGCCAACCACTTTCCTGGCGATTGCCGGGTGTTCTTCTAAATAATAATTAAAGTATTCGGTTAAAACCTGCTCAACATAGGCACGGACTTCCGGATTTCCCAGCTTATTCTTGGTCTGTCCCTCGAATTGGGGATCAGCTAGCTTGACTAATATTACTGCCGTTAAGCCTTCGCGGCAGTCTTCGCCGGATAAGTTTTCTTCTTTTTCCTTTAGGATGCCATTTTTCCGGGCGTATTCATTAATCACCCTGGTAAGGGCTGAGCGGAAGCCTGTCAGATGCGATCCGCCTTCGATATTTAAAACATTGTTGGCAAAAGACTTGATTGTTTCGGAAAAGGCATCAGTATACTGGAGGGCAATTTCAACTTGGACGCCTTCAACCTGCTTATCGACGTAAAAGATGTCATCATCAACCGCGTCTTTACCGACATTTAGATGGTCAACATATGAACGGATACCACCTTCAAAATAAAAGCTGTATTTAGTATCCGATCGATAGTCGATTAACGACGTCCGGACACCTTTTGTCAGATAAGCCTGATGCCTTAGTCGATCCAGGATCGTTTCATAATCAAACTCGATAACTTCAAAAATTTTCGAGTCAGGATAGAAAACTATCTCTGTGCCGGTTAGATCGGAATCACCTACTTCGTTTAACTTAGTCAGGGGAACACCGTAAGCATACTCTTGGCGGAAAGTCTTGCCATTTTGGTAGACTGTCACGACTAGTTTTTCGGATAATGCATTAACTACACTGACACCAACGCCGTGCAGACCACCTGAAACTTTGTAACCACCGCCGCCGAATTTACTACCGGCGTGTAAGATGGTTAAAGCAGTCTCAACGCCGCTTTTCTTGGTTTTAGGATGGATGCCAGTTGGGATACCGCGGCCATTATCAAAAACGCTGACACCGCCGTCGGCTAGCAATTTAACAACTATTTCATTAGCAAATCCGGCTAAAGCTTCATCAATGCCGTTGTCGATTATTTCCCAGACCAGATGATGGAGTCCTTCAATTCCGGTACTGCCAATAAACATCCCCGGACGTTTTCGTACTGGGTCTAATCCCTCAAGAACTTGTATCTGTTCCGCGTTATAAATTTTTTGTTTCTCCACTCTTAAGCCATCCTCATACTATTTGAGATCATATAAATTATTCCCACTTAACTAATATTATAACGCATATGGTGACCAACAGCAATCTAGTTTAAGGCATTTTTTCATCTAATTTCTATCCTAATTTAACTGTCAGGGGTTTGACGTCGGTTGTTGAACAATATTACCCTCTTTATCAATAAAAATCTCATTGGCGCTGGCTGGTGGTTCATTATTGTCAGGATTGCCTTTTGATTTTTCGGCGCTTTCTGATTCGCTGTCAATTGGTGTTGCTTGGTTGTTCTTAAATGTCTCTTGTTCTAATTTTTTAGCAATGGCGGCTACTTCCTCTTTCTGTAACTGGTTGCTGGAGATATTTGAGTTGCCCTTTAACCGGGTGACTGCCTGCGGCTTAGCTAAGTTGGAATGAGCTGAATGATGGGTGGATTTAATAGTTTCATCAGGTGGTTCCGGGGCTGAAACTGGATTTGACGATACCGGATTGTCCTGGACGGCGGCTGGCTTGGGGGGGCTATAAAACGGTGATGGCGACGGATTAGCTGGAGTCTTAGCCGGTGGCATTGTCCGTCTTTTGCTTAGCCAATCATCAAGAAATGACGATCCGGTAGCGCTTCGCGATGGAATTGAGTCAGGCGGCATTCCGGGACTGCTAGGTCCATAGGCAGACGGTCCAGCTGGCCATTTCATGGAACTCTCAAAGGGAGACATGCCGCCATAAGTTGGCCGGACGTCGGCTTTAGTAGCCAGCCGGTCGTTAACTTCTTTTTCGACGACGTCTTTGGGGCGCCCATATTTAGCCGAAGATAAATCTTTAAGCGCCTGGGATAGTTTTGGATTGGGCGTACCCAATGAAGGCAATGTGGCCATGCTGAACGGTGGTGTTGGCACGCCATTGATAAGCGTTCTGGTAATCGTATTAAAGTTCGGTAGGCGCAAGATGTCTTCACCGTTAAATTGCGGCTGAAAGTACTTGGACAGAATTTCAACGTCATTTTGCCCTACCCGAAACGAGACTATCGTGCCCATGTTGCCAAAGACAGAATCACGAATTTCTTCGGTTAACTGCGTCGTAAACTGGTTAGCGACAATTAAGTTAAGGTGGTATTTGCGGGCCTCTGACATAATTGTGGCAAACGATTCGGTTGAAAAGTTTTGGAACTCATCAACGTAAAGCGAGAAATCTACCCTTTCGTCTTCCGGTATATTAGCCCGACTCATGGCCGCAGCTTGGAATTTCATTACAAAGACAATGCCTAGCAGTTTAGAGTTCAGTTCGCCGCTGCGTCCCTTGCTAAGGTTTACTAGCAGGATTTTTTTATTATCCATAACTTCTCTAAGATCAAAAGCACTCTTCGGTTGGCCGATAATACGCCGCATCATCTCATTCGATAAAAAGGCGCCAAATTTACTGACAAACCAACTTACTACATCGCCAAATTCATTCGAACGCTGTGATTGCGGCATTTCTTTTTGCCAGAACTCAATGACGTTTTGATCAGTTACGTATTGCAGTTTCTGTTGGACGAACTTCGGATCACGGAACAGTTTAGGAATATCTATAAAGGTGCCGCCGGCTGGATCCGCCATGACAGTCAGAGCGGCATTGCGGAATAGATGCTCATAACGGGGGCCCATGATGCCTTGATGCTGCGGGTCGTAAAGCTTATACAGCATATTTAGTGCTTCTTGGATTAAGAAATCCTTCTGGTCGGGTGTCTTGAATTCAAATAGATTAAGGCCCATAGGGTAATCCATATCGGCTGGGCAGAAATAGATGATGTCCTCAGTCCGCTCCCTTGGTACCATAGCTAATAATTTTTCGGCGGTATCGCCATGCGGGTCGACAAAAGCGAAGCCATTACCGCTTAGCATGTCCTGCAGGGCAAGATTTTCTAAAAAGGTTGATTTACCCGTCCCGGTCTGTCCAACGACGTACATGTGCCGCTGGCGGTCCGTAAGGGCTATTCTGATCGGCTTCTTAACGCTCCTAAATACATTGTAGCCAAGCAACAACCCGTCGCTGGGAATATTGCGCGGCGCATCGACTTGCTTAGAGCCTTGCCGTTCAAGCTGGGAAGTTGGAATGTTGCTTTGGTCTGGAAAATGAAATATGGTGGCCAGCTCAACGCCGTTTAGCACGTTCTTGCTAGTGCTCTGCGGGAAAAGCCGCATGATATAAGCAGTCACAAAAGTCCTGATATCTTCTGCTGGGGTATATTTAAAGCCATTCCGATTAGGAGCATTAAATAGGGCAAATGCCGCCACGATATTGCTTAAAATAGATTGGGCGTGCTGGGTTATATTAGAGGACGCGATAATCCGGATAATTACTTCATAGCCCGGATAGCGGGTTTTATCATCTATGGCATCTAAGTTAGCTTGATCTAAACTGGATAATTCTTTTTGATTATTTTTATCCTTACTTTTGGCTTCCGGGGCTTTTACAAAAGCCGTAAAGAACTGCCTCAATAGATCAAAGACACTTTCAAAGCCAAAATTCCTTTCCTTACCCTGGCGTTTTTTATTGGCAGTACTGGTCGACATATGCCGCCATGACGGATTGGCTGGACGGATCAGGATCTGGATGCCGGCGCCGTCTTCTTTATCAAGTACCGATAAAGCGTTCAGCATGCTTTGCAAAGCATCTCTTTTCAGATCTTGGTATGTAGCAATCGGATGAATATATGACTCTTTGAGAGTTAGTTCCCCGCCTAGTGTGCCAGTAATTTTCCCAGTCTGGTTAAAGATATTGTGTTCCGGCGCCTCATCTATTTGGACGGTTGGGTAAGCGCTAACCAGTGCCTGCCTCATCACATCGATCAGACCGACCGGCACTACCGCGTAAAAGTAGACCAACCCTTGCCAACCGACAATTTCAAAGCCAAAATGGCGTTGTCCGTAAATCTTGGACCAGAAACCTTTCTGGTAAGTGCTATCAAGGATGTCATATATAACTTGGGCTTTTGAGATATTCTCTTCCACTACGTCCCTGACGTCGCGTCCGGTAGTCTCGATGTCTTCACTGGCTGGCGGCAAATGAATCAGTAGCGAAACCATCTTAAGGCTGCGCTCATAATTCTTTTCTTCCCGGTAGTTATTCCTATAATTTATAAAAACGCTAACCAGGACACCGGCAGCCAGCGCAACAGCTATACCCACGATTATAATTAATGTCTGCATAGTTGTTATCCGTTGTTCAGCTTAATGTCCTTATTAAAACGCTTCTTAATATAATCGGCTTTAGCTTCAGCAATGCTCTTAGCTTGTAAATATGGGTCGTTTTTAGTCGAATTAATGATTTGCTTAAGTTTAAGCATCCAGGCTGCTTCCAGACGTTTACTGTCGCCTGCTACAGCCGGGAAATTAGATATCGGTGTCTGTCCAGGAAAAGAGTTGCTAGCTGATGAAGCAGATTGATCGCTTTGGATTGGGGCAGCTGGATAGGCAGTGGGTGTAAACGGAATTGTGGCATCTTGAATCGGTCCCGCTACTCCTAATGGTTCCGGTAGTTGTTCTATCGAACCGGGTTTAATATCCTGGTTCAAATATGCCTGGTTATATGGATTTTGCTCGACATTGGGCAACGGCAAATTCAAATTTGGCGACTCATTTAGAGAGGATGGATCCATACCGTTTATTATAGCAAGTAACTGGTATTTGCTGATTGTTAAATAATCTTTTTAAACAGGAGCTAAGACGACCGGTTAATATAGAAGCCAGCGATACCGAATATAACCAGCAGCGTAATAAAGCTGCGATAGGAAAATTGACCGATTGAAGTTAAAACCAAGGATATTATCGGCAGGCTGGCAATCAAACCAGCGCTTAATAACCTTTTTCTGTTGAAAATAAACACTTTACTGTTATCCAGATAATGCATTATTAGTAGTACAGTCAGCGTAAAAGCCACATAAAATATGACAAACGGCAAAACCAAGATAACAAGTGGTATATGTTGAGTGTTGGTTGCAAGAAGTAGGATGACGCCTAATAGATAGCAACTGAGATCTAGGATAATCATTCGGGAAGTTTTCATAAGCTACCTATATATTTATTACATTGCGCACAAATAGCAACAAGCACTGCTGTTAATTTTGTATGCAGTGCTAACTTAGTGCTTGGACGGTAAAACCGCTCTTGTATATATAAATATTAAGCGCTTACCGCCCGAAGCATTACTGACCGCTCTTACTACCCGGCTGGGTAGAAAGGGCGATGGAAGAGAGTTTTGTAAGTTTTTGTGTTTGTACTTACGCTTATAATTGTATTATCAATGATCTTTAAAAGTCAATATTTTCGTTGTCATTATAACTATTGGTATCTATATATTTGGATATATTTGCATTGTTATAATAACTACAGTTAATTGTTAACCGGCATACTTAATTTGACTTAACATAGTGCTTCTGGTGTTATCGCGCAGCCCTAATATTGGCTTAAACATTATTGAAAGGATTTAACTTATAATGCCCCACAACCCCACACTATTAAGTCAGTTTGGTTGCAATGAACTTAGCTTAAGCATCCGAATCACTTATTATTTGAGGCACTAATAATTTTCACTTAATAATTATATTGGTATATCGATATGCTGCTACGTAATGGTTTAACTGGAATATATTTTCAATTTTATATAAGTAATAACGAGACTAATTGGTAGCTTTTTAGCTAAATCAACTTAGCGTTTTGATATACAAAGCTGGCTAAGTAGTTATTCATTTAGTATTTATTTTTTAGTAATTTTTTGGCTTTAAAAAGATTAGATAAACGTAAATAATTGCATATTACATGGTCGTATTTTTAGGCTTTAATACCATTGCGTTTATAGTTATACACAGCTTTTTTTAAATATAGTGCTAATCTCTATTGACACTGTAAATCTCGATCTACTAAGATATCCATAGCACTTGAATAAAAAAAGTGCTCAAAAACAAAAAGATAAACACAACAACGGCTTCTCGCAAGCCGTTGTTCCATAAAAATCAAGACACCGTAAAAACCAAATCCAAACCAAAACTTCAAAATAATATAGACCCACTTTCACAAAAGGTGGGTCTATATTATTCAGGCTAAAAATTACTATTACCCTACTTGATGTCTGTTAAGTAAACTGTTAGTATTATTAACAATCTATATTAAGTGAATTAGGAGACTTAGGATTAGCAGCAAATATACCCGCTTGAATGAAACCATTCGAGCTCCTCAGCTTAGAGTAATTGATGAGAATGGAAAACAATTGGGCATATTTTCTCGCCAGGAAGCTTTAAATTTGGCTCGTGAATACGAGCTGGACCTGGTTGAAATTTCACCCGACGCTGACCCGCCGGTTGCCAAAATTATCAATTGGGGTAAGTATAACTACCAACGCATAAAACAAGTTCAGAAGAATAAGAAAAACACTAAATTTCAGACTATTAAGCAAATGCGGTTTGGTTTAAAAATTAGCGATCATGACCTAGGCGTTAAGCTAAAAAAAGTTTCAGATTTGCTAGAAAGTGGACATAAGGTTAAAATAACTATATTCTATAGAGGAAGAGAGCTAGCCCATAAGGAGTTAGGTTTTAAATTGGCCGAACGAGTAATTGCCGATTACGGTGAAGAGATTGTCGTCGATTCGCCACCACAACTTATGGGTAAACAGTTAAGTTTTCTGGTAAGGAGTAACAATAATGCCAAAGTTAAAAGTGCATAGCGGCACTAAAGACCGAGTTAAAGTTTCAAAGAATGGCAAAGTACGCCATATGCACGCTAACAGCAATCATTTTTTGCAGAAGAAAAGCGCTTCACGTAAGCGTAAATTGGCTAGTTACCAAACCATGAACAGCACCAATAGTAAGATAATCAAGAAGAAACTCGGGAGAATTTAATGCGCGTTAAGAGAAGCGTCCCTTCGCATAAAAAGCATCTGAAAATCCGCCATGCCACTAAAGGCATGCAACGTTCACACCGGTCTAGCATCAAACGCGGTCGGCAGGCTGTAACCAAGTCTCTCCAATTTGCCTATCGAGATCGTCGGAATAAAAAAAGAACCCTTCGGCAATTATGGAACGTAAGAATTAATGCCGCTGCTAGAATCAACGGCACTACTTACAGTAAACTCATCGCAGCGCTAAAAAATGCCAACATTACTTTAGATCGAAAGATATTGGCTGAACTAGCAGTAAATGAACCTGAAGCTTTTGCATCAGTTGTCAAAGAAGCTTTCAATAAAGACGCCAAGAAAAGTTAGTTATAGCTTATAAATTAAAGGATCCAGTATAATTACTGGATCCTTTTTTAATTGTAGTTCAACCTAGTCAGATTATCCATAAGCCGGGTTCTGTTTTAGCCGACCATCTATCTAGTTTTAATGTTGCCATTAAAATCAAGCGGTTTAATTGTGAAAAATGCTGACGGGACATCGCGACTTTATAAATCGCTTAAGCATTTTTCTCCTTGCAGCAGGTAGGGTTTACCATTTTATTACTGTCACCAGTATAAATTACGAGCTTTTACCTCGCTCTTTTCACCCTTACCTCTAATTATGAAATTCTTCTGATTTGCACAGTTAGATTTTCAAGTGCAGAGGCGGTTTGGTTTCTGTGGCACTTTCCCTAGAGTTACCCCCGGTTGCCGTTAACAACTACCTTTCCCTGTGCTGCCCGGACTTTCCTCTCGCTTTATTAAAAGCAAGCGGTCAGCCGATAACCTGACAAATATAATTATAACATGTTTACGGTTAAAAAATAACTATAGATTATGCCGCTTATTGCTACAAAAATCTCTCATTTCTATGAGGGATTGATAATACATCAAAATTTACTATCAGGCGGTGAGCAAAGTAACTTTGAGCTATGTCTGACGGAGGCGGAACTAACTCGGCATACGTAATATTGGTACGGGCTTCGCTATTTCTATCGGCCACTGCAATCGTTGCCGCCCGTAAATCTATGCTCCTTGGCTCACCTGTAGTCACTACTCCATCTAATAAGCCGGTTACTCTCAGTGTCATGCCAATTTTAAGAAGCAGTTCAGCATCGTATTTACGCCAGGCTAGTTTATCCTTTTGCCTTGCTCTTTCTTTAATAAGCCATTCTGACACACTTATATCTGTTTTATCGAGAAAAGTTGGATCGGACCATATAGAGTTAAAAGGTAAATTATCGATTATTAAGTCGTCAACTATTGCCTGCTTTTCCGTTGCATGAAGTAAAATCCGACCGACAGCTATTCCTAGAGTTTTTTGCCTTTTTACAGGAACATCATCAATAACAGTTTCTGGGCTCTTATAACCACTCATGCTACTACTGCTTACTTAATTCATCATCTAGCGCTTGATTCACTAAACTATCGGCAAGTTTATTATATTCCCTGGGAACTTGAGTAAAAGTTACCGTTTTAAAAGATTTTACCAGTTCAGTGATTGATTGATGAATCGGCCATAAGTCGCGGTTCCTGACTTTATATTTACCCAGCATTTGATTTACAACCAGCAAACTATCCATAAAAACGTGTATTTTAGTAGGTTGTAGTTCCCTGCATGCCTCTAATGCAATCTTTAGGGCATGATATTCGGCTTGATTATTGGTCGTTATGCCTATATATACGCCTTCCTGGCGGATTACGTTGTCCTGCATGTCAAGTAATGCGTATCCGCTAGCCGAAGGCCCGGGATTGCCCCTAGATCCTCCATCAGTAAAAATTTTGATTTCTTCAACCTTTTTACCTTTAACAGGCGACGGTGAATTAACCGGATGGAGTTTATTGAATTGACTATCAATATCTTTGGCAAACTGCTGATCGTCATTGGTAATAACTTCTAATCCTGATTGCTGAGGACTAGCTAACCAGATATTTAATTCGTTCTGCTTATTTTCCCATCTGATATGAGAAACAAGACTAGGATTTGAGGTAGTTATAGACTGCACAAAACTTATTACATCGTTGAAGCCGGTGAATTTGAATTGTTTATGCAATCCTTTGCTAGTTTTTTGCCACATAGTAGGTATATCTTATCATGTCGAATTAAATCAGCTGAAATTTAGTAAATAATCTTTATGGTCGGGCTGGGGCGAATTGCCCCGAACCTGACTTTTCTAGCTTACTACACTCTCTTAAAAAGAGTTGGGATACTGAGGTCTATGAGAAAAACACGATACCAATACTTGCTGAAATAGACTACAAAGATAGCGACAACTTATTACGCAGCAAAGTCTTTAATTACTGATTTAACTCTTTATTACTCGTTGAAAAACTGTAGTGCAAGAAACTTTATTATATAACCAACTATACTTTGAACTTTATGAACTAATTACTTATACTAGTTAAAATACACAGCTATTAACTTAGTCTAAAAAACAGTCCATTGAGCTGGGTCATCAGCCAAATCCATGTCTAGAGAAACTATTAACTTGTTTGTTGTATTAGTGTTGCTGGCTAAAGAAATACACTGACTCGTTTGAGCAGGGGTATTAACTTTAATGTCTACGTTAGCTTGTGCGTAGTAGTTAGGATTGCTTGTTTTGAGGGCAAGAATATCTCCACTATTGCTACCCTGATTTGAAATATTAAACGGCATATCAATTTGATTGCCTTGGTTAAACTGATTTTGTAATGTACTTATATCTTCGGAGCTTAGAGGCACAGAACCACCATCAGAGAGTGTGTTATTCCCTGTGTAGGTAAAGCTATCCCCAGCCTTCATAACGGGGACATTATTAAGCCCAGTATTTAGCTCAGTAACTATGCTTGATGAACTTGAATTAGGTACAGTGAAACAATACAGGGTATTTACTTCGTTAGACTCGCCCCCTGTGTTAGCAACTTTTTCTTGCTTGTATAGGTAAGCACCTGACACAGAAGATACAATGATATTTGCATCTTTGTTAGCAGTTTGAGCATAGGTTGATTGAACTCTCAGTGGTATTTCAGCAGCTTGTCTCGCATGGATTTTGTTATTGGAGTGTACTACCAGTGTTCTTGCAGTAACCAAGCCACAGATAACTAAAAATATACAGGCAACAACTAACTTCAAACGTGTTGTGTTTTTACCCTTAAATATTTTGAATAAAAAGCTAATTATAGTTACGAGAGTAACTAAGCCCAGTGCAATAGATAGCAGCAACGAGTTTACAAAGTCGTTAAATGAGGTATGAGTAGGACTCGTTAAAAAAAGAGAAGCTATAAAAATAATTCCGCCAGCGAAGATTCCAGCGATAATAGCGATAATAGCCTTTGCAAAACCAATTTTAATTTTGACTTTATGGTCTTGATTCAAAGAAACCTGAGACTTTTTGTTTATATCAAGTTGAGTATCTTTTAACTCGGTTTTACCACCAGGATTTGCTGAATTATTATCGTTAGTCTGGTTATTATCTGCTGGTTCGTTTTGTTGTGGTGTCTTGTTATCCATAGTTTTGATTTTAAGAACTAGCTTAATAATAGGGGTTAAATAGTCAAAAAGCAACAAACAGTTTATTGGAGTCTTGCGTATTCATACGAATAGTTACTTGGTATAATAAATATAGAGGTAATTAAGGTGGCTGCAACACAAAAAACCAGAGAAAAGTTTATTGAACTACGAGCTGAAAACATCAGCTTTGATAAAATCGCTAAACAACTGAAGGTGTCTAAAAGCACTCTAATTACATGGGCTAGACTTTATGAGCTGGACATACAGAACCTACGAGCCATTACCCATGAAGCCGTAAACCAACGCTACAAGGCTAGTCAACAACACCGCCTACAAATGTGGTCAGAACAGCTTGAGAGTGTCCGAGAGGAGCTTAAGAAGCGTGGTCTTGGTGATATACCAACCCCAAAACTAATTGAGCTGCTGAACACACTAAGTGAAAAGCTGAAAAACGAAGCCTACCGTATTGAGTTTAAGGGACAAAAAGTAGTTAAACCGCTTGACGCTGAACTACTTACCACCACAAAACAGGATACTTGGTATGGCTAATACCAAAACCAGACTAAAACTACACCATTTTGTACCTTAACAATTTATATACCTAACACCTTAGAAGTAGGGTTTTAGTTGGGTAATATGGGGGCAAAAACTGGTCTATAGCTAAAGCTAAACAAATATGTTGTAGTTGCAATAGCTAAACATGAGCGTATAGTAGAGGCTAACACGTTGGAAGATAGTGTACCCGCAGGGTCGTGAGCCTTGCACCACCCTACGGACTTGGAGGGTATAAAACAAACCAGTCTACCCACACAGCTTCGGCTGATTTGTCTTCCGTCATTACAAACCTAAAGACACCTTTAGATGTAGAAGGCGGAGTTTTCTCGTGGGTAAAATTAAAATCGCAGCAGAGGCTGACGTTGGTTTAATGTTGGCTGAACTAGTAAAGTTAATAGAAAAAATAGACACAAATAGCCCTATGGCTAAGTTAAATGAAACGTCCATTTCGGATAATAACGGGAGTCGTATTCAGCTATGATACGACCCCTTAAATGTTAGAATATTGGCATGGACGAAGACGAAGAAGAAGTAATAGACACTACCAAGTTGAAGTATGCGTTGTATGTTCGTAAAAGTACTGATGACAAGGAACGTCAGCAACGTTCTATTGAAGACCAGATAGCAGAGTGCGAAGAAATGGCTGCTAAGGTTGGTATGCACCTTGTTAAGCCGTATTACGAAGACCACAGGTCAGCCAAGATACCAAATAACCGTGATAGGTACAAAGATATGCTGGAAGACCTTGAACTTGGTAAGTTTGACGGGATTATGGCATACCACCCAGACCGCCTCTCAAGAAATATGATTGAGGGGGGTGAGCTATTTGAGCTGCTTGATAAAAAAACGCTCAAGGATTTGAAGTTTATTACCCATTATTTTACTAATGACGCAAGCGGTAAAATGCTGCTTGGCATATCGTTTACAATGGCTGCCTACTATTCAGCTAACCTATCGCAAAACGTTAAACGTGGACACAGACGAGGCTTCAAAGAAGGTAAATCATCAGGTACTCCGAAGCATGGTTACATTCGTACCAAACAGGGCATTTATGTTCCTGACGGTAAGAATTACGACCTTGTGTGTGAAGCATGGCAAATGCGTAAACGAGGTATAGGTTTACGAGAAATAGCTAAGTACATGAATGATAATGGGTATGGGCGAGTTATTAAAACCGAGAAGTCAAAACGGTATGGTGAAACTGTTGTTATGAGCTATCAGATTTTAAGTGAGATGTTCAAAGACCCTTTTTATTATGGTCTGCTGATACAAAAGAATAAGACATACGATTTAAGTGCCTACAACTTTGAAAAGGCTGTTAGTGAAGACGGCTACAATGAGGTACAACGTATGTCGAGGGCTACTGTTTCACCGCTTGTTAAAAATAGACGCATGACATTTTATCCGTTGCGAAGTATGGTTAAGTGTTCTTTTTGTGGGCATAGTATGTCGCCAGGTGCTTCCAAAAGTCGGGCTGGAACACGCTACCTATATTACCGTTGCGTGAACACCGAATGTACCCGTAAAAAGAAGTCCATTCGTGGCATTGAGATATTTAAGTTTATCTACGAGTTGCTTAAAGACGGTATTGACCTCACTCAAAACGACTACCAATACTATTATGACCACCTAGTAAATCAAGCCGATACACAACGTATAATCCTGCAAACTGAAATCAATAGTAAGGAGGGTGCATTAAAAGCTACTAAGCGTAGGAGCAAAAACATAGGGCTTAAAATTATTGACTACTCTAAAGACTCCCCCGTTTGGAAGGTTAATAATGAGCAGTTACTAAAACTTGAGGCAGACGAAAAAGACTTAAAGAAGCAAATAACTGAGTTACAAGAACAACAAACTGACCTACAACAAGATGTTTTAAGTGTTGAGCAGTTTTTGAACCTAGCTAAAAATGCTGGTTCTAAGGTGAAGGCTGCTGATGAAGTTGGTAAAGACCATATTTGTCGGATAATCTTTTTGAACCTCGTTGTTGATGAGCAAAAAGTGGTGGATTACCACCTTACAAAGGCTTTTTCTAAGCTTGAAAAAATGCAATCTGTCCGTCATGGTCGGGGTGACAGGACTTGAACCTGCGACCTCACGGCCCCCAGCCGTACGCGCTAGCCAACTGCGCTACACCCCGAATCATTAATGGCTGGGTGCCACCGAAATGATTAAACCTGATCGATGTCAGGTGGGTACTCTCACTTAATAACCACGGTTATTAAAAATATTAAGTTCCCTTTGTTTAAATATCAGATAATCATCTACTCAGCAGCATTCCAGCCATTTATTATTATAAGTTTTAATAAAAGCTTAGCCAACTAAAAAGTTTATCAAATGCTGGTCAATAGAGATGATAAACGTACTCAGGAATAGGAAGAAGATTAGCATTATGAAGATAATTGCTGTGAAGCCCATGCCTTCTATTCTTTCCATCACCTTTTGCAGTGGTTCTGGTGCAAAAGCGTAAAGCAGCCTCGAGCCGTCTAAGGGCGGGAATGGAATCATGTTAAATACAAATAAAGCTACGTTAATTTCTAGAAAGATAAGAATATCTTGGAGAATACTGATGCTTAAACTATTGCTAAATGTGCGAAGCACAACAGCTGCTATACCGGCTAAGATTAGATTAGACAGCGGGCCGGCGATTCCAACTAGGGCTGCTCCATATTCCCTAAATTTTACGCGGTACGGATTAAAGGGTACCGGTTTGGCTGCCAAAAAAGGCACATGGAATATCAATATCATGACGATAGGAAGCAGTACTGTTGTATATATATCTATATGCTTAAGCGGATTTAGCGTTAAGCGACCGGCAACTTTTGCCGTGTCGTCGCCCAAGGCATAAGCAGCATAACCATGCATGATTTCATGGATAACAATCGATAGGATAATTGAAACAATAACTACAATGTCTTGCGAGGTAGTCAGTCCATTGAACATATGATCAGTATACAGGATGAGCTTTATGAGAACATATAAGTTGACGTATCTTCAGAAAATCGTTACAATAACACCTCAGCTAAAGAGAAAGTTTAAGATGCAAAAATGTATTATTACTGGTAAAGGAAAACAGTTTGGAAACAACGTTAGTTTTTCGCAGCGACATACTAAGAAAACTTGGAAACCGAATCTTCAAACTAAAACTGTCACCATAAACGATAAAAAGACTAAAGTAAAGATAAGCACTCAAGCTATTCGTCAACTTAAGAAACAAGGGCTAATTGATAATAATCCGCCCAAGCCCAAAATTTCCTAAGCCTGTTATTTATTAACATTAGTCGTTATTTAATGAAACTGGCTCAAGGATTATCAATTGAGTGATATCGGTTAAAAGATCATTTGGTTTAATTTTCAGCCTCTGAATCGTTTCTTTAGGCTCCATAGCCAGATTTTTCAGGACGTCATCTAATGACTGCTGAGGGACTGGGTAATGGAGCGATTTAAAAGCATAATGAGTAGGAATAACTAGCTTGGGTTCGATTTTTTTAATCAAGCCCAGTGCCCCTACACTATCCATCGTGTAGCCATTGCCGCCAACAGGTATACATAAGATATCAATAGTGCCGATAGTTTCTAGCTCGTTATCACTTAGTTCTGGGAAAATATGCCCAGTTATTAAAATTCGCATATCATCTATTAGCAGTTTGTATAAAGTAGCGTTCTTTTGGTCTGGTTCATCCATGAAACCTCTAATTCTAATGCCCTGCAAGTTGACGCCTGAAACCTCGTACTCACCAGGACCATCAATAACTAATTTAACCGGTTTCAGCGGCAAACTGTGTTGACTGGTATAGACGGCTATATCGTCGGCTTTAAGTACTGATTTGCCGCCCAGTTCTTTTAAGTTGTCATCTACCACCACTCTTGCCCGTTTGGTTATTAAAACTAGACAATTAGCACCATAAAAACGTAATTCCATTTATTTACACCTTTTCTTACTTATTAATTTCTGCTATTTCTAGTAAACCATGTTTATCAACCAACACCTGCATTTTAGACCCTAGTATGTCAGTTATAAATCGATCCTTTATCTGCCGTCGGTAATCAAATTCCTTTTTATCCATCAGCGTATAACGCAGCTCTTTGCCCTCATCGCCTTCTAGCGCGGTAATATAATTAGCTAAACGAGTTCGATTAATGTCGCCAACAATTAATATATCGACTTCTGTTGTCATATCACGCGTAAACTGTCCGGTATATAGTACGAGCTCCACGTTACCCAGAGATTTGATTGATTCATCAGGCGTTTCTTTAGGTGCTTCGGCTTCTTTTTTGCTTTCTGTCGGATTAAGGCCAAACATCATGCGCAACGGGTCATATAATTCGTACGCTTGATTGACTTCGTAATATAGGCGGTTGTTAGTAGTATCAGAAGATATAATTCCGATGCTTAATAAATTTGCTAACTCTCTTCGTACGGAATTAATCTGTTCATCAATTTTTCTGGTTATTTCGCGGACATAAAAAGATCTATTCGGGTTGCTGAAGAACAATCTAAGAAGCTTGACTCTAGTTTTTGACCCAAACAATTGCTCGATCATATTCATATTGTATCAAATGGATGCAAGTAAGTATCTATTGTTTATTCAAAAAGGTTGTTATTAAGTCAACAGCTTGTATCTGTTTATCTGCCCATTGAATACTTTTGTTTCGTTTAAACCATGTGCGTTGTTTATTGGCTAATTGCATGTCAAAGCGCACACATTGGCCTACAATCTCATCTTTATTGATGTCGCCTTCTAGGTATTGGCGGACAGACCGATAGGCCGGAGTTCGCAAGGCTTCTATATCCCAGTTATACTTATTGGCAATTGATTCTGCTTCCTTAACCAGTCCCTGATTCAGCATATCCTCTGCCCTGTGCTTCAGGCGCTTACTAAGGTCTGATTTAGGCAGCCTAAGACCTATTACTAGCGTATTGGGACGTAAGAGTTGCTTGGATGGACTGGCGCCATTAGTCTCTATTGCCCTGATAAGATGGCGTTTATTTAAAAAGTTGGTTGGCGGATTAATATTACGTTTTTTAATAATAGTCTGTAACTGGTTGATGGATAAGCTATTTAGCTTATCGCGAAGCTGTGGATCAGGCGCCGGTAAAAAATCATAATCAAAGATCACAGCATCAATATATAGACCGCTACCACCGACTAAGATTGGTAATTTTTTTCGACTTTGAATATTTAAGATAGCGTCTACGGCTAAGCGTTTAAATTCAACTACTGTTAACGGTTCATCTAGTGAAGTTACATCAAGCAGGTGATGTTTAACCAATTTGCGCTCAGATGGGCTGGGTTTAGCCGTACCAATATCTAGTCCCTTATATACCGTACGTGAATCAGCGGCAATTATTTCGCCATCAAATTCAGTGGCAATTCTTAAAGCCAGTGCTGATTTCCCGACTCCTGTTTCGCCAACTATTACTATTAGCGGATGTTCAGATTTTGATCTGGATGCCATATTAATTCTTCAACGTTTACCTGATAATTATCGTTTACTACTATACCATCCGCTTCAAGCATATTTTTTTGATGCGCCCTGCCACCTGGGTATCCGTTAGCCAGGAAACCTTGTTTATTGACTACCCTCTGCCAAGGTAGATTATCCGGCCCGAAATGAGCAATTTGGCCAACTTCCCAGGCTGCCCAGGCTGCTCCACAAATAGCAGCGATTTGACCGTAGGTCATTACTCGGCCGCGTGGAATCTGTCGGACTATTTTATAGACCTTTGTTTTAAACTCATTATCAACTCTAGGCATAAGAATTTATGACAAACTAGATTTCAGCAAACGAGCTTTACTCTCATGAGCTATAGCCGCTACGAATGTTTCAATATCAACCGCTTCTTTGCTGCTACCTAAGTCCGACCTAACCCGGGGCTGAAGTTTATGGCTCTCGATTTCTTTGTCGCCTATCACAATCGAGTAAGGCAGCTTCATTACTTCAGCTGATCGGATTTTTTTACCAACTGACTGGTTGGAATTATCTATTGTAAATCTTACTCCATTCTGTCGAAGTTGGTTGCCAATTTCCTCAGCAAAGGAAGCAGTTATTTCTTCTTGGTTTACGGTCAACAATCTGACTTGTTCCGGTGCTAACCAGACCGGAAAACGGCCGGCAGTATGTTCTATATATACAGCCAGGAATCGCTCAATTGATCCAAGCAATGCTTTATGAATTATGACTGGTCGTTTAGTTGAACCATCTTTGTCAACGTATTCCAGGCCAAAGCGTTCAGGTAAAACAAAGTCGACTTGAATAGTCGCGCACTGCCATTCCCTCTGTAAAGCATCGCTAACCATAAAATCTATCTTAGGCCCGTAAAATGCTGCTTCTCCGGTACCGTCTACAGTTTTCATATCAGAGCTAATAGCAACTCGTTTGATTATCTCTTCCGATTTATCCCATAAAGCTGGATCACCTAGATACTCGGTAGATTTATCTCTTGTCGATATACGGGCATAATAATCCAGATCCAGAGTCTTATAGAGAGTGACAATCATCTTGATTATCGATTTTATCTCTTGCTCTATGTCTTCTTCTCGACAGAAGTCATGGCCATCATCTTGAGACAAGGACCGGACTCTGGCTAGTCCATGCAGTTCACCGCTCTTTTCATCCCGATAATTAGTAGTATTTTCCATATAACGGACTGGCAATTCGCGGTAACTCCATGGTTTTCGGGCAAACAATTGAATATGATGCGGGCAATTCATCGGTTTCATCATGAATCTCTCATCGCTTTCAATGCTAGTAACCGTAAAGCGTTCCGGGAATTTGTCATAATGACCTGACTTTTTATAAAGGTCTTCATGAGCAATATGAGGCGTCCAGACCCTTTCAAAGCCATACTGTTGCTGTAGTTCTTGGGAGAATTCGCTCAGATTATCGCGTAAAACTGAGCCACGAGGAGTAAATATTGGCAACCCAGAGCCAATCAGGTCTGAAAAAGTAAATAGATCTAACTCTTGGCCTAGTTTTCTATGGTCTCGTTGCTTAGCAAGCTCAATTAACTCCAATTGCTTTTTAAGCTCAGCTTCATTTTCAAATGCCAACCCATATATTCGTTGCATCTGGGGTTTATCGGTTTGTCCTCGCCAATAGGCACCAGATATTCGAAGGAGTTTAAAGGCCCCTGTTTGAGAGGTTGATACCACATGCGGACCTCTACATAAATCCGTAAAGTCCCCATTTCGATAGAATGTTACCTTATCTACTTTACTTTCGGCGTTACTGGAGATGCCTAGTTCTATGACATTTAAATCTTTTAGATTGGTTGTGCCTTCCCTCTTTAAATCATTAAGCAGTTCTAACTTATAAGGCTGATCACTCTGTTGAGCCCATTCAATAGCTTTATCGATATCCAAATCAATCTGCTCGAAAGGTTCGTTTTCGGCAATAATTTTTTTCATTTCTGATTCTATTTGTACGAAGTTTGCTTCCGATAGCTTTAAATCTCCCAAATCAACATCATAATAAAACCCATTCTCGACAACCGGGCCGACACCGAATTTGGCATCAGGCCAAATATGCTGAATGGCATTAGCCATTATATGAGCTAAGCTATGTCGGATTTTATCTAATTGATCGGTATTCTGCATTTTTACCATCCTTATAGATTAAATATAAAAAAGACGCGATTCCAGTTAAATATTCTCGCAAATACATTCAACTGTTGGAATTACGCGTCTCGGGCCCAAATATAATGTCGTAAAATATTTGGGTGGTTCCACCGGACTTCCTCAATGATTGAGGCTCTCATGACAGCACGTTATCGTACGTTCTGCCGGCTGACGAAGCTAAGCGATTAGTGAGATCGCCTCACTGCTTAATAGCGATTATAACACATCCCAAAACTTCACCTAACAATTAATATAATACAGTTGGTACTATAATGCTAGCTTTATTTTATTGTTAATCTTACATGTTGCCTGTGGATTGTTTTTGTTGATTGAATTAACAGTGTCGGCCTTGATATTAATTTTAATGATTCTGGCCCAACTACTACACTTTCTATTAAAAGGATGCTACTCTGTTTTATAGCTCTAATCATATAATTA
Organism: uncultured Candidatus Saccharibacteria bacterium; assembly: GCA_963749175.1. GTDB lineage: Bacteria > Patescibacteriota > Saccharimonadia > Saccharimonadales > UBA4665 > DATKGQ01. Next base: position 102,565 of record CAVVLM010000001.1, read on the forward strand.
GAGGTAATAAGTTTAGGGCTCTTAGCTCACTTGGCCAGAGCGCCGCTTTGACGTAGCGGAGGTAAGAGGTTCAAATCCTCTAGGGCCCACCAATTTAAAAATTATTTTTGATCTGTTATAAACCTCTTACGCTTGTATTATTTAGCCTTTTGTGTTAACATTAGCATGTTAATTGAGGCTTTTGAGTGAGTACCAATAAACGCAGTACGCTTGATAATTTCAAGCTTTTTTACGAGGAACTAAAATTTCAAAAACCAATTATCAGAGTAAGACGTATCCGATCAGGCATACGTGTTAGTAGATAAGTACATAAAACCCAGCATCAGCTGGGTTTTTTTATCCACCAAAGGTATCTCACTTTCCCACTAGCATTTTTTATACTTATACGTCAATATATTGACATGGTATGTTTATATTGCGGCGGCGCTACTAAGATAACTAATTCCCGGCAACAAAAAAAGTTAAACCGTAAATGGCGGCGGCGTCAATGCCTGACTTGCAGTCAGGTATTCACTACTATTGAGAGTTTTAGTGAAAACTCTTCGATTCTGGTTAATAAGGGCACGATAGAACCTATATTAACGCCCTTTTCCCGCGATAATCTATTTATTAGCGTCTATAGGAGCTGTGAGCACCGTCCTAGTGCTTTATTTGACGCCAGTATGATTACAGACACTATTACCAGCCATCTTCTACCCAAAGTCGAACAATCCTGCGTTCCTATTGCCTTAATCCAGCAAGTTGCCTATAAGACCCTTAAAAGATTCGATTCAGTAGCGGCTACTTATTACAAAGCTTATTATTGGGGATCTAATAAATAAGATTTTATTCTTTGGTATCTGGGATAACGGTTTTTTCAGTAACATCAAATTTGCCGATATAACGCCCTAGCATTAAACGGGTTTGCGAATATAACGCCGCTGAGGAGCTATATGCCAGCGAAGTGACAGGCATTAGTACCCATTGCAGGACCATAAATACTGAGCGATTAGCTTTATAGCGTTTGGGTTTAGGTGGCAGAGTCTTAAAACAGATAAATAGAGTAGCTAAAGCTCCTACCAGCGCTATCTCTTGGACACGGCTAATTATATGCGGCAGCACAATTGCAGCGTAGCTTTCAGGATGGAATAAAACAGGCACAAAACCCGAGAAAAGCAGTAATGGTGGTGCTACCGCCCACGTAATATGACTCTCGCATAACCTCAGCAGTTTCATACATAAATTCTTCTTGGGTACTTTATTTTTATGATAAAAACCTTTATCAACGACGTAAGCTATGTCTGAGGCTCCCCAAGTCCATCGTCTTAATTGGATAAACTGAGCTTTTAAAGTTTTCCAATATGAACTGGCTAGTACCGCATCTTGATAAACTGGTATATAAATTGGATACACCTCATGTTTGCCGTCATAACGAAAATAGGTCCGCCAGAATTGATGTCCGTCTTCCACAATGGTCCTAACGCTCCAGAAATCTGTATCAATTAAGGTTTGCATACTTTGGGCATGAGAAGAAAAGTTTCTTAACATATGCGGGCGTAATGTTAACACGATATTCCAGACAGTGTTACCGGTTGCAACCACTCGCATCGGCGCAGGTGCGTCCCAAATATTATTGGTATATACCGGTACCGGCTGGAATGAGACATGTACCGGATCTGGACAGATACAGTAAACATAAGTAAGGGCGCTAAAATACTTCTTATGTGGTTTGTTGTCAGCATCAAGCGTCGTAACAATGACATTTAGCGGATCAATATGTTGTTCGGCCAAATATTTCTCTATTACTCTTCCAGCGAATGTAATATTTCCGCCCTTGCCTATCATTTCTCCGGGCATATCAGCCGGATGTTCTATCGCCGCGGCATATTTAAAATTATGGCCGTATTTATTAATTAACTCATGGGCTAGTTCTTTAGTATTAGGTCCACCCCGTTCTTCATAAGCAATTACTAATATTATTTTCTTTGGATCATATTCAGATTCCAAGACCGATAATACAGTTGGCTCAAGTACAGCGGCGCTTTCGTTATAGGTAGCTATCATGGCTAAATGAATAATATCGCTAGGCGTTTGGAACTGGGTGGGTTTGCTTAAACGTTCCTTGATATTTTCTTTATGCCAATCGGGGCGTTCAATATCAACTAAATTATCAATCTGACCAGATTCTAATTCAATTAATAATTGGTTCCAATTAAGTCGTTGATGCAATTTCATTATGCCGTAACCTTGGAGAGCGCGAATATCGACGCCCGCAGATCGAGCAACATATATTAAAAGATAACCAACAATAAAGTAGACGGCAACGCTTACGTTAATAAAACTCAAAATTAACGGTATAAACAAGAAAAACCAGCTTATTGCGCCAGGTAATATCTCAAAAAAACGATAGTGTTTACTCCTCTGGTTTTCATAGGGGATTTCGATGTCTACCATATAACTAACGTAAAGCTAATAGGCCGTTACTAACAATTATCGTAGTGATTAATAAGAACCCGCACATTGCTAGTATCACAATTGATAGCTGCTTCCTCAGACTATATGCCTTAATGCTTAAGGCAATACAGATAACGGAGATTAAAAATGCAAAAACTATAAACGATAAGATATCAATCAAGCCGCCTGTTTTAAAAGCACCAATTCCTATATCTGATCGATATTGGCTAATATAAGTCCCTTCGGTATCATTAACAACTCTAAGTATTATTAGAACGACGGTTAGAAAAAATAGAAAGAAATTAAAACTTAACAGCAATAGAATACTTTTATCCTGTAGATATTCTTTAAATGAAGCCATATTTACCTTATTGTAGCTTTTCTAAAGCCAGACGTAAATCAATTGATCTAAACATCTATTCTAATCTTAAAGTTAATTATGTTAAAACTATGTAACTGTGAAATTAATTACAAGAGTAAATAATATTTTTACACTTTCATTTATTATATAAAGCATTGACAATGAGCGATTAAATTATTTAACAATTACAATTATAAATATGGTGCGGGTAGAGAGAATCGAACTCTCCTCTTAGCCTTGGGAAGGCCACATATTAGCCACTGTACGATACCCGCATAATTATTCTGGAGCCACCTCGGGGATTCGAACCCCGGACCCCCGCTTTACGAAAGCGATGCTCTAGCCAGCTGAGCTAAGGTGGCATTTATGACTAGCATTATACACATAGAAATGCTTATACATAACTATCTTACGATATTGCACTACTTTTGTGTTCGTTTAGTAATTTCAATGCAACTAAATTACATAATGAATAATTTATTAGTTCTTAGTAATTTTTATATCTTATACTTTCAATATGTCTTGCGTTTGTTAATTTATAGTCATTTATTAACTAATCTATAATTGACAACAATTAGTACTTCTATAAGTATATAAACAGATTGATATTCCCCTTTTTTAAGATAACAAACATTAAGTATTCAATTTAATCTTTATTAATATTAAATATATTATTTTACGACCTTTATATATCCTAAAAGAATGTTAATAATTATCTATCAACTGTAAAGATAATAGAAATATATTAAATAACAAATTCTTCAGTTATAAACATGTTATGTAATAAAAAACACATCAATATCAAGTAGCCATAAAATAAATCGTTTATGGTGGCAATGTAAGAAATTCCACAGAACTATCTATAACTATAGGTAAGATGAAAGCACTAACAATTATATATAGTTGAGGGAATGGCAAGAAGTTATGTATCGAGATAATCAAATTGAGGTAATATACCGAAAATTGTCTAATAAACTATTATCCAGACCATTGGCTTTTGTTTATGTCGGCATTGTCATATTAATAATAATGCTGATTGTTAGCGTCAAATTAGTGCAGTCTAATCACTCCTCTACTCTGGGGTATACTTCAAAGTTATCACTATCGTCTACAACTATACCCATCCAAAATCAGGTAAGTAATACAACTGATTTGCCCCAGTCAAATATATCGATTCAAAATAGCTCTGATGGGTCTGCTGGTTCCAACTCTTCTTCTACTTCTACAGACCAGTCGACGAATGATAGTAGTAACTCACAAACAACCGAATCTATCCAGTCTACAACTACCAGTTCCAGCTCTAACCCTGGAGAAACCCAATCTAATGTTGAAGTGAATGGAAAGAATATTAATGTAGCGCCAAATACAGATTATTCGAAGACAACGATCAGCCATAGCGGCGTATCCAGTTTGTATGTTTCTAATCAGACCAACAAGTCGGGCACTTCTTCCAGTATGGACGTTCAAATTAATTCGTCTTCGGTATCAGAGTAATCAAATGAATATCTTAATGAAAAAGAAGGGACATTAGAAGGGACATTATATGAAATAAAAAAGTAAGCAAATATGGTCCCTCGACTTTATTAAGATACTGCCTATTCTCATTAAGATCTCAATAAAGTCGGGGGAGCAGCCCGATTAATAATTTTAATTAAACAAATCTGGAAACAAGGAGGATATAAATGAATAAACTAATTCGAGGAGCGGCTACACTAGTCACATCACTAAGTCTAATTGGTGGTTTTGCCAGTATTGCCGGAGCTAGCTCAGGGAGCAACTCAACAACTGGACCAGGATCTACTAATAAGAATATTAGTAAAGTAGAAGTTAAGACTAAGGTTGATAACGATAACCATCTAATGGTTATGAGTAAGAACGACCAAAAGGCTAACACAGGTAACGTAAACGTTAGTAGCAATACGACTGCTGGCGATGCAACTAGTGGTGACGCATCACAAACCAACGGATCAACTATTTCAGCAACAGTTGATAATAGTAGCTCTTCAAGTGCTGCTTTATCAATGGATCCGTCTATGTTAGGCAGCGACACTGGTACAAACAGTACAACTGGGCCAGGATCTACTAATTTAAATATTAGTAAAACTAGTGTTGATACTAGCGTAAACAACAGTAACGACTTGTCTGTAAATAATGACAACTCGCAGACTGCAGCTACAGGTAATGTAACGGTATCCGGTAACACGACAGGCGGCGACGCAACTAGTGGTGGTGTTACTCAATCCAATACGACCGACGTAACTTTTAGTGTCACTAACTAATTCTTAAAGAGCACTTAAACGATAGTTAAATACGGCATTAAAAATTAATTACTAAGGTAAGAGAGAGCCCTCTCTGCTCAGGTTCTCTCTTACAAAGTAAAAGATTTATGCCACTACAGTAATTAATAATTCATCTAAACATAAGGATTGGGAGGAAGTAATGGAAAGACTAAAATCAATATCAAAAGCAGCTATGCTAAGCGTAGTATTGCTGCTATTGATATTGGCTAACCTACACCCGACATTTGCGTTAGCCGCAAGTGATGGCAGCGGTGACTCTGGAAGCGGATTAACGAATACCACATCTAGTACTACGCCAACTTCCCCATCTCCAAACTCATCGCCTACAACCGGGCCAACATCAAGTACTGGACCTAGTCAGCCAACTGGTCCCAGTGCCGACACATTTACTTATGATCCAACTACAGGTCTCTGGATAAATGCTTATTATTCATGGAACCCGGTTACCTATCAGACTGAGCCATTAACACCACAAACTTATAGTTATAATCCCGCAACCGGTATGTGGGATACAACCCAATGGGTTTTCGATGCAGCCACCGGTCAATATGAGCCAAATGTCGTTACAGTAACGCAACCGCCAGCCGGCGCTGTAACTACTACCGCCCCTACTACGACAGATTCTAGTTCCAATAATCCAACTGATAATTCATCTACCGATCCATCTAGTGTTAATGTAGTTGCACCTGATACTTCAGGCACAATTTCTACCACAGGACCTGGTTCTACTAATAATAATGACGCTTCAAGCAATTCGAACAATATTTTTGGACTTTTCTATAACGCAAACATTAGTAACGCAATTAATGAAACTGGCCAGTCAGGTAATGCTACTATCGACTCCAACACCTTAGCGGGTAATGCTACCAGTGGTAATGTACTTGATATTGCAAATGTCGTAAACCTGTTACAGTCATCGGCAACTGGAATGTCGACTTTTGTCGCCAATATTAACGGGGATGTCGCCGGCAATATTCTGCTAGACCCAAGCACAATAATTCAACCTGGTATTGATTCCAGTAATTCTAACCAAACTTCTTCTAACACTACAAATCAGCTAAATAGTACTAACAACAATTCTATTAATAATAACGTTAACTTAAACGCTAATAGTGGTAATGCAAGTGTTACAAATAATTCTTCAGCCGGTAATGCGACAAGTGGTAATGCTGCTGCAGTGGCCGATATTGTAAATTTGATCGATTCAGAAATTTCATCGGGTCAGTCATTCTTGGGTGTAATTAATATTAACGGCAATCTGGATGGCAATATTTTACTGCCACCAAATTTTGTAAATACTCTACTGGCTAGCAATGCGGCCAGTGACCCAGTAAATACAACAAATGGCAACACCTCAACGACAATAAATAACGTAAATAATGACACTATAAACAATGCGGTTACCAATACCACAAATACCGGCACAGCAGCGGTGAGCAATAATACTTCAGCCGGCAATGCGACAAGTGGTAATGCGACGAATCAATTAACCATTCTTAATCTAACCGGTTCACAAATTATTGGTAGCAATGATTTATTGGTGTTCGTAAATGTATTAGGAACTTGGGTTGGTGTAATTATGAATGCTCCTGCTGGTACAACGGCGGCAGAGCTTGGCGGTGGGATTACCAATAATTCTACAAACTCGACAAATAATACAACTACAGCCAACATCACAAACAACAATACGATAAACAATAATATTAATGATAATGCTTCAACTGGTAACGCCAATGTATCCAATAATACTTCTGGTGGCAATGCTACCTCAGGTAATGCCTCAGCCAGCGCTAACCTTCTAAATCTGATAGATAGCCAGCTAAGCGTATCAAACTGGTTTGGCATATTGTTTATTAACGTTTTTGGGACTTGGAATGGTAGCTTAGCCGAGGAAACTTTGCCGCCACCAGCAAACACTTTAAGCCCGCCTGCTGCCAGTACGACAACGCCAGTTAACAACAACTATGTTGTCTTATATAAGTCCGATCCAAAGAGTAACAGTAGTGGTTATAATTCAGGTATTTTAGCTAATACCAATACTAGCAACACTGGTGGAACGCATAATCTAAGCGGACACGTTTTAGTCTCTTCAAATAGTAAGCCCAATAATCCGACATCAAATAATCTTAAGAACCATAAGTCTACTTCATCCGTTTCTTATACTGCCCTATTTATTGGCTTTTCAGGAATTATATTACTTGGCGCTGAACGAATTTGGGAAAGTAAGAAAAAAAATACTGCCCAATTAAGCGCAGAAGTTTCCTAACCCAAAATCTTACTTAACAAGATAATTATTGCGCAAGAGAAATTCATCTTGATCGGCATGAATGTTATCGGGAATCTTGGAAAACCAACCACCATCTTCAGCTTCGTTATCTATTTTTAATTCACCAGTATATTTTATAACTTCAAATACGATCCCAACTGGCGAGTCTAGCCCATTTAAATAATGGCTTGGATATTCTATATAACCCTTGTTGCTAACTTGTTGGACCACTATATTTAATTCCTTGGTAGCAACTCGATTTACAGCATCAACTAATGTTTCGCCAAAATAGACGGTGCCACCTGGTAAATGCCATTGTCCCTTACAAGGTTCGATAGCTCTTTTAGTAAGATAGACTTCACCATCACTATTTTTAACTATTACCTCAACAGTTAGGCGTGGCACTTTAGAGTATATAGTATCAAATTCAGCTTTTGATAATGGGTATTGATTGCTAGGCATTGCTTTAATACTAGCAAAAATAACTATTTAATTTGAGAGGGATTTAATTTAAAAGCTTTTTAAGATAAAACAGTAAATATTATAGGATAGCGAGTCTAAGCGGCTGCAATGGCTTTATCTAATCTGACAGCCGCATCAATTGCTGATTTTGTTTCCTGTAGTAATTGACTTGGTTTACGAACCATCCCGCTATATTCAGCACTATGTCCGACGGTTTCAACCTTTACACCATATGGCAAGGTTAGCTCTTGTACGGCTGGTAAATGTTGGCCAGCTACATAGAAACCAGTAGTTACGCTAACTACGGTGTGTTCTGGGTCATCACTTAATTCCGCACGGTCTGCGAAGAACTTGTAATTATCATAAGTAGTGGCGCGTCGATCACCAATTGTTTGTGGAGTACTTAGAACAAAGCCAGTTTTTTTGACGCCATTTCTCTCGAATTCGTACACACGGGTGCCCCATGTATCGCCATTGCGTTCAATTGTATATTCACTAACAAGTTTAGCAGCTAGGACTTTTTCGAATGCGCCGCTACCTAAATCGAATTCAGTTTGGGCTTCTGGAGCATATTCGGCTACTTTAGCACTCTCCGCATCACTTACTATGCGCGATGAACCAAGATATACAATCTGATCAAAATCATCAACCACACTTAATCCATAGGTTAAACGGTCCAGAGGGGCCTTATTGGCACCGCCAAGAATTGCTAAAGTTTTAGGGTGTTTGTTTCGAGGTTCTGTGTTTTGAACTAGCCCTAATTCATTAGCAGCATCAAATACTGAATTCCACTGATCTGAATCTTCTTGATCAAGCACTTCATCGTTCCAATCAACTGCTTGCCGCTCTGCGCCTTTACGAAAATCCCAGTATCGAGCAGCTATATCTTGTAATACGGCTAGCTTTTCTGTTGTATCTGTGGGAAGTTCTTTAACGCCGAATAAATCAGCTAATTCAGTTAACCCAGGGTTAGATACAAAGCTATTAAGTTCCTTACTAGCTAGTTCTTTTGATGTAAGATTTATTTCAGGATTTTGTTCATTATTCATATAGTTATATATACATTATTATTGTATATTTGTCAAATTACATTTGGTTAAACTTTTACGGATTAACTCTAGGGGTGGTACAAGAGAGTTAGTTATGTTCCCTTTTGAGCTAGAAGATGGGATCAACGAGCCTATATCTAACATCATTGGATGATATAATTAACGACATGGCTGAATTCATTAGTTTTTCCGAGCATTTACACAACAATATAAACGTTATTCAAAGCCCAATGCTTAACACCTATGCCCCAGAAGGTCTGCGACATGGTTGGTTCGATAACTCACTAGGCGACACCATGCCTAGGGTTAAAAATCCTGACCACCCCGAATGGATATCTGATTATTTAACAGAAGATGAACTAACAGATAGGTTTCGACAGGCCGCTGATTCAATAGGGGTAGATTATGACAGGTTAGTTAAGACAACCGGATTGGTTCAGACAGACAATGTTATTACGGTAACCGAAGCTGACGCTGGCAAAACAATTGGCAAAGCTGATGCCTATATAACAAACGTTGAAAATCTGCCGATAATATTAAGGGCTGCTGACTGCCAAGTGGCGTTTCTATTTGACCCTGCCCTGCGAGTAATTGGCGCTTGTCATTCTGGCTTTTTAGGGACGCAAAAGGCATCAATAGCTAATACTGCGCTCCGCATGCATCAGGTATTTGGTTGTGAGCCCATTAACTTAAAAGTAGCTATTGGTCCAGCAATCGGCGGCGAATCATTCATACCGGCTGAAGATCCAAATAAGTTCGATCTAGATAAAATGTACTTTCCGCATGGAGTTAAAGTTGAACTACCAAATGGTAAAGTCGGCTTTGACATTCGGGAAACAACTCAGAGACAACTTGTGGCTATGGCTGGAATTCCTGAAGGAAATATTGAAATTTCCAATATAGATACGCAAAATGATAAGCGTTTTTTTTAGTTTTAATCGCACTCACATTGAATCTAATGGCACTCTAAGTGATATGCGTAGAAATGCGTCAATTATTTCTCTTCAGCCAATAGTTCATCAATAAAGACAATAAATATCAATTACGAAGCGCAAATGGCTGGCATTTGTGGAGAATGTTTGGAATTATTTTAAATCAGATGAGTTTTTACTGCTTCATAAAAAGCATCTATTGTCTGATAACGATCTAAGGGTCTGGGGGCCAATGCTTTAGTAAGCAAACGATCAACTCCTACTATACCAGTATTAATAGTTGGGTCTTGCAAGTGAGACTCGTTTACTAACTTTCTCAAATCATCGATATTTATATCTTCAGAACCGGCCTTGAAGAATGGATTATTACCCATAACAAGCTGCAGTAGTAAAACGCCCAAAGTATAGGTATTACTGGCCTCTGACATAGTACCGCCTAGAATAAATTCTTCAGGGGCCATTGTCTCCCAAGTTCCAATAATATGGGCAATTAGCCCATTTCCACGATCATCGACTGCAACATCTGCTTCATGATCGCATAATCCTATTGCGACCGACCCTACTAGCACGTGGTCCAGGTTTAAATCACGATACAAGCGACCAGCCCTTCTTACTGCATTAAATGCTAATGCAACTCCTTGAGTAATACGGATTGCTACATCTATCTTCTGCGGTCTACTTGTCCAATTACTGTTTAGTTCAATCAATTCAGTCAGGGGGACACCTTCGAGCCGTGTCATAATCAAAATATTATCATCCTCTCCCTTGATGAGTTTAATCAGCTTAGGTATGTTTTCGTCATCAATGGCTTGTAGAGTGGCTGCTTCAGTTATCAAACTTTTACCACCGCGCTTAATTATCACTGCTTTACCGTTAAATTCGCCGGCAAAAGTACCTTCACCAGCATCTTTAAAACGTGACTGGCCTATTTTCTCACCTATAAATAATGATCTAATCATGAATTCATAATAACAAAAAGAGACCATTCCGGCCTCTCTAAAATAAGTACAAGCATCTTGGCGGGCTCGACCGGATTTGAACCGGCGATCTCCTCCGTGACAGGGAGGCGTGTTAGGCCACTACACTACGAGCCCGTGTTATAAGGCAATCTAAATAAGACCAAGTTATAACAGGGGTAATCATAACAGCCTTACTCCTAAAAATCAATGGTAGTTCTGGCTTATAAATATGTGGGCCTTCTCTTTCGCCTCTAACGGCTGAAGATAGGTTCTAATCGGAGCAAAATTAAATAATATGTGCGCAGCTTGAATTTGACCGTTATTATCGGAAATAACTTGGTCTATCTCAAGTGCGTTACCTATATTGATAATCCCTGAGGTCTGTCCGACGCCCAAGGATAATATGGTATTAAGAGTTTGCGGCGGTAGGGTTTGGTTGCTGGTGTTAACCGTAAATCCGAACTGCCCACCATTGCCTTTGGTCGATAAATCATCCGAGTACTGAGAGGCCACGGTTGCAAAGCTAGTTCCATGTTGGATGGCACCCAGGGCTAATTCGGCCCGTAAATGGGTATTGGTATCTAATTGTGCGACAACATCTTGGGCTAATAACTGCTGCTTAAGCTCAATCTTGAAATCATTGACTGACCAGCCCCAGAATTCGTTTAAGACATCTTCGAACTCTTTCTGGTTATTGCCTAGCCGGTTCTCTGCCCTAACAATGTTAATTTCATTGTTCACTTCCGCATTACTAACCGATATATGGTTCTTCGAAGCCAATTGTTTAATATAAGCATTCTCAATTACGTCATTCATTGCCTGTTTTTTATAATTATCAAGCTGGCTCTTGCCGGAAACCGTATTAAAATTAACTTGCCCCTGAGTTTCGTAATAATGGATATAATGTCGTAGCTCGAATAGGTAGCTTTCATACGATACATAAGAAGGACCGGCTTTGGCTACCGGGAATGGTATAACCTGAGTAACTTCGTACAAAAAAGTGGAGCTTGATTGGAAGCGATATAGCCCTAGAATGCAGTAAGCGAAGAACGCAATGACGGCCACCACAAATAAACTGACAGATATTTTTACGATACGGTGCTTGGAATGTTTAAGCGGGTAGATATACTTACGCGCTCTTGATAATATTTGCTCGCGGTGAGCGGCTACGGTATCGGTTGTAATACGAGGCAATGTCTGTACTGCCTCTTTAAACTTTTCATCAACCGTCTTTTTCTGGCGGTGAGGAATGCGTATTTTTGGTACTTTAAGTTTGGATCTTATTCTATGATGCTTCATCGTTTTGTTCAGTTAAAGCTTCTTCAGATTCATCCGATAGCGGATGAGAAATCGTAGCAATCCCCTTTTCTCTTAATATCTCTAGCAATTTCTTCTGTATCTTGGCAGGATGATGAATTTCATGAATAACCAGATCCCCAACAAAAGTCTGCATCATAATTGTACCAAAACCCAGAAGGGTTTCTTGTAATCCGGCAATCTGATAGTTAATCATCTGGATTTGGTTTAGCCTCATATCAACCACGCTGCGGTGAAATAAGCCTTTCTGGGTTATTTGGATTAACCGCTGGTCAGTCACTATGAATACGCTGTAATGCCAACTTATCCAGTATGGTGAGAATAAAATCAGGCCAAATATAGAGCCGATGCCGATGCCGCCGAAAAACCAGCCGAACCCCAATGTGGGATGGATGGCGGTCGGAATAGCGCCAATTAAGATACACACCATCCCGATTATTAGGCCTTTTCGCATGACAACCGGGTGTTTTCGAAACACATATAATACTTCTTCATCATCAAACTGATCCGAAAAGTATTTATTAGGCATATATTTAGCTTACTTTAATATTTATCTCACTCTTATCATCTCATAAATGTTTAGGTAAATACTACTTCAAAATGCTTCTGCTTATTGGTACCCCCACCACGATTCGAACGTGAATCTTTTCCTTAGGACGGAACTACTCTATCCATTGAGCTATGGGGGCGAATTGTTGCCTATACGTGGGTTAAATGTTCATGAGCCAGTTTGTATTCGAATAACTCCTCCGGTTTAAACCACAAAGCGACTTCATATTTAGCTTCCTCTACGTTTCCTGAGGCGTGTAGAAGGTTAATGGCACCTTTATGAGCTAATGAAGCCCTGCCCAAGCTCAGGTGTGCATAGTCTCCCCTGATAGTACCAGGGGCAGAGTCTTTGGGACCGGTGCTGCCAACTAGTTTACGGACTATCTCAACAGCATGACCACCTTCCAAGACTAATGCCACAACCGGGCTACTGCTCATAAAATCGCGCAATGAGTTAACGATCATGGTTCCCAGCTCTTCAGCGCTTTGCTCAGATTTAATGCCGTAAGAATCCCAATCTTTTTTGGTTTTATTACCTAAACTAATGATTTGGCTGTCCGGATAGTGTTTACTCAGAGTCGCTTTAGAGGGGATTATCATCTTCATTCCAACTATTTTCAGTCCAACCCGCTCAAAGCGAGCCAGGATTTCACCAATTAAGCCGCGTTGCACCGTATCCGGTTTAAAAATCACTAGTGTTCGTTCCATATATATCCTTGTTTATTCAACGCTTATTATATCAGAGACGCCTACTTTAGAAGGTTCGTTCGTAGTGTCGCACAATGTTACAATACAGTTATGCTATTTTCCAAATTAAAAACTGATTTTTTAGAATACCTCGAAATTGAGCAAAACCGGTCTCAGAATACGATTGCCAATTACGACCATTACCTGACCCGTATAATTGATTTTGCGGGCGATATCAAAGTTAGTGATATTACGCCGGAGTTAATTCGCAAGTGGCGGTTGTGGCTAAACCGGCTAGGCACTAATGTTAGCGATGAACTTGACAAGGCTACACTGAATTACCATTTAATAGCTCTTAGAAGTTTCTTAAAGTTCTGCGCCAAGCGAGATATCCCTGCCCTATCCGCCGATAAAATTGAGCTGGCTCGAACAGTACGCAAGCAAGTCACTTTTCTTAACAGCGATGAGCTCGAACAGCTATTTGCCCAGCCAGACACCAGTAAAATTACCGGCATGCGTGACCGGGCAATATTAGAGCTGTTATTCAGCTCCGGCTTAAGGGTCAGCGAACTAGTTGGATTAGACCAGGGTCATATAAATTTAAAACGACGTGAGTTTATGGTACGCGGCAAGGGCCAAAAAGACCGACCTATATTCATTAGCGCCGAAGCGGCAAATTGGATTCAGCAGTACCTAGACAAACGTAATGACAATTCTAATCCCCTGTTTGTCCGCTACAGCGGTGACAAATCTACAGATCAATCCGGTAACTTCCGCCGTTTGACAGCCCGTAGCATACAACGCCTGGTAGCTCGTTATGCCCGGATGGCCGGGATAACTAAACATGTCAGCCCGCACACAATGCGTCATAGCTTTGCAACAGACCTTCTCATGAATGGCGCTGATATTCGCTCAGTCCAAAGCATGCTGGGACATAGCAATATAAGCACAACTCAGATATATACGCATGTGACCGACGCTCATTTAAAACAAGTATATGAGCGTTTTCACCATAAACCCTCCGACGAATAGAATTTTAATCTATTAGCTAGCAAATTGGACAATTCTAAAGGTCATTAGTTAGCCAGAACTATAAACTACAAGTCGCCGGTGATACATCTACTGGTGGATCGACATAATTTACCGGACTGCTATTATTGTTAACAAAAATTTGCTTACATAAAGAGTTAGAGGTTTGAATTGCAGCATCCGGCTCGACAATCGAATTTAGGGAACTAACAGGTACCATAGCTTGAATCCGTTTTAAAACATCCTGGGCTTGGCCAGTCGAGTCAACTAAAATTTCATCATTTATTAGGCTATAAAGCACACATGACGGACCAGCCAAACAAGTAGTATCGCCACTGGCAGCAGGAGCTGTTAAAGTTAAATTTTGATCTTTATCATAAACATTTTTTATCCTTAGATAATAACCACCATCTACGCCACTGCTGCTATTTAAGTTATAAATTTCAACGTTGCACCAATTGGGCATTGCCGCGGAATTAGTAGTTGTATTGCAGTAGGCCGGTATAATTGTGCCCTGGATACTTGCTCCATGCCCAGAATAATTAACTCCTCCAACGCCTCCTTGACCGCCAAATTGGTTTGGAGATCCAGCTTCAGGATATAAGAAAACTGTTAAATCGGTATTTAAATTGTTAAAGGGAACTATATCCATCCTCAAAACACCTGCTCCACAATTCCAGCTAGATTGAGGCGGGAAAACTGGGTATGTTGGACATGCACTAAAATTTCCAGAAGAATCAGCATTTTGCCAACTTAACATTAACTGATTTATTGGAGTAGCACTTGTACTTTGAATTTGAATAACCTTAGCCAAGTCAGTAATTGGATTATATTGAAGGTGCTGAGGTCCGGGATTTACAAGCAAGCAAGTGTAGCTGACATTTGAGGAACTATCTAGAGTACTATTGAAGGGATAACTGGGCGAAGCACTTGGGCTAGTAATACAGGAATTTTTAGCTGGTATAGCTGTGCCATTCTGTAGATCTGGCTGGATGACTGACTGGGCATCATTAATGCCACTCTCCGCAGCATATAAGGCTTGCGTACTTAATATTCTATCCAAAGTAGCTCGCTGTTCATGTTGTGAAATTTGGGAAAAACCAAGAACTATTAAACTTATAACAATCATCGATATCATGGCTATAAGAATTGATGCCATCCCTGATTGATTTTTTGCTAGTTTCGGTCTTATGGACTTAATTATCATCGGTTATGCTTTCTCTATATATATTAAACTAATTAACCCTTTGTGCAACGGCTGTTTGCAGTTCAGAAGTAGCACAAAACCTCTGAGCAGTGCCACCCATACAATTTGTCACACCGCCAGAACCATTAACTCCGGTCGGATTATTTAATAAATCATTATCGCCATAGGTCACTTGAACATCAATGTCGTAAAGTCCGGCTGAATCTTGAACGATTGTTAATTTAGATAGGCGCATTTTCGGTTGGAGTAATTCTTGTCCGCCAGTTGGTAAAGTTCCCCTTCCCAAGTCAACTCCGACGGTTGAGATACTCGATGGACAGGTAAGGTAATTATCGACTACTACTAAGCCATCTTGAGCTTGATATAATGCCGGATTCGGATTGCTGGATACCAGCTCAAAGCCAAGCTGATAGAAATAAGCTCGACTACCGATACAAAAAGCTTGGGTCGTCCCTGGTGTCCCAGAATAATTGGTTGTTCCACCAATTTGAGAGCCACCAAACTGTATATTTTGCGAGATATCTGCCAATATATTGCGAGCTGTATTCTGAGTTGTGGTTAGTGTAACTCCCCGATAATAGGCGTTAGATATTTGAATTATTCCGAAAGAAAGAATCAACAAAACAAAAGTAAATATTACTGTAGCTAGCATTAGTTCAATAATAGTGAATCCTTTATTGGTAATATCAATCGGATTAATATTTGAAAATATAGACCCTCGTCTGATCATTTTTAGGCGATTTAATTGTTTTTTAATATATTTAATTAACGAGGTTTTCATGTAAAAGACCATATCCTAAACCAGCTAAATAATACATCGTTAGTGCAGGGATAGGTGCTACAGGTAAAACCGCCCGAAGAGATTGGATTCGTGAGAATAATATTATAGCTAGTGGCTTGATCCATAAATCCACTATTCCAATATCCAACCTGAACATCATCCTCGTAGTATGTGGCACCACCCCACGCTTGCCACTTTACTGCGAAAGTGTGCCATACCCCACCATATTTACCACCACTAGGCACTCCGTTCGGAGTACATATATTCCAAGTGGGACTATAAACTCCAGTCGTACTTCCAGTTGGCCATATTTCCAACCCAGGCCAACAGTTGTTTTGATTACCAGTCCCTGGCATGAATACATCAATTTCTGCACAACCGGCACCATATGTTTGTGTGCTAATAATAGCCGATGCTGTATATTGCGATCCACTATCATTAGCAATAAGATGAAGACCATTAGAGTCAAAATTATAACTTCCACCGTAATTAAGACCAGATGCATAACCTGGTCCTGACCATTGTGTCCAATATCCACTTAGACTACTATCAGTAGTAAATTCATCATCGTGCAACGTGGTAGCTCCTGCGCCACAAATACCATTGTTGGAATTAATAGGCCCGGTTGCGATTGGATCAGTCGCTGGATAAAAACGATAAGTTAATTTGGCATTATCGGTAACACTATTGCCTAGCTCGGTCCATGTAGCATTTATTTTTATAAGGTTCCAATCACTCCCATCTAGAGCGCTAACTACTATCTCATAATTAGCCGCTGTGGGGATAGCAGGATTTGTACCTGATATCCAGCCCTGACTGTTAAATTGGCAGTTACCTAAATAAGGACTCGCTATTATTTCTGGATTATCACTACTGTCAACGCAGAATTGTTTGCTTGGCGATATCGGATTAGCTCCTGTAGTACCTAAATTTATGGTCCCGCCACTAGTACTAGCTATTGTGCGTATTTTTTCTAACTGATTCTGGTCTAATTGCAATGCTACACTTCGTTCTTGAGATTGAATCTCCACTGTTACGTTATGATTAACGGCAACATAACCGCCGATCAGTATAACGCCGATGATAACAGTGGCTATTAAAACCTCAACTAAAGTATCTCCACGACTTCTAAGTTTGTGTATCATGTGCAGTTAGTATCTCCACCTATTACATGCAAGTTGATTGTTGTCGGACCATTACTACCTCCGATGGTCAGCAATCCGGACTGATTTGTATTATTATCGGCAACACAAATTTCAATGCCACCAGCCGGATTAATAATATAATTGTTAGCTAAAGTGGTTTTAAAATAGTTATCTATAGTGTCTACCATATCATGACTAGTTTTTACAGGAGCACCAACAGCTATAGAGGTATTTGGGATAGCCGCAAAATCTATTTCTTGTGCGTAAGAAGGTGAAGTCACGCTATTAGAGCCTGTTGGACTAGTGGCAAAAACTACTACTGCAGTGGTGTTAGAACTAGATTGATTACATGGCACGCCATAGGTTATGCTATAACACATCCAAACCGGATGAAGTTGATATGAAATTGTATATGGCACTATAAATTCTGAGCTAAAATTCGGATTGTTATTAGTACCCGGGGCTAGTAATACCGGGTAGGAGTCGCTTATGCTAGATGCTGGCAAGCC
Source organism: uncultured Candidatus Saccharibacteria bacterium (assembly GCA_963749175.1). Lineage (GTDB taxonomy): Bacteria > Patescibacteriota > Saccharimonadia > Saccharimonadales > UBA4665 > DATKGQ01. The sequence continues at coordinate 120,551 of CAVVLM010000001.1, forward strand.
CCCGCTGCCCTCAAGATTACCGGCTATCGGGTATATATCAACATTGGAGGAAGGCGAACCACCTACAGCTAACTGGACAGCCTTACCAATAAAGGTGCATCCTGAAAGCGCCCCAGTAGAAGAGTTAATACCTCCATTGCCACCTTGACCATTCCCAGAAGCTGTAGTATTAATGGTTGGCGGACCAGTTGGCACTGAGGCACCATTTCCATTCTGGGTGCATGTAAAATTACTATATTTTGGATAATAACCGTTGATCACGTCATTCGAAATTTGCTGCATCTCAGTTTTGAAATCATAGATTGAAGTAGTGAATCCGGTTTTACTTTGTTTACCAGCAACCAGTATAAATGCTGCTAATAATAACGCGCCGGAAACACCCAGCACAATCATTACTTCAATAATGGTAAACCCTCGGGGCTGTTTACAGCCTTTCATATGATCAAGTATAGCATAAGCTTAACTGGTTTAGGATGATTAACTTAGCTCAGACTTATCTGTTTGAAATTTACTATACAATCTTTATAATTTATCAAATATTTATAGTTATACTAATAGTTGTCGCTAGATTTATATTGAAATATTCCGATCGGTGTGAATAGATTGGTATTCATTAACAGAGTAGCTACTTATAATTTCTATTGCAAATTATCACAGTTCCATGCCCAGCTAGAACCTGCTTCTACGGCAAAGAGTATCGCTGCATTACGTGCGTTCGCGTTGGTTGTTGTAGTACTAGTGCCACCTAATCCACAAACTGTCTGGTCTGATAGGATTAAGACATTAGCAGCAGCTGCCCCTAGTGCTGCACCGTTTAGACCGGTACCAGTCGAGTTATCAGCTTCATAAAAATTATAAGCAACAGGTGAGGCAATTGTTCCGGTGTTAGTACAGAGCAAAGGCGTAGCAGTGTTGTATTGGTTTAATTTACCAACGTCCGCCAAAATTGCCGTGCAATTTACGGACCAAGTTCCGCTCAATGGTAAATTGCCCCCATTATTAGATACGAAATTACTGACTGCCGTCGCAATTCGGCTAGCATCTTCCTTACGGCCAGTGTTACGCGTGTTACGCTGCAATGCTGGTACTGCTAAGAATACGATTAATAAAATTAGTCCAGCAATTGCTAGGACTATCAAGACTTCAATTATGGTGAAGCCTTCAGTTCGTTTTTTATAGTTTTTTAACATTTGCAAATGCCCCCTTTGCATTTGTATGTCAATGCTTGCAAGCTCTATTTAGATCATACACTATATCAAGTGAATCAGTTGTCGCAAATTTGCTTACGGTTTCTATATTTAAACCTATAGACTGTTGACAGCCATTCATATGTTCAAGTATAGCATAAGCTTAAATGATTGTGGCTTAAAAATACAACTGCTTATACCAGTTAATGATCGATTGACCAAATAAGCGAGTAATAATTGCGGCGACTATTAAAAAAGGACCAAAAGGAATACGAGTTTTGCGTTGGGCCTTACCAGTTATTATAAAAGGTAAAGCATAAAGTGTGCCACTGGTCGATGCAATAAATAAGAGTAAAATACTGGCAAGTGGACCACCGACAATTATTCCCAGGACTGCTCCGAGCTTTACATCCCCCCCACCTATCCATTCTCCTTTAGATAATTGGAATAGTGCATAAAATGAGCCACCTATAATTAATACTCCCCAGACAGCAGCCTCTATTGAACTAGTAGCAGGGTTAATATTTGTAAATATTGTTATTAATAAACTACTTACAGATAGTATGGCTAGCAAGCTTACTAATATATTTGGTAATAAATGCCAGCGAATATCATAGACCGCTAAGGCGATTAACACCACTAACATTAACAACCAAAGTATAAATATAGACACCTCATGGCCACTTATCGCAACGGGCCAGAAGTAATACGAGAATATAAACAGTACAACTGTTAGCAGCTCAACTAATGGGTATTGAAAAGATATTGGGCGGTGACAATATCTGCATTTACCTCGCAGCAATAACCAGCTAACTAACGGTATAAGGTCCTCTGCCGCGAGTTGATGTTTACAATTTGGGCATATTGAACGACCTCGGAAGATTGATAACTGTCGCAGTTTATTTAAGTCAGCCCGAGTGGTAATTTTATGCTTTTTTATTTTACCTAACTCATGTAGGCGCCAAACTAAGGCATTTATAAAACTACCTAGAGTCAAACCGGCAACTGTTAATACAATAATTATAAGCATTGTAAACTAAACTAATTGTAACATTAACTAACTAGCTAAGCCTTGTAACTATATCCAAGGCTTAGCTATTACAGAAATTTATCTTTATTTACTTACTGTATATTATCGCAATTCCATGCCCAGCTAGAACCTGCTTCTACGGCGAAGAGTAGCGCTGCATTACGGTTGTTGGCTCCTGTTGTTGTCGTACTAGTACCACCTGAACAAACTGTCTGGTCTGATAGGATTAAGACATTAGCGGCAGCTGCCCCTAGTGCTGCACCGTTTAGACCGGTACCAGTCGAGTTATCAGCTTCATAAAAATTATAAGCAACAGGTGAGGCAATTGTTCCGGTGTTAGTGGTACAGATCTCGGGATTAGCTGTGGTGTTGTACTGGTTTAAAGTACCGGCATCAGTTAAGATCGCATTACAAGATCCGGTTGCTGTATTCCAGCCTGCGTTCAATGGTAAAGCGCCTCCATTATTAGACACATAATCATTGACCGCTGTTGCAATTCGACCAGCATCTTCTTTACGGCCAGTGTTACGCGTGTTACGCTGCAAGGCTGGTACTGCCAAAAGCACAATCAATATAATAAGTCCAGCAATGGCTAGGACTATCAAGACTTCAATTATGGTGAAGCCTTCAGTTCGTTTTTTATAGTTTTTTAACATTTGCAAATGCCCCCTTTGCATTTACTTTTTAATGCTTATGATTAGATATTACTTATAAGTGTGTAAAATTGCAATAGATTTATCATAAGTTGAATCTATATGCTGGTACTATTTCCCAACCCAGCGCCAGCTAATCCATATATTGGAAGTAGTATCGCCGCCACTATTAACAGAGCAACTAAACCCATACAGATCATCAACACCGGCTCAATAATTGTTGAGATAGCTTTTATTTCATTGTCTACTTCTTTCTCGTAATAGATCGCGATTTTTTCTAGCATGGTTTCCATGGCACCAGATTGTTCGCCAATATGGAGCATGTTTGGTACCAATTCTAGAAAATTGGGATCGCCTGCTAATACATCAGATAGAGCTTTACCGCCTTTTACTTTCTCTTGGGCTCTTTTCAAAGATGCTTTGATGTGAACGTTATTTACAGCGTCGCCTGTGATTTCCATAACCTGGATCAATGGCAATCCGCTAGCCACGAGCGTTGAAGCAGTCCTGGCAAAACGAGCCATGTATAGCTTCATAAATAAATTCTTTATTGGCCAAGTTTTCATTTTAAGCCGATCAACTACTCTGCGGCCACCAACAGTGTTAACCCATTTACTAGTAACGAATGCCATAATTGCAAGGATAATAAGAACTAACCACCAAAATCTGATTATAAAATGAGATAAATCTAGCAGTACTTTAGTTAAAAGAGGCAAAGAAGCCCCGGGCAGCCCTTTATAGATTGTCTCCACTTGAGGCAATACTTTCACTATCATAAACCCAACTACAGCTATCATAACTAACAGCACTATGCATGGGTAAATCATAGCGCCACGGACTTTACTAATTATCTCTGCATCTTTTTCCTGTTGGTCGGCTAGTCGCTCCAGTGCTTTATCGAGAGTGCCAGAAGATTCTCCGGCCATAACAATGCTGGTATAGACTTTATTAAATACTTTAGGGAATTTACCCATTGCTGTCGCTAAGGGGTTACCGGCTTCTACGTCAGATATAATACTGTTAACAACTGCTTTAAGTGGTTTACTTGAAGTTTGTTCAGATACACTGCGCAAGGATTGGACTATTGGTAGACCAGCATTGATGAGCGTGGATAGCTGTCGGCTAAATAATACTAAATCTTTGGTTCGTACTCGATTAAGTATGTTTAATATACCACTAGAGGCGGATTTATCGAGCTTAACATCTAATAATACTAAACCCTGCTGAAGTATGAGCTTAGCAGCTTCTTTGTCGCTCTCGGCTTCGACTTTGGCTTTTATTTTTTCGCCAGTTGAAGCGTTTCGGGCTTCATATTTATAAGTCAGCATAAAATTTAGCCTCTCATTAACCTATCTAGCTCGCCCAAATCAACTGCATAATTTCGGGCCTCATCGTAACTAATAGTGCCGGCATGGATTAATTGTGACAGTGTTTTATCCATCTGTTGCATGCCAAATTCGGCACCGGTTTGAATAACTGCTTCAAGTTGGTGCGTCTTGCCTTCTCGGATGATATTGCGAACTGCTGGTGTAGCAATAAGAATTTCGGCGGCGGCAATACGTCCGCCACCCAGAGCCGGAATAAGCCTTTGGGAGCAAATAGCCATTAAAATGTTAGATAACTGCGCCCTAATTTGGGGCTGTTGGTATGGCGGGAAAACGTCAACCATTCGGTCTACTGATTGAGAAGCTGAGTTAGTATGCAACGTAGCCAGCACTAAATGCCCTGTTTCGGCAATAGTTATGGCGTTGGCAATCGTTTCTAAGTCACGCATTTCTCCGATTAACACAACGTCCGGGTCTTCACGCAGGACGCTTCGTAAAGCAGCGCTAAATGAATAAGTATCATAATGAACTTCACGTTGCACAATAATCGATTTTATCGACTTATGAGTATATTCTATTGGGTCCTCAATTGTGATAATATGCCTGGACTGCTCAAGATTAATCCGATGAATAATTGCCGCCAGGGTGGTAGATTTACCTGAACCGGTAGGCCCAGTAATAAGCACCAAGCCGCGTGGATAATTTGCAAATTTTGTCAGAACCGGAGGCAAACCTAATTGCTCAATCGACAGAATTTCGTTAGGTATTAAACGCAGTGCGGCGGCCAAATTGCCCCGCTCATGGAAGGCATTGACACGAAACCGCCCTAAGTCACCAAAGGCAAAGCTAAAATCGAATTCCTTGTCTTTAAGCAGAATCTGTTTTTGGTCCTCATCAAGCGTTGTGTAAATTAGTGTTTCGACTGCTTCATCATTTAAAATATCAGCTCCCGCTATCGGTGTTAACATTCCATCCACTCGGAGCATTGGCGGCAATCCAACTTGAAGGTGTAGGTCGGATGCTTTTCGTTTGACAACTTCTTCTAGCAGTACTTCAATCCTTGGTTGACCTTGCATTATTTGTCTACTCCTATCTTTACTGGTCTAGAAAAATAGCAGCTACCGGATTGGTTGGTATCAATCCCGGGGATCCTTTTTTGATATACTTTTTTTGTCATTTTTCTTCCCACATTATTACATTATCGTACTATGCATTATCAATTGATGCGACACGATTAACTTCATTTAGCGTAGTTTCGCCGGCTAAAGCTTTAAGATATCCGTCTTGGCGCATCGTTATCATTCCTTGCTTTTGAGCTTCTTTTTGGATTTCCAAACTTGTTGACCGTTTTACAATTAATTCCTGAATGGCTTCGGTAACCTCAAAAACTTCGTATAGTCCCATTCGGCCGCGAAACCCTCCTGGCGAATCAAGGGAATTTTTACCCTTAGATAAAGTATAAGCGCTTTGGTTAGCTAGTGGCAAGCTTTCATAACCTAAATCCTCGGCAACTTTCTTGTTATCGGCATCTTTGTCAGGCAACAACCCTTTTAGAGTTTCATTAATAGCTATTGTCTCGGCTGGACTTGATTGATATTCTTGTTTGCCTTCTTCGGCAACCCGGCGCACTAATCGTTGCCCGCTAACCGTATGGACGGTGCTGGCTATCAAGAACGGCTCTACTCCCATATCTAGTAATCGTGGCAAAATTCCTGCGGCTGAATTAGTGTGAAGTGTACTAAGTACTAAATGCCCGGTTAGTGCAGCTTGTACCGCTAAGTTAGCTGTTTCGCTGTCTCTTATCTCCCCTACCATTACAACGTTAGGGTCTTGCCGTAAAATTGAGCGAAGTCCGGTTGCAAATGTTAAGCCAACTTCTGGATTTACCTGGATTTGATTAACGCCGTCTATCTTATACTCTACCGGATCTTCCAGTGTTACGATATTAATGGAATCATTTTTAATTTCTTGAATCAGAGCATATAGCGTAGTTGATTTACCAGAACCAGTAGGCCCGGAAGTTAGTACCATGCCATCCGACCGAGCTATACCGGAGCGCATAAATCTTAACGGACGGCCACGATAACCCATATCGTCTAATTGCAGGTTGGTGCCAGTTTTATCAAGCAACCTAATGACAACTTGTTCGCCCCAAACTACGGGAGATATAGCGATACGTAAATCAATCGGTTTTTCATCAACTCTAATACTAAACTGCCCATCTTGGGGTATCCTATGTTCATCTATCTTTAAGTTAGACAATATTTTAATACGCGAGATTAGAGCCGGTTCGGTACTTTTAGGTAGTTTCATGATTTCTCGCAGCACACCGTCGATACGTATGCGGATTTTTAACTCATGCTCCATCGGCTCCATATGTACATCACTCGCTCGGTTCCTGGCAGCATATTCTAAAATTGTCGACAGAGCTTTTGATATTGGTGAATCCTGAACTATAGTTTTTATTTGGTCTTGTTGGCGACTGGTCACAGCTTCATCGCCTTTTAATGAAATCTCACTTGCTACATTACTTAATAATTGGTTCTCAAGTGTATCAGCCATATTGGTGTCGAGGTGAACAACGTATTGCCTGAGCACTTCGCGGATACCGGCTTCGCTGGCAGCATAAACTTTCAATGGTCGGCCGATTTTATTGCTTAAGAAATCTATGGCTTGGACATTATCTGCATCAAGCATGGCAACAACTAATCGGCGCTGCATCTCTCCTAGAGGTACAGCCATATATTGTTTAGCTATATCCTCTGGTAATAAAGCTAAGATTTCTGGGGCAATGTGCACATCATGCAGATTAACATAAGGCACATTGGTCGCCTGGGCAATAATTTTAGTCAGATTTTCGTCAGATACCTTACCATCAGATACGAGAAGTTGAAAAAAAGGTATTTTATCTTGCTCGGCTTTATGCTTAATAGCATCTACTTCAGAGTAAGATATTAAACCTTGGGCTACCAACTTATCCTCAATTTGTTTTTGGGTAGCAACAGACAATACGCTCATAGGCTTTTATGTGTCGTTACAGATTAAAAAGGCGACTGGTTATTGTTGCTACCGATTGAAATAATTTGCGTAGGATTAACTGATTGGCTGTTAAAGTCGGCTGAGCTGGGCGAACTGAATTGAGCAGAAATCGGTTGAATAACTTCAGCCGTTTGCGAATTAATGGATTTCTTCAGAAATACATTTGATATCAGAATAGCAAAAATTCCGCTAATTATAATAACTGCTAAAATCATGTAAATATTGTCGCGTTTCATTTAATTGTCTCCTTGGTAATGCCCATGATTTTACTTGGCTGGAAGTAAGTTTGGGCTTGTATTGAAACCTGCATAGATGTTTGGTTGCCACCTATCGTTAAACTTTGCACTTGAATAGGACGAATTGATTCTTCCAAAGTTTTAATTAAATCCTGAACAGAAGTGTAGCTAGCACCTGTAACCTCAAAACTAAATGGTATGGCAATTGGCTGTGGATTAGAACTGGGCTGAACATTGCCCTGCGTAGTTTCTTCGTCAACTCCCGATATACTACTCCCCGAAAGATTAAGGCTACTTAAAATTTTTGTCATACTTGAAGCTAAAGCTGGAAAATCATACTGGCTAGGTAGGGCGTCAAGGACAATTGTGGCGTTGCTACCGTCTTGGGGACCAGTGCCGCTATTACTGCCTCCGATTATATTGGTTGTTTGGTCTTCGAAATTATTGTAGGCAACCGTAAGTTGATCGGCAAGCCTTGTATTGGTTTCGAGTTGGCTATTGGCTACTTCATCGGCATGGATAAGTCGAGATTGAAAGCTTTGTTCCGCTAAAAGGGTTTTTGTAAACATTAAGGAGAAGACTGTTAAAATAGCCGCTATTCCTATAACAACAACTATCTTGGTTTGAGATTTGTCGATGGCAATACTTTTTATGGAAAAATTATATTTATTCGGCATTATATCTCCTCATGGCGTGCTATTGCTGGTAGGGCTATTAGTAGATTGGCTGTTATTGCCAGTAGTGCCATTAAATAATACGGCCGGTGTATCTATTTCGGCGCGCGTTGTAATTATATTTGGCACATCTAGGCTGATTTGTTTGGTGCTATCAAATAGATTAGGGTCGAAGGTTAAGGTTATAGAATAGCTGGTAGACCCACTTTGCACAGCGCCAAAACCGCTTAATGTGACTGCAGAAAATGCATTTAGCTCATCAGCCTTATTGCCGTTTATATAATATTTAGTGAATTTTAAAGTATCGACATATTGGTTAACAGCATACACATTCGTGGCCGTACCTTGAAGAGTTAGAGTATGAGTCGTAAAACTAGTCGTTATACTCCCCAAAGAAACAGAGTTGGGTGTTATGGATGATAGGAATCCAGGATTGCTGCCAAAGCCGATTAAACGCGAAACTAATGGCTTTTGGTTATTCAGTGCCGGCAGACTGGCTAATTGGTTTTGGACTGTCAGGATTTTATTGAAATTAGTATTAGACTGTAGTCTTGTGGTTGAGCTTTTAATACTATTTTTTAGATTATTCAAATGATTGGATTGGATTACTTTAACGTTAATAAATAAGACAACTGTGATCAGTACCGCTAAGGCGGTTACTAGAACTGACACAACAGTTATTAACCTATTAAGACGCCGGGTTCGGATATATTCAAGCTTAATGTCTGGCAGTAAATTAAACTGAATCATTAAACTCCCCTTTCGGCTAATCCGACCGCAACACTAAAGCTATTTGAAATTGATAATAACTCGTTCTGGCGATCCGGACTAAACGACACATTCCGCCAAGCGTTGCCAATTTCAACGTTCATGCCAAATTTATTGGCAATAAAGATTGGGAATTCCGGCAGAGTCGAAGCGCCGCCCGTCACAATTATTCGATCTAATTTAACTTCTGGGTAACGAGTTGAGAAGAATTTTATTGATTTCTCAATCTCACTGACCAATTGCTCCACTATGCCGATAATAGCCTGGTAAACTTGACCTTCCAATTTTTGGTGAGTCAGCCCAAATTTATAAACGAATTGCTCAGCTTGTTGCTTATCGTCAATGTTGAGATTTTGCATAGCGGCATGGACAATAGCGTCAGAACCGATAGCAATTGATCTTGTTAAGTGTGGCGCACCATTTAATGTTATCACCAGATCAGTGGCTTTGGCACCTATATCCAGCACCATTTCAGCCATAGTATTTTTAGGAGCAGTTAAAGCACGAGCTAACGCTAGGCTATCAGGCTCAAAAGCAATGACATTTAATCCGATCGATTCCAGCATATCCAAGCGTTGCTCAACATATTCGTTTGAAACACTTGATAATAATACTTCAATCTTATTTTTATCTTGCGGCGAATCGCCCAATATGGCCCAGTCGACTTTCGACTCATCAATTGGCGTTGGGATTAAAGAATCAGCTTGGTAGCGGATAGTTTTAGCTAACTCATCGGAAGATATTCGATCCAAATCAGCAACTGTGACGAAGACACGCTGTGATGGCAAGCCAACCGCTGCATTCATGGTCGTAACATTTGATTTCTCAACTAACTCCTTAATAACTTTAGCCAGTTTTTGTCGATCAACTGACGAATCACTAACCGCAAGCTTGCTGTCGATCATGACATAGGCATACAGAACCAGCATTTTAGTTGATCCACTGCCGCGCAGTTGGACTAGTCTAATTGCTGTTGTACCGATATCCAGTCCAAAAAAATCAGAAACGTCGCTAAGTAAGTTCATGAGTATATGCTCCGTTTTAGGCAACGAAGATGATTATTGGGTAAATTATTTTTGATTTCTAATATCATTTAGCCACCCTTAGATATTCGAACCTAGATAGGCTCATCATGCCTGATTATAGCATAAGCGACGCCCATCCTTGCAAGGCTTTAGTTTAGAGTACCGGTGGTAAATTGGATATGGCATTGAACGTATTACTTGACGCCGTTGTCGGTTCAGCTAACCAGACATACGGAGAATATTTAACTACTTCAGCCGGACTATTGGGGATCTTAGCGGTCGTGCCCATAGTGCCGTAAGTCCGCCATAATTTTAAGGTATTGGCAACTAAGGCACCTTCGACTGTTAGCTGGCTGTTACATGTATTTGCGGGTTGTCTTTGTCCGACTGAATTAGCGCAGGTAGCTATAGTACCGGTTTGAGTGACATAGACTCCATCCAAGGTAGTTACCGACGGGTCAATATTAATATCGCCTCCATTAACAATTAAGTTAAACGATGTAAGTGTACTGGGAGTAGCGTTGGCTGGTTGACTAAATACAACTCCGTTACCGCCACCGGAATTATTAATATAGACTGTGCCGGGTACATACAGGGTAACTTTTTGGCTGGTTCCAAGCGTTCCGTTTAGGGTCAAGGGGAATGTCCCTGTGTATATGTAGGGAGAGGCACTGGATGTTAAACTACTAACATTTATAGGGGATGTACTCACCGTAGTGGCATTGGTAGGAAGATTACCATAGTAGTCATACGCACAAGGTGCCGTACCAAACTGGCCGCCCATTGATTGACCGTCTGACGTTACTAAGCCAGCTGAGTTAGCAAATGACAAATTGGTGCCCACTGTAGTTACTGCTGGCGGGTACTGGCTGGCAAAACCACTAATTGTTCCCAAGGCTTGGGCGGCAAACTGCACCCCCGCTCCAAGTGCAAAATTGGTTGGCGAAAAAGTATCATTACTGTTCCAGGTATAAATATTAGCGTTACTGGCTAGGGACTGCGTGCAAGTGGGGTTAGGCTCAGTTGATGTGGCAAAGCCGCTGCCGACTATGGTATCGCCGCCAGTTACATTCAGGTATGGTTGGTTGGCGACAATAATCGGTATGGGAGTGGGAGTAGAACCACTGTTGCAAGGATTGGGCGTAGTGGACGGAACATCTGAACCGGCTAATTCAAATGTCACATTGTAGGTACCCGGGAAATCGGCGGTTTCGGTGGCGCTATAAGTAACTGTGCCACCGCCATATGTGACAGAGCTCATGGGGTATGCCCCGCCCCCAGGAGTCATAACGCCGTTGCTGGGACCGGTAATAGTTACGTTGAAAGTGTCCGCTGGATTTGGTGCCGTTAAAATAGGGCTTTCCATTAGATTCATGGTAAATTGGCGGCCAGTCCCAACAATGATGTTGTTGCCGCTACCAGTATACCCCACAACATTTATGCTGCATTGAGGGATGGGCTGGTAGACCCAGTATATTTCAACCGGATAACCGGCAGCTGTAATTGTCACATTGGTGCTACTAGTTGAATGCCAGTTAGGCCCAGCCGAACCAACCGTAGTAATCGTACAATTGACAGTGTTACACCAGTTAGAACCTACTACATTCCACGTTGCTCCACCATAAGTATAAGATGATGCCGCAGTCACATTAACAACAGATCCATCGGTGAGCCCAGCAGTAAAGGTAAAATAATTTGCGGTTGAAGAATCACCAATTGCAGGCAGTGAAATGAGAGCCCCAAATGATGAAGATAATTTGTTGCCACTCGGATCAACCTTCCAGCCAGTGATTACCGGCGATATAGACCAAACTGCCCGGACATTTACCGGGTCGCCAGTGAGGTCGATAAATACGTCAACAAAGGTTGAGGCTGTCCAGTTAGCCCCTCCGTAGCCTACAGTCCCCACACAGCCTGGCGAATTACACCAGGAAAAACCGAGAAGATTATATGTATAACCACCATATGAATAGGTTGAGGGCGCTTGAATTTGGTATGTCTGATTCGGTAGTAAACCATTTTCGGAAGGGTCTGTACTGCCAAATGTATACGGATTACCACTACTGTTCCATGGTCCAGCCAATTGGCCGGAGACTTCTACGGCTGTAAGTTGCGGATTAAAATCACCAGGTAAATTGACATTGTTTGCTGTTTCATCTGCCCCCGTTATATAACTCGTTTGCCAGACTAGACGGACAATTATAGGAGGCGCCGGGTTGCTGTTGGCCATAAACATGTTCTCTGAAGATCCGGTCGTCCAGTTGGCTCCACCGTAGCCTACTGTTGAGGCGCAGCCCGATGTATTGCACCAGCTTATTCCTATCAGCCGATATGTAAAGTATGGTGACCCATAAGCTGCATAATTAGTAGTGGGAACTGTTATATTATAAACGTGGTTAGCGGCTAAACCGGTTATTTTCCAGGGATTGCCGTTCTTTACATATTGCGTCCCTGTAAATACCAGTGGAGAGCCTGTCATTTCCTGGACATCAACAGTTGGCATAAAACTACCTGGCAAATTAACATCACCTTCCGTTTCATTAGTACCAGTAATTTCATTATTAGCTAATACAGGCGGTGTATTGGTAAAGTACCAATACACATAAACCGGATCATCATTAATGTCTACAAAAACGCTTGGCGAGCTGCTAGTTGTCCAGTTCGTTCCTTGATATCCAACTGTACAACCAGGTGTGCCACACCAGCTGACGCCAGCATAAGTCCAATTATTGCCCGCGCCATCAACAAACGAAGTATTCGTAATTTGCATTGTATAATTCTGATTTACTATTAACGGACTAGCAGAATTGAATGTATCGTTAAATGCGTACTGATTGTTGGCCGTGGATTGTCCGGTATTAGTTAACGTAATAGTTGCATAATTACTGGGTGCCAGACCACCAGCCGTCTGATTAATAACTTGACCCAATATTTCTCCAGTCGGAAATACAAAATTATAACCGGTGATTGTCCTTCTGTTATTGGTTGCTGAGCTACTATAATTATGTTGAGTCGAGCAATATGGTGGACTCGACGGGTTAGCATAACAATTGGCATAAGGATTCCCGCCGCCAACCGGATCAATATAATAATCATTTGGAAAGCCGGTAGCACCTAAATTAACGTCATAACTATCACCTGCTGGTATGGGTAAAGAAGTAAAGTTACCATTAGCATTGGTATATACGCTATTACTATATGCACCGTTAGTATCGTCATCAATTGTAACGGGTATAGTTGATAGATTTGAAGTGCCTGTTTGATTTGGGTAGTACTGCGAGACATTCCCACTAATTTTCTCTGTTACACTTATTGAGAAGTTATAGCCGTGCGGCCCGCATTCTTCAGCAAGTAGTTCATTGGCGGTGGGTGGATGATAAGGAGATACTATATTTGGAGTGAAATTAGTAAGGCCTGTTCGCCAACCGAATTCTTCTTGAGAAATTTGACTCGCCCCAGCGTCAATGCACTGGAATTGATATTGCTGACAATAAGACGATTCACTACTATTGTCTACACAATTCTGTAAGGTACTATTGATAAATTGGTTAATTGCCTCTGCGGTTACATTTACACTAATCGTATTATTTACCTGGTTGGGTGGGAATAACGTACCATCCGAATAGCCTATCGACCAAGTGTCCTGCAAATAGTCTGGGTTATATGGCCATTGGTCGTTCATATATATCATCTGTTGATCACCAACTAGATTATTAACTAAACTGCCGCTGGAGGCGGAAACTTTTGTAATTTTATAATTGGTGGCGGCAATAGTATTATCAAGGTCATAATAAACATTCTGACCCTGATTTGGACCTAAATTTGGGTAATTCGTATTGCAGGCATACTGGGCCGTATTGAATTGAACATCTGTATACGCACCCCCAGGAATCGTGGTAATTTCCTGAGCGGTTGTGGAAGGTGATGGCGCACCTGGCGCAGACAACCAAGTCTCAAATACAAAAGCATAACCTAGAGATTGAACATTGTAACAATCCGTATTGGCTTGATTAATTACTTGGGTTGGTATATCTGCCGAATTGTCTGTTGGCTGAGCAAAAGCCACATGCTTACCGGCGAGGGTAAAAATCGTTAATAATGCTATCAAACAGCATATAAAATAGACAACTCTACTTTTTCTTAACAATTGTAATTTGCCCATTTGCTTTTTTGCTCTATGTGCTTTTCTATAATATTAAACTTTTGTGATTTGATCGCACTATTGGTCTTTTCGGCATGGCTATACATCTCTCATTGTCACTATGTTTAACTTAATTAATAGTATACCAAAACATTAGCGGCATTAAAAAATTAATAATAAAATACCCCCACATGATATTATTAACTAAGCCCTAAGCTTAAGCTATATGAAAAAGTTTTTATTCTTAATCCCATTGATTTTACTAGCACTTAACGCAACACCTATTGCACTATTTAAAAGTTCAGTAAATTACGTCCCCAATAAACAATATTTCAAATTGAGCCCAAGTTATTGGAAGCAAACCAGCTTAAAAGTGCAAGATAAAACTTCGTTTCAGGAAATCTTTTATGATAATAACCTCGGAACGCAGAAGTTAAGTACTCCGTTAAGCAAAGATGCAAAGACATATGGCTTCCCATTTGACTTTTATTTAAAGAAAAGCAATGTCGTACTTAGCAACCTGCCAGAATCAACTGTTACTATTACAGCGTATTCAAAAATATTGGCAGTAGTTGATGGATTAATAATATTCATCACTTTAATATTTGCTGCGCTAATCAACTGGAAACGATTGGCTCCAACAAAAACTCACGCCCAAATTGTTGCAAGTCAAACTGTTGTAGGATAGGGTTATTTTAAAATCAGACTTAATAAAGGGTTAGTGACACGTCAGACTGCTTTAATTTAAAAGCAAGTGTACTGGTTACCAGATAAAGTTACATTCTGGTAACCAGTACAACTAATCGCTCTTTTTCGGGTGACAACGAAGCTACGGGTTAAGGAACATTTCCACAGTGCCAAAAACCGAATGGCCTAACTTGTCGCGAACTATAATACAGATGAACAAAAACTTAGTTGGGCCTTCGTTAGCTATGATGTTGCGGGGTGTACCATAGAGCGTGCCGGCGTTACGACCAAATGTCACAAAATGCATACCAGGCGGGAAAATCTTCTGATAGCCTAGAAGCAAGTAATGATATGGCGGCACACCATAACGAGTAACTATTCTCGCCATATACTTCACGCCCTGTTTGATCGTTGGCAGCTTGTTGGTTATGACCTTCATCTTGCTGGTGCCAAAGTTAGGCACAAGCAAAGTGAATTGAAAGAACTTAGGATAAACGTCTGTTGGGGGCTCGCCTATTGACATCGTGCATTGGTAGATGTCTGGTTTCTTCAACCTAAAAAAGGCTGAATAGGTATTTGACTTCTGCGGGTTCCAGGTGTAACCTGTGCCCAACCTCGAACCTGTGAACTTTCCATTAACAGTAACTGTTTCTTCGCCGCCAGTGTGTACTCGTGTACCAGTCCAAGTAAATTCTATCCCGTATGGCGTGCTTTGAGCACACCCTTTTGCGCCGTAGAGATGGTCGCAAACACGAATTGGAAAGCTCTGGGACTGTTGAGGCGAAGCAGTGGCGGTTGACTGGTCGCCAACTATACAAATCGTCAAAAACAACATCGAGGCGACAACAGTCGAAGCAACTTTTTTAAAAACTAACATCGGTTTTAGTCCTTTCGGTAGAATAATAGAAGCCAGAAAAATTAGGGATACGAGCCAATAAGCTTAATTGCGATTTAGGCTGCTTAGTACGTATCCCAAATAATTGATGTTAGAACATAAAGTTAAGTAAAACTGTTAGCGCCAAACAACGAGCCATAACTTCAGTCTGACATGTCAAAGTACTAGCTTGGCCAGCGAGTTTTCCCTCAATAGATGTGACAGAAAAAGAGATATTAAAAACTCAAGCAGGCTAAGTTACAAGCTCAATCTAACATGATACTTCTAAGAAGTAAATTGCTTATGCAAACAGGTTTTAGATATATTTAAGCCGGCGCGAGAGACTGAATACCGCAGCACCAACCATTAAAGTTACCCAATAAGTTAATAATCGATATAACAATGTTACCGCTAAAGCCAGATTTCCTTTTAATCCATAAGATATGAAACCAGCTACCATACCGGCTTCTGCACCACCTAACCCGCCAGGCGTTGGGACAACTGTGCCACCAGCTATTCCAAGCGTTAAAACTATAAGTACTTTGATAAATGAAAGTTGCAAACCGATTGCCTCCAAACACGCAATCAAACATAAAACACTCGTTAGTGTAAGCAGTATTGAAGTAACCAATGCACCGACTAAACGCAATGGATGAGTCTGATAACTTCCTAAGTTTTTTAATATCTGGATAATTTTCTGATAAAAATTTTTACCAGTTAATTTAATCCAGATAACTGCAACAATTAAAATAATCAAACAAATAAATGCTACCCAATATGAGGATATGTGGAAGTTGAAATGAAATAGCTTTGCAACTGATTGGTGGGCTACTAGTAATGCAGTTGCCAGAATGATCAGATGCCCTATCAGTCCAATCGTGTTATTAGCAGCTACCACAGCTATGGACTGAGCTGGATTGTGCTTATTTTTATGTAAATAATCATAGCTAATTCCCATAGCGCCAATACCCGCAGGAAGTAGTCGGTTAGTAAATGATCCGGCTAGTTTAACTAGCACGGTGCGGTAATAAGACAATTTATGCTTGGATAAAAACATAAAAGTAAGAGCCGAAATTGGATATGACAAAGCCATTGCGCCAACTGCCGCTAAAACCCATATCAGATGAGCGTTTCTTATAGTGTTTAAACTGGAGTGAAAGTCATGGAACTGCGGTAAAACAACATAAAGAACTAGCAATAAAACTATTAAGCTTACTAGCCTTTTTAAATTTATGTGTTCAGCATGAGAAACATCCGGCTGATAACTGCCACGAGGCATGATCAAATTATATCAAGCGCTAATGGTTATATGTACTGAAACTATTTTATATAGGGGCACAGCAACTTTAAATGAATTAGCTTGATTGAGCTTTCAGATAGTTGGCAACGAAGGATTTGGCTTGATTAATCGGGATAGCAAAGCCGATATCTTGGCCGTCACTTGAAACTGCAGTATCAATACCTATTACCTGGCCCGAAGCAGTATCAACCAGCGGGCCGCCAGAATTGCCTGGGTTAATTGCCGCGTCAGTTTGAATTAAGCCGTTTAATGTCTCGCTACTTATATTAAAGCCACTGCTATCGCTAGCCGTAATTGTCCGGTTTAGGCCGGAAACAATCCCACTACTTAAACTATTTTGGAATTGGCCAAGGGCATTACCAATTGCCAGAACACTTTCTCCAATCTGAGCTTGGTTGGAATTTCCTAAAGTTACAGGAGTCAGTCCTGAAGCATTGATTTTTATGACTGCTAAGTCATTACTGGAATCACGAGACACAACTTGGGCAGTATATTGTTTGCCATCCGCGGTTGTAACCTGGACAGTTTGCGTACCGGAAGGAACAACATGTTTATTGGTTAAGATGTAACCCGATGAAGATATGATCATGCCGGTTCCGGCGCCTTCCTCAGTTTGCGGGCCGCCAAAAAAGCTATAAGTCGTGCTTTGTGAAGTTATGCTGACTACTGAAGGAGAAACGTTATTATAAACAGAGGAAACATTATTAGTGCTGGTCTGCGAAACTACTTGGGTGCCAGAATTTTGGGATGTCGTAGAGCTAATTTTCACTGTAGCGTTAGACGCTGTCAGGTGCTCCGCCAACAGACTGCCGCCATAACCGGCTGCATAGCTGAGTAGTGCCACAGCCAGAATCGAAATTAAATTTATGCGAAGAATATATTTCATAATTTATTGCTTACCAAAACACTTTAACAGCTAATCCTTAACAATAGCTGATGATGGGACTATTTAATATTATGTACCAAACATACCTTAAATATATGCCTAATAAATTACATTAATTGTTGCGGGCTTAAAACTTACCTATTGACAACCCTGGGGCGAACTAGTGTAGAATAAGCATGAACATTTAAAATCAAGATCAGAGACAAATATAAAAATGAGGCAAAAATATTATGGCTGCTTTAAATGCATATGCCGATAAATTCGTCGGCAATGACATCATATTACCTAAAGTCCAACCCAAAAAAATAATCAATCCGGTCGCTGTACCCTATCCAGTAAAAGCCATGCCAGCTTTTTCGCCAGCTATTGGTGGAGTCTCAATTACCACCGAGAAATATCACCCCGGTGAAGCAATCCTTGATTTTCTTAGCAGCAGACTTCTGCGAACATTTCTAATTATCATGATCTGTTTAGCAGTTTTAGCCGGCGGAACGTTGGTGGCATTTAAAACTCATGCTCTGACAAATATTAAAACTTCGGCCATAAGTTTAGAGCATCGGCTGGCATCGAAAATAAACAAATCAAGCAATTTTGTGCTACCGCCAAATTCGGTAGTAGTTGAAAGCAGCATTTTGCAGCCAGAAATGAACGCTATCGAAAGCCAGTTGATTAACATTAACTTAAGCGGCGTAATAATAAACCCCACTCCGGCTATTGTTGCCAGTTGGTTATCAACCGGAACCGGCCCTAAACTGGGTACTTCCGTACTATCAGTGAATCAAATTGCTTTGACTGCTTATTTGAATTCAATTGTTAAGACGTACAACCATCAGCCAATTACTCAAGTAACAGTTACCCACCCAGATGGTTCGATAGCAACTATTATTAAGGGAGTAAATGGCATTAACTATACAATCCAACCAGGCTTGACTCATTCTTTGTCTAATCAGATACTGTCAGCCAATGGAGCCAACGTTACGCTATCTAGTGTTTCCATGCCTTTTAGCGCTACTTCAAAGCCCCCATTTGACAAATTATTGGAAGTAAATATTTCAACAAAGCGGATGTATGCCTACGAAAACGGGCAGCTAGTCAACACCTTCTTAGTGACCGCTGGCGCTCCAGCTACGCCAACGCCGATCGGCCAATTTAAGATTTATGCCAAATACCCCGTTCAAACAATGACCGGTTACAACACCGACGGCACGCGCTACGTTCAACCGAACGTGCAGTGGGTTAACTATTTTTACCAGGCTGATGCCATTCATGGTAATTATTGGCGACCAGTAAGTTACTTTGGTAACATTAATAGCTCTCATGGTTGCGTAGGGGTAGTCAACAGTGATGCTGAATGGATCTATAATTGGGCGCCAATTGGCACAACAGTTATTGTTCACCAATAATTCATAGCTAGCTATCTATTTCAACAAGCTCTTGTTTGTTCGCACATAATGGCAGGTATAGCTACCGGGATTTTTCTGCAAGTAGTCTTGATGAAATTCTTCAGCCAAATAAAAATTACTAAACTTTTCTAACGAGGTCACAACCGGCTTGGTGTATAAACCGGATTGATTTACCTTATCAATCATTGACTTGGCTAGTTTTAACTCGTCCTCATTCTGATAGAAAATGACTGAACGATAAGATGAGCCAACATCATTACCTTGGCGGTTAAAAGTGGTGGGATCATGTATTCTAAAGAAAAAATCCAGTATTGAACTATAGCTAGTCTTGTCCGGGTCATAAGTAATAGCCAACGTTTCGGCATGACCAGGATGATTTTCGTAAGTCGGATTGACATTATCACCGCCACTATAACCAACCTCAGTAGTGAGAACTCCAGGGAGTTCCCTAAATAATTCTTCCAGTCCCCAAAAACAACCTCCGCCCAGATAAGCCACTTTATTAGACATAATATACTTATACTAAGCTAAATTTGTTAAAACGATATAATAATTTAATCACTATATTCTTATCTGTTAGAATAATGATATGTCTTCCTCTGTTTTTTGTGGCATTGTCGGTCTGCCGAATGTCGGAAAGTCAACAATCTTCAATGCTCTCACTCATAACAGTGTTTTAGTTGCAAACTATCCTTTCGCGACAATCGAACCCAATACTGGTATTGTCAATGTTCCGGATGATAGACTTTCAGTTTTGGCTAAACTTTACAATAGCAAGAAGATTGTGCCGTCGACTGTAAAATTCATAGATATTGCTGGTCTCGTATCTGGAGCTTCCCAGGGAGAAGGACTGGGTAATCAATTCTTGGGCCATATCAGAACTTGTAACGCCATTGTTCAAGTTGTCAGAGTATTTAATGATCAAAATGTTATCCATGTCGGCGGTGAGCTTAACCCTGATAGCGATATCGGAATAGTAAATACTGAGCTGGTGTTGGCTGATCTACAAACTGTCCAGCGGCGACTGCCCAAATTACAAAAAGAAGCTCAATCTGACCATAGCTTGTCCCCCTTTGTAGATAATTTAGTAACAGCAGAGAAAACCCTTAATAATGGCAAGCCGATACTATCAAATACTAATATTGATATTGATTTCATCGCCGACTTGCAGCTTATAACCGCTAAACCAACTATATATTTATTCAATCTTGATGATAAACAATTAATTGACCAGGAATTAAAAGATAAACTCAAACAACTTGTCGCGCCGCAGCAAGCCTTATCTAGTTGCGCTAAATTAGAACAGGAATTGCTAGATTTAGATGAAGCTGACGCCCAAGAACTACTACTAAGTTACGGCCAAGAACAATCCAGCTTAATAAATCTAGTTCAAGCAACTTACGAATTACTGGGGCTACAAAGTTTTTTAACAGCTGGTGAGAAAGAAGTCCGGGCTTGGACAATTAAAAAAGGAGCGACTGCCCCGCAAGCCGCGGGTGTAATCCATTCCGATTTTGAGCGTGGTTTTATCGCAGCGGAAATTGTTGATTACCAAGATTTAATTAGTGCCGGCTCAATTTTAAAAGCGCGCCAGGCCGGTAAGGTACGGACCGAGGGTAAAGAATACATTATGAAACCAGATGATATTGTTGAATTCCGATTTAATGTTTAACTGTGCTTCGGATAATATCGGCGGCGAGAAAACGGTATTTTAGACTAAGGCAATTGGTGGAGAGAACGAGTCAGCTTAATTAATACTACTTTCCAAATCTGGTACTAAATACGATACATCTATAAAGAGAGACTTGTCGATAAGAAGTATTACACTCTCGCTACGATATTTATCACAAAACAATTGCTTCCCGTGCATTATGTTAATGCTATGACTATTTACACTTTACGCTCATAATTATGGGCGTGATTTCATCAACTCCACAACTGCAGCAGTTGATAACCTTATTTCATGGCGGCGTCCGCCATGTTTATAAAAAAGGCGAATATATTATCCGTCCCGGCGAAACACCGCCCGGTATATTTTTTATTGAATCCGGTTTAGTCAAAGTTTACGACATTACCAAATACGGCGAAGAAAACTTGTTAATATTTCGTAAAAGCGAGGAGTTCTTAGCAATCACCTGGACGTTTACCGGAATTGACCGCCACATAATATATACGGCTATCGCGCCGACCGTTATCTGGCAATTGCCATCAGATAAATTCTTGGGGTTTTTACAAAAACACCCCGAAGCCAGCATGGCAGTGCTTGAAAAAGTCGTTGATATGTACCGGTTACATTCCGAGCGAATCCTAAATCTCGAGTACCGGACAGTCCGTGAGCGATTAATCTCTTTCCTCTTATCAACCGCTGCTCGGTTTGGGGTAAGCACTGAGAAAGGCATCATCATTGAAGTTCCCTTGCGCCATCAGGATATAGCCAGCTCAATCAACTCCAGTCGGGAAACGACTAGTCGTGAAATGGCTTTTTTGGAGCGCAAAAGCTTAGTCAGCGACGAACAATTTATTATCACGCTGCACGATATTGATAAACTAAAAAATTATCTTTAAACCGACTTTTAGCTAATTACTGGCAAACATTTTAGCAAGTAGAATCTTTCCAAATTGCCTTTGACGCCGGCTACTGCAGAATCGGCTTTGCCAACAATCACAAATAAATCCCGCGCCCATAGTTCGAAGTCTTTCAGGATATCGCGGCGGATATGGGCATTTTTTATGATGCCGTCATGTTTAAGGTTATCGGCAGTAGTTTCAAACTGAGGTTTGACAAGCGCCAAGATGACAGTTTGTGGTCCGCAAAGTTCGACCACATGGGGCAATATGGCACGGATCGAGATAAAACTGACATCAATTAAGACGATATCAGGTATGGCCGGCAGGGATTTAATGTCGCGGATATCAGTCTGTTCATACAATAAAACTTTTGTATCAGCCCGGAGTCGAGGGTGCAGCTGGTTGGTGCCGGCATCTACCGCGAAAACTTGGCTAGCGCCATGCCTGAGGGCATAGTCAGTAAACCCGCCAATTGAACTGCCTACATCCAGTACTACCATATCCTTAAAAGACAGCTGGAGCGATTTGATAATTGAAGACAACTTGTAAGCCGCCCGGGAAGCGTATTGTTCTTTAACTGATAACTCTGGCTTGGTGCCCATTGGCACAAAACTATCGACTTGATCGATGATACGATTATTAACTTTCACATAACCGAGCTTGATGTATTTTTCAGCTTGGCTGCGGGTGGCAGCCATTCCTTGTTTAAGCATTACTTGAGCAAGTCGAAGTTTAGGCATACTACCTTCCTGGGCTTAATGCTTTGCCCGTTCAATGTACTCACCAGTGCGAGTATCAACAATGATAATGTCATTTTGCTTTATAAAAGCCGGAACTTTAACAATTAACCCAGTTTCAAGGGTGGCCTCTTTCAAAACACTGCTCGAGGTATCCCCCCTGACAACATTTTCGGTATAGGTAACTTTTAATGGCACCTTCTTCGATAAATCTAGATTTATAATCCGCCCTTCGAATAATTGGGCGTTGACATGTTCGCCTTCTTTAATGAATCGTAGGCTGTCACCGACCAGTGCCACGGCTACGGTGTGTTGGTCATATGTTTCATCATCCATAAGATATAGATTGTTGTCATCCGAATATAAGAATTGCATTCCCCGATTGGTAATATCGGCAGTGTCAATCTGCTCATTACCTTTAAAGGTTTTGACCAGCACTTTACCATCGAGCAAACTTTTTATCCGCACGCTAACAATTGAACTACCCCGGCCCATAACCTTTTGCGAGTAATCAACTACCCGGTACGGCACGCTATCAAGCTGAAACACAACGCCTTTTTTTAGATCTGTTATAGATAACGACATTTAAAATTGTCCTTAATGTATATTTAACTGATATTGCCTTAGCTATTGGCGACAAACGGCAACAAGGCGATATGGCGGGCTCTTTTAATAGCTCGCGCCAAATGGCGTTGTTGGCTTTCGGTCAAACCGGTCTTTTTGCGGGTTTCAATTTGTCCGTAGATGTTTAAGTAGCGCTGCAGGGTTTTAACATCCTTGTAATCAAAGTAAGCTACATCAGTTCGGTCTTTAAATATTTTTGCCATGTATTCTCCTTAAAAATAGCTTAGAATGGAATATCGTCCAGATTAATTGGCTCGTCGCCAATTTCTTCAATCACGACTTCTTTTTCTTTATCCTTCTTGCTGGGTTTTACCTTTTCGGTTGGTTCCTTCTCACTCGACGGCATGGTGCCAGACTCTTGCTCACCATTAAAGCCGCGACTATCTAGAAAAGTTACATCATTGGCCACAACTTCTACTTTGGTGCGCTTCTGGCCGTCCTGTTCCCAGTTACGGCTTTGCAAGCGGCCTTGAACCAATACGCGTCGGCCTTTGGCCAAATATTGCGAGACTCGCTCCGCCAATGGACCCCAAGTTACGATGTCAATAAAATCGGTGGCCTCTTGCCATTCGCCGGCTTGTGTCCTATAGGCCCGGTTTAGCGCTAAACCGAAACCGCAAACGCTTTGTCCGTTCGGTGTTTGCCTTAGTTCCGGGTCGCGGGTTAGATTACCCATTAAAAAAACTTGGTTAACACTTCTTGCCATGATAATTTCCTCTCTTATCCGTTAACAATTATTGTACTCTCTTAGGACTACTCTTCTTCAACATTAGTATCCGGCTCAGCCGTTGGCTCTTCTTCATGTGCATTTTGCTCAGCTAAGCGTTTGGCTTTGACCGCTTTAGCCAGTTCGGCTTTAGCAATAGCCTTTAAATCCGGTTTAGTAATTAAAAAACGGATTACTTCATCAGTTATATGCAGAGCTTTTTCAACTTTATGAACGTTATTAGGTGTTAATTCCACGGTATAAATAACGTAGACTGCCGTTTCTAAATTTTTAATTTTATAAGCTAATTTGCGCACGCCCCAGTTATCACTGTTAACAATCTTACCTTTATTATCGGCAATAATTTTTTCAAAGCGCGACGTTGCCTTATCTAAGTCTATTTCTAAGCCAGAGTCATAAAGCACAGCTATTTCATATTGAATCATGTAGTTCTCCTTTAGCATATTGCCCATGCGCATAATTAGCCATGAGCTGAGTAATATTAACTTACATTATAAACGAATCTATATCTAACGTCAAATTCGATTGGGGCTTTATTAATATTCGTTTTCGGATTCGGCTTCGTCGTCTGATTCATCATCATGTAGCGCATTGACATCGCTAGAAAAGACTTCATCCATGCTGCTGACTAAGACATCTCTTGGCCGGGAGCCGTCAGCTGGGCTGATAATACCCTGCTCTTCCATAGTTTCAATCAGCCGGGCGGCACGGCCGTAGCCGATTCTTAGTCGTCGTTGCAATAAACTGGTGCTGGCTTTACGAGCTTCTAATACTACATGGACAGCATCGCGCCAAAGATCATCATCAACATCGCTGCCATAATCTGCAACTATGCCGCCTTTACCGTTTAGCTGGACTGGCTGGCTAATAATATCCGCATCATATTGCGGTGGTCGTTGCATTCGTATAAAGTCAGTAACTTTCGCAGTCTCTTCATCGCTAATGAAAGCGCCTTGTAAACGCTTCGGTTTTGGCATTTCAGCGGTTAAGAATAACATATCACCGGTGCTAAGTAACTTTTCGGCGCCGATTTGGTCAATAATTGTCCTGGAATCAACTTGGCTGGTAGTAGTAAAGGCGACTCTGGCTGGAATATTGGCTTTAATTAGACCGGTAATTACATCGACACTGGGGCGCTGGGTGGCCAAGACTAAGTGGATGCCAACCGCCCGGGCTTTTTGGGCAATCCGCACAATTAAAGCCTCAACATCACGGGCCGCCATCATCATCAAATCAGCCAACTCGTCGATCACTATCACAATATAGGGCATGTTAGTGTCGCCGTTATGCTGATTATATTCGCCGATATTGCGTTTGTTAGCGGCAGCTAATTCTTTATAGCGCCGATCCATTTCAGCAACCGCCCACTTTAGGGCACTGATGCATTTTTCCGGTTCTGTAATCACTGGTGTTAACAGATGCGGTATGTCGTTATAGGGTGCTAGTTCAACGCGCTTAGGATCAACCAAAATAAATTTCAGTTCGGACGGCGTATTGCGATACAGCAAACTGGTGATGACTGAATTAATCATGATTGACTTACCGGAACCGGTTTGGCCGGCAATCAGGATGTGCGGCATCCGATCCAGCGAGGCTATTACCGGTAACCCGACAATATCTTTGCCAATCGTAATTTCCAATGGTCCTTTCAACTCCGACCACTCTCGCGACTGCAACAACGAACTAATCCGAACCATGGCCGGCTTGACGTTTGGCACTTCAATGCCAACAGCCCGCTTGCCGGGAATCGGGGCTTCAATCCGGATGTTACTGGCAGCCAGGTCAAGCGCTAAATTATTTTCCAGCGCTGTGATTTTAGTCAGCTTTACGCCGTGTGACGGCTTCAGGGTATACTGCGTAACTCGCGGCCCGATATTAGCGCCTTCCATAACAACGTCGATATTAAAATTAGCCAGGGTTTCCTGAATAATCCGGGCATTGGCTTCAACGTTGCCGGCATCGGCCTTATCTTGTTTTTGAATCAGCAGATCGAGTGATGGAAATTTCCAATCCGGATCACTGGCCAGCGTCAAGGCATCGCGGCTGTCTGCCCCGGCGACTTTTTGAGCCGTATTTCGAAGCGAACTTTGCGGAAATTTATCGCCCGGCGAATGATGCTCCACCGGTACGCCTTCGTTTAACTTAAAACTGGTACTTTCAGCTTTTGATTTCAGGTCTGCTAGGTCATTGTCGGCAATATCATTGCGGAACAGCCGGCCTAATTTAAGAATAATCCGCGGTGATATGCCAAAGGCGAAAAAGATCGCAAAAAACATTAAAACAAAGAATATGAGCGATGACGGGAATCGATCCAGTACATGCAGCACGCTGTTGCCGATTACCCGGCCAACATTACCGCCATGACCGCCGGCCCACACGCCGTTAACGTTACGCGATACCATACTAGTATATAAGAAGCTGGCCATAAATAGTAAAACTGCCAGCATGCTAACAAGTTTATCAAGTGGTATTTGCCGGTCTTCGCTGATAAATTTATAGACTCCCCAATAAATCAGCGCTACTGGTGCAATGTAAGCTGCCCAGCCTAATATCCAATAATCCCCGTGGAATAAATCTTTCGGCAAAGAACCGCCGGTATTAAAACCGCCAAATAGCAGCAGCAGTGCGACGACAATTAGCCCAACCCCGCCGGCTAAAGGCCAAAACATCGACTGTTCGGCTACTGCCGTACGAGTATTTCGGCTTCCCCGGTTTTGTTTTTTCTTTTTGGGCATAGTAAGGCTATTCTAGCATATTTTGGCTGATCCAGCTCTATCAAAACCGCTTCAGCCTAGCTCAGTCAACTCGGGCGTCTTGGCTGAGTAAACGAGCCCGCATGTCGCGGAATCTTTTTTCTTGCTCAAGCGCAATAACTTCGGCCGATTTCGTATGGTTAGCATGAACTGTCGTAGCGCCGGCCTTGCCACCAATTACGTTAACCACCGGGATAACGATTGGGCTTTGCTGGGTATTGTCAAACAAATAATGCGTCAGGTGGTCTTTCAGCTCTAACTTGAATCGATCGAGATCGATCCGCTTAAAGCGTTGGGCTACGGCCCGCCTTAACTCTTGGCGTAAACCGTTCATCAGCTCTTCGTTGTCACGCATATAAATGAAGCCGCGGCTGATAATATCCGGACTGGTCAGCAGTGCGCCGGATTTTTTATCGATAGTTAGCACAACGGTAACTAAACCGCCTTCACTAAGCAGGACGCGGTCTTTGACAACCACGCTATTAACTATGGCGCCAGTCTGGTCTACTAATAAGCTGCCGAATGGTACTTGCCCCACCGCTTCCCATTTATCAGCCGTAAACAGAAAGCTGTCACCGTTATTGGCTTGAATAATATTCTGCCTTGGCCAACCTTCTTCAACCGCCATTTCCGTGTAATACTTCCGGTGCAGCGCTCCAGCGTAAATTGGTAGGAAATATTTTGGTTTAATGATATGCAGTATTTCCCGGTATTCATCGCGCCGGGCATGTCCGGAAACATGCAGTGGGCCGCAGCCGTCAACTTCATGGGTTGGATGGCGGTAAAGATGAACACCTTTTTGGATTAAGTCATTACCAATTTCCTCATAACGGATTTCATTACCAGGGATTGGTGTCGAACTGACGACTACCGTGTCGCCTTCATGCAGCTTAATATGCTTGTGTTCGCCAGTGGCCATTCGTTGCATGGCGGCGCCAGGTTCACCTTGGCCGCCGGTACAAACTACCAGTACTTGGCGGTCCGGCAGAGTTACCACATCGCGCATAGCGGTGACGGTACCTTTAGGAATTTTTAGTATTCCTTGGCGGACGGCAATCTCGGCATAACTCATCATGCTGCGGCCATCAAGTGCTACCCGACGGTTAGCCGCAACAGCGGCATTAACTATCATCTGCACCCGATTCATATTACTAGAGAATATAGCTACAAAGACTCGGCCTTCGGCGTGCCCTATGATGTCATGGAAGCTTTCTTGCAAACTATGTTCGGTCGGTGTCCGGCCCGGCAATTGGGTATTACAGCTATCGCTCATCAGCAACAGCACGCCTTCTTTGCCTAATTCAGCCAATCTAGCGGCATCTGTTGGTTTTTCGTCAAGCGGTTCCGGATCTAGTCGCCAGTCGCCAGTATTGATAACCCGGCCGACTGGTGTGTCGACAACAATACTGCTTGATTCTGGCACAGAATGGGTAATTCTAACTAGTTCGACGTAAAAAGCACCGATTTTTAACCGTTCGTGATTATCCATATTCATAATCACGGTCTCCGGTTTAAACTCCAGGCCGGTTTCAGCCGAGGCATCTTCAAACGTCTTTTCAATGACGCCGACAGTAAAGCGCGATCCGTAAATCGGCGCTGGGTACTTCGGTACAATGTGGCGCAGTCCGCCAACATGGTCTAAGTGACCGTGGCTGATTATGTAGGCTCGTAGCTTGTGCTTGATAGTCTCTAAATATGCCGGGTCGGCAATCGTATAATTGATGCCTGGCAATTCCACGCCTAAATCATTGCCGCAATCCAGAATAATGGCATCATTCTGCCATTCTAGGACCTGCATATTCTTTTCGCCAATTGCTTCTTGGCCACCGAGAAAAGTCAGGCGAAGTTTCTGTGATTCGTCGACGATAACATTGGCGCGGCGCGGTTTATCGGCAGTGCCGTTAGCGGCCGCTGGGGCGTATTGGCTAGTTAGACGTTGAGCGTCTTCCTGGCTACGTCGTTGGGCCCTAATCGCTTCGCCACGGGACGAACCGCGGCCGCTGGGGCGGCTGGGCTTTGGTTTGGGCTGGCCTCCGTTATTATTTAAATTGTTTTGTTGTTCTGTTTGATCCATGTTTTTCCTTTCTTATTAAGTTAATAAATGGATAATTCTAAATTATTTTATGAGTTTAATGATTGCTGGAATGGCAGTAAAATCGTCAATCAAAGTTTGGCGCATAGCGCCGTTATAAAGGGCTGCTGCCGGATGAAAAAGCGGCAAAAATACCTGGCCTTGAAAGCGTTTTGGCTGGCCGTGGCACTGGCTGATCTGAAGCTGAGGCAAAAAACAGTTAAGGCTGTGGCGGCCGAGGGTTATGACCAACTTGGGTTTAATAACTTTTAACTGGGCTTCTAGGTATGGTAAAAATGCGGCTTTTTCTTCTGGATAAGGATCGCGATTAGCAGGCGGGCGGTATTTTACGATATTAGTTATATAAATGTCTTGGCGTTTTAAGCCGATCATCGCCAGCATCTCATCAAAGAATTTGCCGGCCGCACCGACAAACGGTATGCCCTGCTCGTCTTCATTCTTACCGGGAGCTTCACCGATGAATACTATTTCGGCGGCCGGGTTGCCAGAGGCAAAAACCAGCTGGGTAGCTGTTTTGGCCAAATCTGGGCAGACTTTGTCCGCTATAATAGCGTCTTTAATCTTATCTAGCTCAATTTGATTGGTAATCTTACTCACGATTAAAACTTAACTTTATAACGTTTATTAATAAGTTAATCGCCGTGCACAAAAATACGATGGCACCAAAATATTCCCACCAACTGCCGGTATCAATTGCCCGTGACACCAGCAGGTAGGCTATACCCAAACAGATCAGACTAAATACTGCCTGAACGATTACTCGTTTATACCAAACTTTACTCGGCGTCTTTATTACCATTGTTTCGTTGTTCCTTGTCGCGCAGTTCCCTGGTTACGGCCTTCATGCTTAGTTGCAGCCGGCCGCGGTCATCGATAGCTACTAATTTTACAGTGATGCGATCGCCTTCATGGACGACATCGCTGGGTTTTTCAACTCTTTGTTCGCTCATTTCACTAACGTGAACCAAGCCTTCTTTGCCTGGCAATATTTCAACAAAAGCACCAAAATCCAGCACGCTGACTACCCGACAATCATAATAAATGCGTCCGACTTCCGGTTCAGCAGTTAGGCTGCGGATAAATTGGATAGCACTTTCGATTGACTGTTTGTCCGGGCTGGCGATAAACACCGTGCCGTCGTCTTTAATATCAATTTCAGCACCGGTTTCGGCAATGATCTTATTAATCATTTCACCGCCCTTACCGATAACTTCACGGATTTTTTCTGGATTAATGCTGATCGACTGAACTCGCGGGGCGTAAGGGTTAAGTTCTAAGCGCGGGGCCGCTAAGGTTGAAAGCATGTGTTTTAGGATAAAAGCTCGGCCTTCATTGGCTTGTAGCAAGGCTGACTTTAAAATATCTACCGATAAGCCATGGACTTTCATATCCATTTGCAGAGCGGTAATACCCTTCGAAGTACCGGTAACTTTAAAATCCATATCACCGGCAAAGTCCTCAGCATCAGCAATATCGCTTAAAATATAAGCTTTTTTATCTTCCAGCATGA
Organism: uncultured Candidatus Saccharibacteria bacterium; assembly: GCA_963749175.1. Taxonomy (GTDB): domain Bacteria; phylum Patescibacteriota; class Saccharimonadia; order Saccharimonadales; family UBA4665; genus DATKGQ01. Next base: position 150,790 of record CAVVLM010000001.1, read on the forward strand.
GCCCCATCGCAATACCGCTAACCGGTCGGATTAACGGTACGCCGGCATCCATCAGCGCTAGACAGCTAGCACAGGTGGCGGCCATTGAAGTACTGCCGTGTTGGCTCATTATTTCGGTAACTGAACGAATGGCATAGGGAAAGATCACTTCCGTCGGCAGAACTGGCTGCAGGGCCCGTTCGGCTAAAGCCGAATGTCCGATTTCACGCCGTCCAGGACCGCTTAAGCGCCGGATATCCCCAGTTGTATAACCAGGTGCATTGTAGTAATGGAAATAACGCTTCTCGGTATTTCTTTCCATTGTGTCAATCAATAGTGAGTAACTTAACGGAGCTAAAGTCACAATGTTTAAGGCTTGGGTCATGCCGCGGGTGAACAGGCTGGAACCATGGGCTCGAGGCAGAAAGCCAACTTCGGAGCTCAGCGGTCTTATCTCGGCTAAACTCCGACCATCGGGCCGAGCATTTTCTTTAATAATACCGTCGCGGACGTCTTGATTGACAGCATGAGACCAAGCGTCTTCATAAGCTTGACTTAAGCCATTGAAAGTTTCTACGCCTAGTTCATTGGTAAAATGAAGCATCATTTCATCGCGCAATAAACGCATTTTTTCATGTCGCGCCGGATATTGGTCTCTGATCTTTTTACCCAGCTTGCCTTTTAACCAGGCATCTACTTGAACTTGGATATCTTCGCTAGGCAAAGTTAAGCCGTAGACTTGCGGTTCCACGCCGATTTTTTCGATCAGTTTTTTTTGCAGATCGACAGCCGGTTTAATAATCTCAGCAGCCAATTTTAGGGCTTTAATCACTTGTTCTTCGCTAACTTCGTTGGCGCCGGCTTCCACCATCATAATGGCTTTATCGGTTCCCGCCACAAACAAATCAAGGTCGCCATCAGCCAGCTGCTGCGGCGAAGCAAACGGAACTAATTTATCATCTACTAAACCTAACCTAACGCCTGCTACTGGCCCTTCAAAAGGAGCCCCGGTTAGCATAAAAGCGGCACTCATGGCAATCATGGCAATGGCATCCGGCCGGAAGCTAGGATCCATGCTTAGTACTGTCGCGATGCCTTGGACTTCATGCCGATAACCTTTTGGCCACAATGGCCGGATCGGCCGGTCAATTAATCGCCCGACCAACACGGCATCATCGCTGGGTCGAGTTTCGCGCTTAACGAACCGGCTACCACTAATTTTACCGGCTGCATACATTTTTTCTTCATAATCAATGCTCAGCGGGAAGTAGTCGAATCCAGCGATTGGCTTATCGCTGACCATGGCAGTAGCAAATATAACAGTATCGCCGTAGCGAGCAGTTACGCTGGCAGTCGAGCGGAAACCGACTCGGCCGACTTCAAGGCTCAACGGTTTACCGCAATATTCTGTTTCGACACTAACTATTTTCTTACCGAATGGATTGATAGTTTGTCCCATTATTATTTATATTCCTTCCTTGGCGGATTACGGTTCAGGGTTCAGATATACGTTATGGCGTATAACTGTGCTCTGCTCCGTAAACTGCCGCTTAATTATTAATTTATTTGTAAACATCGAAATCTAGGGATGGAAAAATGTTCTTAGGGCCTTAGGGGTCAATGACAGAATTACTAACTAAAGAACAAATTTAAAGTGCTAAATGACTCTAGCGGCGGATGCCTAATTGCTTTATCAAATCAAGATATGACTGTGTGTCTTTATTGGCAATATAACGTAAAAGTCGGCGCCGTTTGCCCACTAACTGCAGCAATCCCCGCTGAGCGGCATAATCTTTCTTGTTAGTCTTCATATGCCCGGCGAGTGTCTCAATTCTTTTGGTCATAATAGTTACCTGAACAGGGCTGCTGCCAGTGTCGGTTTTATGACTCTGTAGATCTTTAGTCACCACTTGTTTTTTTACCACGCTAACGGGGATTATAACAGATTTGCTCTCTAGATGCAACTATTTTTTAGACATATACCAAATAAATATATTTGACAGGATTGAGCAATTTATTAATACTGATAATGGTTAATTATATTAAAATAGTAAATATAAATGAGTACTATGGAAAAAAGCACTAATAACAACGATTATAAACCGATCGTTAGTGAGGCGATGCCTAAGATGTTAAAGTTTAAAAATCTTAATTTCAAAAACAAGTTTTGGAAAAATATTTCATTATTAGCAGTCGTGATTGTGGTGGCGGGTATTGGAACCTATATATTTCTGGGTACCCATGCCGCCTCGCCTTCGGTGACTAAGGTGTGGAGCACAACAGCGGATTGGAATAGCGGCACATTGAGTAATGCTACAGTCTCTAACAACAGTGTGATGCTGGCATCCATTACCAAAGGAACCGCCCCAACTTATCAGCAAACTAGTCAGCAAGCCAATCTAGCGCTTAGACGACCAGCTTACGCCTCTTCCGTTCAGGCAGGTGGATACCCGGCTAAGGCTGCTTTCGATGGCAACATGTATACTCGATGGTCATCACAGTTTAGTGATCCTCAGTGGTTATATGTCGATCTTGGCTCAACCTATAATGTCAATCAAGTCAAAATATACTGGGAAAGGGCCTGTGGCAAAGCTTTTCAAATCCAAGTGTCTAATGATGCTTCCAGTTGGACAACTATCTATAGCACGACAACTGGCACAGGCGGCCTAAATAACCTGACTAATTTGTCTGGCGTTGGCCGCTACGTCCGAATGTATGGCACGGCTAGGTGTACCCAATGGGGCTATTCTATATATGAAATGCAGGTATATGGCTCGCCGGTCAGTTCGGTTAGCTATGCATCATCTGGAAATATCACTCTAGATTATAATGCCAGCTCTAATGTAAATTGGACTAGCTTGGCAGCTACCGATTCACTGCCTGCCGGTACCAATGTAACTATTCAAGCCAGGAGTAGTGCTAATAATTCAACTTGGTCTAGCTGGTACACAAGCGCCAATGTTTCACAACTACCTAGCGGCCAGTATATCCAAATCCAAGCCGCACTAAGCTCAACTAATAGCACAGTAACGCCTTTGCTTAACTCATTAACGCTAGTCTACAGCCCGATCGTCTTAACCCCAACCGCAACTTTGAGCGTTAATCCGACCACTATCACGGCCGGACAATCAGCTACCTTATCCTGGAGCTCGACTAATACGACTAGCTGTACAGCGTCCGGGGCATGGTCTGGAACATTAGCCACCTCTGGTTCGCAGAGTACCGGCGCCCTCAGCCAAACTAGCACTTACAATATTGCCTGCAGTGGCACTGGCGGCACAATAACAGCAACTACAGCCGTAACAGTTAATCCTGTAGTTTCGAGTAGCGGCCGCCCGGCTGGACTAATCCAAGCCGGTAACTCCAAAACCGTATGTATTACCAACGGGCCAAATCCGAATAACTATTCGCAGATGGACTTCACTACGCTAAACGGCATTACCTATAACTGCATGGAGACTTTTTCTGACGCTATGCCGACTTGGGCTGATTGGGTAAATCCTTGGATTGACGGAGTAAACGGCGCGCCGTTTGTGAATTGGGTCAAGGCTGACCCCAATAACCATTCGCTAATAGATGCCCAGAATCTTATTCCTGATAGCGAGGCCAGCAATCCTAATTGGACAGCCGAATGTGCTGCCGGCGACTACAATACTTACGCCACCCAGTTTTCTCAAAATATGGTAGCAGCTGGCTTAGGCAACACCGTAATCCGACTAGCACATGAAATGAATGGCACTTGGTACAACGATGATCTAGGCTCAACTCAAGCCCAGTGGACTCAGTGGGATCAGTGTTGGGACCAGGAAGTTACAGCCATGCGCGCTGTACCCGGAGCGGACTTCTTGTTTGACTGGAATGTTAATTCCAACTACCAGAACTTTCCATTAGCCAACATCTACCCTGGCAATGCTTACGTAGATATTATCGGCATCGACCAGTATGACGGTTCTGGTGATAGTAACTTGCCTGCTTCAGGTACCGCAAGATGGAATTACCTATATAACGAAGCTGATGGGATAGCTACAGTTGAAGCATTTGCTGTCGCCAATAACAAGCCTTTGTCGATCCCAGAATGGGGTACTTCATCCGGCGCCCAACCAGCTGGAGGTGGTGATGACGGAGCCTATGTTACTGGAATAGCGAATTTCGTTGCCAACCACAACGTCGCCTATCAATCTTACTTTGACGCCAACGTTGACAGTATATTGCCACTAGATCCAAGTGTTGCACCCAATACCACCAGTGCCTACGTGGCTGCCTTTGGTGGCACACAATAATTAGCTTCAGATTAAAACTTAATCTTAAAAGAGATATTGCTGCTATTTAATCTGTATTAGGTGGTTTTGAATTTGCCTAATTGTTAGCTCTTGCGGAGCAATAGCATTACTAACAGTAAACTGTCCAATACTTATACGGCGTAATTCCACCGTATAAGCACCTGTTTTTAGTTCTTTACCTATATCTTCAGCTAAAGAACGAATATAAGTGCCGCTGCTAACACTAGTTTCCAGTTTAATAAGCGGGTATTTGTAGTCTAATAAATTTAATGAATATATATTTACTGGGCGCGGTGACAATTGGACAGCTTTGCCTTTGCGAGCCAAACGGTAAGCCGGCTGGCCGTTAATTTTAATAGCAGAATAGATTGGCGGTAATTGCTCGATAGGGCCGATGAATTGTTTTAAAGCCTGTTCAATTTCTATACCTGATGGTTGGTGGTCAGATTGAAAGGTTTTCTCGCCTTCCTCATCGCCTGTTGTGCTAGTCTGTCCTAGTTTCATAGCAAACTGATAAGTTTTCTCAAATTTCCCAATTAAGTCCGATTGTTTAGTGAACGAGCCGATTAAAACTATCAACAGCCCGGTTGCCAGCGGGTCAAGCGTACCACTATGGCCTACCGGATACCGCTTTTTACTTTTAGCAATACTTGATTGTTCAATAACCGATCGGACTTTACCGACAACATCGAAACTCGTCCAACCAAGTGGTTTATCAATTAATAGCAAACCGTCCATTAAGCCATATTATTATCTTAAGCAATGGAAAATGCTAATCGACTAGAGCGGCAGATCAGGTTGAGGACCAGATTCACTACCCGGCTGATACATTGTTGGTGGCATGTAAGTCATGGGCGGCGGGACTGGTGGCGGTGGTGGTGAACTCGCTGGTTGATCAAAATTGTTGCTTGGCGGCGAAGCCATTGGCCGATTGGGTAACGGGAAAGTTAAAGTTGGCTGCGGCATATCCGGGCTAAGCGGCGGAGTAGCCAGACCATTGGCAGCATTCTCCGTATCTGAATAAACTTTTATACCAGAAATGGCTGGTTCGCTGGCTGGTTGTTGACTATTATCCGGTGAAGCTGGCATACCCGAAGTTTGCATACCTTGAATATCATTAAATGCAGTGGTAGTGCCTAACCCCTGTAGTCGATCCATGTTAGGAGGTGGTTGACTGTTAACAGCGGCTTTAACCGCGTTGCGGGCAGCCTCTATATTTGGCATATTTGATCCCGTTGAATCCAGTTGGGCTGGCGGTTCAGGTGCCGATGGAGCTGGCTCAGGCGCAATCTGGTTAAGATGCGGGCTGTTTACTGCCGTCTCTAATTGCTGAAGAGTTTCGTCAGCTGGAGGCGAGGCCACGGGTGGTGGTGGGGCAACTGCTTCAACTGGCGGCGTAAGTGTCGGTGGTGTAACTTCAACGGGTGGCAGATTAAGTTGCGGCATTGGTTCGGTTGATGGCGGAGTTGGAGCAGGCGTTGACAAAGTATCCAGCGATGAAGCCGCAAACAAATTATTCATAGCCTGAGTATTAGAAGTATTTATCGGCGCACCGGCGGCCGATGTCAGCTGATTATTGTCCGATGGTATCATTGACGCTGCAGCGGCGGCTTTGTCGGGATTTTCTTCCGACGGAGACAGTTCAGCGCGCGGTTCAAAGCTGTGAAACTGCCCTTCACTATCAATATTTATTTGGTCTAACTGTTGTTGCGTGGTTTGGGGTTCGCTAGTTGGCTGGTCATGACTAACTTCTAACGTCCCATTATCTGCTGGTGGCGGTTGGACGGGCGGCGTACCAGAAGGCGGTGGCGGTTGATCCGGTGAGGTTGTCGGTGCTGCTGGCGGTGGATTAGATTGTATATCTAGCTGAGTGGCTACAAGTTGTTGGTTAGCTCCGGCTTCCATTAGTTTAGCGCTGGCGCTCATGGTTTGCGGCGAAGTTTTATCATTACTAAATCGATTAGTAGCCGCCACAATTCCCGTCAATAAAGCTGTAGCTATTTGATTATCAAAAATGTTTTGGCCTAGTTCTTCGCCTATTAGGACAATCATTTCACATAAGCTGCTAACTGTTGTATCTAGCCAATTAATATTACCCAGATTGCCGTTTGGTGAATTATTAATGCTAATTACGGTGGCGTCATGCAAAATCCGGCCATGAGTAGTTATGGCCTGATCAAGTTCGGATTGCTGGTGGACTCCTATGCCAACGACCACGTCAACATTGAAATCACCTTGGCTAAATTCTAAGTCTTTTTCACTTAACGTCGTCCTATAAGGTGTAATAAAAATCTTAACGACTCGGTCTTCAACTTTGTAGCGTAGTTTGTCAGCTTTTGATTTATCTAGCGCAATTATGAAATCCCTTAAGCTGTCGGTATTTTTTTCAATGGTTTTTTCAGGCTGCAAAAATTCCATTGTCGACGGAACTTCACCGCTAAATACTGCTGTGCCGTGTTTGCCTAACTTATTCAACATAAGGGCAAGACCAATACAAGCTGCCAATTGGTCAACCGATGGATTATTACTAACCGTCACCAATACATTGGTGGCTTGCTTTAAACGATCAATTACCTGCTGTTTTGGATTATCCATGTTTTTATTTTATAGCCTGATGAGCTAAATAATACCATGAAAGAATAAGCGTGTCGATATTTTTCTAGGGTGACTATCCCATGATGGCAAGTAGGCAATGAATGGTTGTTCTTAAAATATTATTAGGAATTTTTAATATATAAAATATTGTGTCAGTTGATGACGGTAGTAAAAGATATTTTTAAAAGCAGACTGCATTATAGAGTAAAACACCTAACATTTAGGTATTACGATGGGGTGAGGTGGCCATTGTGGTTGTATAACATTGCCATTGTCTGATTTGATTGCTTCAGACCACGGTAGAGTCTCAGCTGTATTTTGGGCACTAAATTGAATTTTACCTAAGTCTGGAAAAGCTGACGCGTTTTGTAGAAAAACTGCCTGAAATCTAAATCTTACTGCCCCATGTTTAATACCAAGAACCAAAGTTTCTCTACCATTAGGAGTAACAGAATCTGCTACATCTCCACTGTCTTGCCATTGCCCATTTGGTGTTTCGAAGCCCACAATAAGGTTGGCATTATTACTGACGTTTGGAACTGTCACAAGCAACCCTCTATATTCGTTACTGCCACTATACCAAGGACTGTAAATAGGATTAGACACGCACTCTGCAACCACCTGCCTAGAGCCACTACTACTTTCGCTGCAGCCAGCTGCTAGTAGTGACAAGCAACCTAGTGCTGAAACTACACCCGTTCTAAGTAAACGATCTATAATTAGTGATCTATCAAAATTGCGCATTACATGATTATATGACATTAAGTTCTTATGCTCAAATAAATTAACCCCTAAGATAATGTCAATAAGCAATCTACTTATAATTACTTGCTGTCATGGAATAGCCACCTTTTCTAGGGGATTTAATCAGATAACTAACCCCTTAGTTTCTTTGCAAATTATAAACATCACAGTTATAGTTGACATATAATAAAGCAACGTAATTGAAGGGTTTCCTAAATGCCAATCATAAAATCAGCTAAAAAACGAGTTCGCACCGCCCAAAAGGCAGCTTTGCGTAATGCCCGCTCCAAGCGGTCGCTCAACCGCGCTTTAAAAGCTTTCCAACGATCATTAAGCGGCGCCAAGACTTCAACTGCAACAGCTCAACGTAAAGCTCAAAGCGAATTAGATAAAGCCTACAAGAAAAAGCTTATGTCCAAGCATAAAGTTGCCCGAAAGCAGAGCAAATTAGCCCAAGCCGCAAAAGCCAGTGCCAAGCCTAAAGTCAAAGCCACTACCGCCAAGAAAAAACCAGTGACTAAACCCGCGACCAAGCGTAAAACTGCCAAGTAAATAACCTCTAGTTAATCAGTTGGTGCAGTGTTAACAAGTAATACTGCATTGCTTCATCTGGATCGATCGATTCGGTTTTCAGTCTAGTATCAAGGATTAATAATTCCTTAAGCATCTGCTTTAAGCTTGTCTGGCTGATTTTTTTAGCCAAGCCCAGGCTTTTTCTTACTACAAAAGGATTCTGGCGTGACTGCTTGGCGATTTGTTCGGGGGACATGCCGCTTGATGCTGTCTTAATCAGCGCTAAAATATGCAGTTGCCAAGTCAACATAGCAATCATTTGTGCTGGTTCGACTTTTTGTTCCCTTTGTTCTTTATATAATTTAAGCGTCCGCCGATTATTGCCGGCAAAGGCGCTATCAAGCATATCAAAGATAGTGCTTTGCGGCGTAGCTTCGACTAATAAATCAATGCTTTGATCAGTAATTTGCGGGTTATACAGCAGTAATTTATCTATTTCGTTAGCTAGCCTTTGCTGATTATCGCCAACTTTGTTGATTAACTTTCTAGCCTGTGGATGTTCAATCTTACCATTTTGGGTTTGGACATAGGTTAGCTGCCAATTTATTAAATCTGAGCCCACCGGTTCAACCAACTCTTGAAACTTAGTCTTTTCTTTTAAAGCTGAATAATAGTGTTGGCGCTTATCAATTTTTGATTCCATAATTATGACGTCTGTTGCATCCGGTATGGTTGGTAGCAATTGATCAATCTTACTGACAAAATCCTTATTAGTGCTTGGTTCTTGCAGGACAATTAATTTCTTAGCCGCGAGAAACGGCAAGCTTTGCAAAGCGCTTTGGATTTGATTAAATTCCGTGTTTTCACAGTCGATCCGTTCATAACCAAAATCACCGTACTGCTTAATAAACGGTTTAACTTGGCTATCAACAATTTGCTGGCGAGCGAAGCTATTACTGCTGACAATAGTCGTAATCATAATTTACCTCAACCTCTGGCAATTCGGACAAATGTGGGTGCCGCGGCCGGCAACACGGATTTTAATTATCGGCATATGGCAGCGTGGGCACGGTAGCCCATTGCGTCGAAATACTTTGGCAAATTCTAAGTAATTACCTCTTTTGCCTTCGGCATCAACATAGTTACGGTCAGTGGAGCCGCCATTGGATATGGCAAGTTTTAAAACAGCGATAATCTCATCAAATAATTTATGGACTGCTCTGGACGAAAGCTCGGCTACCCGTTGGCTAGGGTGAACTTTAGCCGCCCATAAGCTCTCATCGGCATATATATTGCCTATCCCAGCAATAACCGTTTGGTCAAGCAGTGCCGCTTTAATGGTTGACTTTGATCGGCGTCGCAAACGATCCCGGAATTCCTGCCAGTTAAAACTAGCAGACAATGGTTCCGGACCAACTTTCTTAAAAAAATCAATATTGGCGACTTCGCTGCTTGGCAGTAGCCGGACCCAACCGAATTTGCGTTGATCATTAAAGAATAAGTTACTTTTGTCGGCAAAATTAAATACTACCCTCGTTGATCGATCGGGTAGCTGGCCGACTAGACTGGGCGACGGATGCCCGGCACCAAAATGTTGCTTTTGGCCGCGGTAGACTAACTGGCCAGTCATCTTTAAGTGGATAACCAGTGCGTATTTGCTGCTTAGTTCAACTACCAACACTTTAGCCCGCCGATTAATTGAATCAATTGACGAGCCAATTAAAAAGCGCTTCACATCAGCCTCGGCATTGGGGAAACTTTTAGGCGTATCATGAGTAACACCAACAATTTGCTTGCCGCGGATAAGTTTATTTAATCCAATTCGAACAGTTTCTACCTCTGGTAACTCTGGCATCGTACATTCATTGTATCAGCTATAATGACTATGATGGACTCTTTATCTTCGATCCTCAAACAATCCGATTGGCAAGAACCAGAAGTAATTGCCAAAATTAAAGACTATGTCACTGCCACTTTTCAGGCTACGGTGAACGTGAGCGTCAAACCGACGACTATTATCATTAGTGCGCCCAGCGCCGCGCTGATTAATGCCCTGCGCTTGCGCACGCCGGATCTGCAAAAAATTATCAAAGACGATGGTAATAAACGCTTAATTTTCCGGATTGATGCCTAGGTCTTAAGCAATCTGCCCAGTTCACGGCGTAGCTGTTCAAGCGAGCTATATAGAATACTTCTAATGCCTAACTGCTGAGCAGTTTCAACGTTATAGGGACTGTCGTCAATAAACACTACTTCGCTGCGTTTAACACCCAAGCGCTCAAGCGTGAAGTCAAAGACTTTGGGGTTTGGTTTGATCATGCCCAAGCGCGAAGAAATGACAATTTCATCAAAGAAGCGATCTATTTTAGTGCTAGCAATTAGCGGTTCTAAAAAGGTGTGGCTGGCGTTAGTAAGTAACGCTGTCTTATATTGGCCGTGAAGTTTTTTGACATAATTTAATAGATCAAGATCGATCTTTTCGTTTTGATACAACGCCATTATTTCCTGGGGTATTTGATTAAGTTCTTGAGCAACGCTGTTTATAAACTCGCTCCAGCCCATACTGCCGGTATTGGCCTGCTCATGAGCTTTATGTAATTTTTGATTATTAACTACGTTGGCATGGATATATTGCCAGTATTTATCTGACGTCACAACGCCAAAATAATCAAAAATAAGTGCTTTAATCATCTAATGATAAGTATAGAGCGAAGTGCAAAGAGAGCGCAAAAATCTAGATATTAGCGTTCGAGGTTATGTCGCCATAATCTGGCAGCTGGGCTTGGAAAAGATCTTCAACCACCGTCGGTTCGCCTTTAAACGTCCCTTGCCCACCACAAGACGTGGACCAATATTGTTGGATGGTATTGCTGCCGTTTATGATCTGGTAAATATAAACATCGCCAGTTGGGCAATAACCGCGGTAATCAGCCAGGCTAGAATCATTTTTGCCCTTGCTATAGCCAGCTAAATCCAATGCACTTAGGAACACTCCATAGGCAGCGCTATTGTTAGGATAGCTTTGAGTGCTAGTAACGTTATTTTGGTAACCTTGGACAATATTAATCTGGCTGGAGTTCTGGCCAACGATCATTTGAACGGCATTATGGGTCTGGTCAGCCGTTACCGGACCATCAATAGTCATTTCGACTACCGTACTGGTGTTTGAATAGTCAACCAGCGGTGTTGGCGGTTTAGACGGCGCTGAACTAAAGGCTTTTAAAATAATAATAAAAGCCAAAATAATCAAACCAACGGTAATTAGAAAAACTAAGAAATACCTCATAGTTGTATCTTACTTATGTTACAATATCACATTATATAATTTTTGCAAGGTGTATTAACAAAAGATAATGGTCTAGGTGGGACAAACTATTATAATTCTCCCCAATTATTGCCAATTGATACGTCGACGTCCAATTTAACTGGTAGTTTATATATATTTTCCATTATCAACTTGAGTAAATCACTGACTGCTTCGGCGTCTGCTTGGGGGGTTTCGACCAGAATGGAATCATGAACTTGCAGCAGCATCTTGGCTTGTGGGAATTTAGCGCTAAGTTCTTTGTCGACTTCCACCATTGCCATTTTCATTAAATCAGCCTCCGTGCCCTGGATTGGCATATTCATAGCCGCCCGCTCTGCTGCCGAGCGGATTGCGAAATTACTGGAATTGATATCTGGCATCGGCCGGCGCCGGCCAAACAGCGTCTCAACATAACCTTCAGTACGAGCTTTTTCTTTAAGACCGTTTAAGTAACTAAGCAATGGTTTGCGCAGTTCAAAATACTGGTTGATAAAGTGTTCAGCTTGAGCCCGAGTCATGTCGGCGGCAACGCTCAGGCCGTGCGGACTCATGCCGTAGAGTATGCCAAAATTAATGACTTTGGCCGCTCGTCTCATTTGCTTGGTAACATCCTCCGGTTTTCTCTCGTATACCTGAGCAGCTGTTTGGGTGTGAATATCGACGCCACCGTTAAACATATCCATCATATCGGTATCTTTGGACATCGCCGCTGCTAATCGAAGCTCAAATTGCGAGTAATCGGCGCTGATGAGTACATTGCCCTCATCTGCTACAAATGCTGTTCGGATGTGTTTGCCTAAATCGGTACGGACTGGAATGTTCTGTAAGTTAGGGTCAGTTGAGCTTAAACGCCCGGTCTGGGCAATTGTCAGGTTATAAGTCGTATGTAAGCGCGAATTTTCGTCGACAAGCAGTGGCAGTGTATCAACGTAGGTGTTTTTTAATTTCGTAACTTCACGGTACTGGCTTATCAAATTAATTATTGGGTGCACTCCGCGCAGTTTATCGAGCTCGACAGCGGCCGTGCTGTAGCCAGTTTTACCTTTTTTAACGCCGCCAGTTGGCAGTTTTAATTTATCAAACAACACATCTGCCAATTGGCTTGGACTGGCGATATTAAATTCATGGTCCGCATAGCCGTAGATGTGCTGTTCCAGATCAGATATGGCATCATTTATTTCAAGCGAGAAATGTTTGAGATAATTAGTGTCAAGTTTAATGCCCTCATATTCCATTTTGGCCAATACTGGTATTACCGGCCATTCAATTTTACTCAGCAGCTCAGGGAATTTGGGGACATTAGCTATTTCTTTGGTTTGGACCCGATATAGCCCATCAATAATGCTGACAATTTCTGGGGCACACTGGATAAATTCTTCCTCGGTTAAGTTGTCTAAGTCAGAGCCATGATAGCCAAGGTCAGTCGAGGCTAGTTCAGTTAAGGATTGTTCTCGGCGCAGTGGGTTAAGTACAAATGCCGCAACAAAAACGTCATGGCCAACTTTAGGCATACTAATACCTAAATCTATCAACATCTGTAGGCTAGCTTTCAAATCATAACCAACTAGATTAGTGTCAGCTGTTAAGATCTGTTTAAAAAACCGATGGATATTGTCTTCGCCTAGGGCTTTTACATCAAGTGTGTAAACGGTTTTTCTATCTGGGCTAATAATAATTGCCCGGGGATCGTGGCCATGCGGCGCCGCACAGCGGCTATGGATCGTCAGTTGTTTTGTTTTCAGTGTGCTTAATTTTTGGAGGTCTTTTAGCTTATCAATATGAACTTTTTTGGCCAATGGACCTAAACTTACAGCGTTGGTAGTTGGATTATCGCTATATGGAACTTGCATGGCTGCCGGCAGATTACGTAGTAGTGAGCGGAATTCCAATTTCTCCAGCAATGAGCGGAGGGCCTCAGGATTAATTCGGCTACCGTCAACTTCTTTTAAATTTAGCTTTACTGGCGCATCAGTCCAGATAGCGGCAATTTTTTTACTCAAGTAAGCTGATTCTTTGCCAGCTGCCAATTTGCTAGCAACTGATGCTTTAATCAGATCTATATTTTGGTAAACACCATCCAGCGTGTGATAGGTTTTGAGCAGTTCAATAGCGGTTTTTGGGCCGATTCCCGGCACTCCTGGAATATTGTCGCTACTATCTCCCTGAAGAGATTTAAGATCGAGAAATTGGTCAACTTTTAGTCCGTATTTAGCTTCAAAACTCTCCGGACTATAAAGTTGGATGTTAGATAAGCCGGTTTTTAAGATATAAACTTTAGTTAACGGACCGACTAACTGCAAAGCATCCAGATCACTGGTGACTAGTAGCGTCTCAATTCCACGCTTTTCGGCTTGAGCTGCCAGAGCGCCCATAATATCGTCGGCTTCGTAATCATCTAACTCATATAATGGCCAGCAAAAAGCTTTTAACAAATCATGTAATATCGGAATTTGTTCATAAAAATCAGGGGGAGCCGGTTTTCGACCGGCTTTATAGGCCGGATATATGGCTAAACGTTTACGGATATTGGTTTTTGGTTTGTCCCACGCAACAGCCACATAATCTGGTTGCAGCCGCCTGACGACTTCCAATGCCATGGTTGTAAACCCAAAAACTCCGCCTGTCGGTTTACCATAGCGGTTAGTAAGGTTCGGCATGGCATAATAACCACGATAAAAAACCGATTTACCATCTATAATGGCAAACTTTTTCAGTTTTTTCACCTCTGCCATATTTAACAGTATACGCCAGATGCGGTCTATCTGATATCATATGATCTTACACTAAAAAAGTAACATATACTTATACTTTATTTGCTTTTCGTCCTTTTGGACTCATCAGCACGAACACACATTCGTGGAAGTTAAACATCTGGATTATTCAAACGGAGTCAAGCGACTCGACGCGAACAACCACAGATGTTGGTTTAGACACAATCTATAAAATATAACAGACCATTTTTTGATTTTTCAGTAGAGAAGATTGGTGGGGGAACTCCCGTCCAAAGAAGTTCCCCCACCCCAAGGAATGCCTATCAGTGCTGCGGCAGGCACTACTACACCGAACCTAACCAAGAAAAGTGCCAACAGCAACCGAAAGGTAACTGTTGGCTAGCAGAATATGATTCTGCTCCTTGGTGTGCCGGAGACTAGATAGCCAGGGGTTACCTGACTGGGCCTGGCCTAGAGATGACTAGTTGAGCAAATCAATCACTTCCTTTCTACATTCTTCAAGAGTTAGTTCGCTTCGATAAGCTGGTTTCAACCATGTTGGCAATGATCCGTAAAGGAACCGTCTGAACTGTTGGGAAATGAAAATCGTGACACCTCGGTCATCTGCGCTTCGCACATTGCGTCCTCGTACTTGAAGTGCCTCGATCATTACCCGCCAATTCCAGACTTGCCAACGTTGGTTACCGAAACGCCTTTCCTCGAACTGAACAACTGGGTCGCGTGGGTTAGGGTAGCCTGGACGAAGGAAGAAAATCACTGGTGCAATCTCCTCGGGCAAGTCTAGACCTTCGCCATAATTTGCGGTGGTACCGACCAGCACCGAGCCTTCACCCGATTTGAACCGATTGATTGCCTCTCGAGGCGATAACGATTCATCATAACTGATAACGTCAACTGCTTCTTCATGGCAGAGACTGACAAATCGGTCTTTCTCTCGATTAGACACCACCACAACCAGCACACGTATCTGCCTGGACTGTAAATCGTAGCAGGTTTGAGCTATCCTGCGCAGAACCTTCGTTGGTTCCTGACGAATTTTAACTCTTGTTGCTAATTTAGGTGTGTCACTAGGCATTAATATCCTGGTGTTAACCGTCGGGAAAGTTCCGGGCAAACTGACAAAAGGTAGCTTGATGCCTGTTTCGTAGCTGAAAATCCCTGGATCGCCGACAGTCGCCGAATAGGCAACAGTTTGTGGTGCCAGCAATTTTTTGACTAGCGGAGCGACATAATAGGCTCGAATAATCAGTCTGTACTGGACTCGTTGACTATCTGTCATAGCCTCCTTTTCAGAGTAGGCATAAGTGACGTAGTTCAACGGATTTCGATGTTCAGTCTCTGTTGAGTAGTCCAGGCTACGTACATAGCGCTTTAGATTCAGGGTGATGGATTCAAGTTGCATAAGGAAATCCCGATCTTTAAACGGATCCACCAAGCCAGA
Organism: uncultured Candidatus Saccharibacteria bacterium; assembly: GCA_963749175.1. Lineage (GTDB taxonomy): Bacteria > Patescibacteriota > Saccharimonadia > Saccharimonadales > UBA4665 > DATKGQ01. The sequence continues at coordinate 166,381 of CAVVLM010000001.1, forward strand.
ACTAATCGCCTGACCAATCTTTTGACGGATTGAATCTGCGTCAATCTGACTGACAAAGTTCATCAGTTCCCAGATTTCCTCATCACTAAGTATGGTTGGGGTAGATTGAGGCTTTTTACGGAGTATCTGAACCATAGTCTTAAGAAACTGTTCTAGCTCCCAGGACTCCTGTTCGGCTCCCAACTTGACAAGCAGATCAATCGTACGCTGCAGGTTCCAGTCGGTAATCTCATAACTTAGTGCATTTCGCATGACGTTAGCCATTTGATGCGCTTCGTCAATTACCAGACCAGCCGGAGGATCGAATTCGCGACTGAAAAGCTGGGTGAAAAGATAGAAGGAAGCTGTACAAACCACTATTTTGGACTGCTTAGCGTGATATTTTGCCAAGTAATACGGACATGGGGTGAAGCCTGCTTCTTGCGTTTCCCCAGTCACTTGATCTACTCGGTGAGGGCAATCAGCTAGAGTCAAACAAGGGATTTCATCGGCTTTGAACTTATCCGGTTGATAGTACAAACAATCGTACTCATGCCGACCATAGGCAACCTGCAAATCAGGGTGCATCATAGCCACCTGATCGACTAGTGCTTTGGTCGGTACGATGTAAAAAAGTGGTCCCTGCCCCAGCTGATCGAGTGCCTTCAGAAAAGTGTAACCGACAGCGGTTTTACCAGTGCCAGTTGGCAGTTCTAAAAGAGTTGAGCCTTTCGTTTCAGCGATAGCCTGCAAAGCACTGCTTTGAGCTGGCTTAATCGCCGGATAACGATCGGCCGGGAAACACGACAACAGGTACTCGTAAGACAATATAGCGGTCATTGATTGTAGCCCTTTCTCGCGAAGAGTGGTTAACAGAGAAATGGTCTAGTTGTTAAAGAACATGTCTGACAATTGAATCCTATTTAGGGTTCATCTGTCATAAGTTTTTAACGAGTAACAAGTTTATATAGAGGATGGTGAGGAGAGAGAATCTCCAATATTGAAAGATTCTCTCCCCCACCCAGTGGACAAGTCTGCGACAGTTTACAATGGTGCAGTCAGCGCTAGCGAACAGAACACAGCACCGTTCTAGTGCCATTAGCGACCTTACGATTGCTAATGGCTGTGAGTATTGCTACTCACCCTTGGACTAGCGAAGCGAACGTTACACAGCGGAGCATAACCCTACGCGGAGACTAGCACACTTTTATCACCGTTTAGAGCGGCAGATTTTTCATGAGCCAGTACTTCCCAGACAGCGATAGTTGAACGACCAAACGGTCCACGACGACTCGGACGAAAATCACAAAGACCAACCGAACGGCCGGCAACCTCGATAAGTTCGGAGATTTTACTGGTATCGATTAGTTTGTCGTCAATAACGACGGTAAAAGTGATCGACCACTTTTCAAAACGTGGACGAACCACAGCTACCATTTCCTTGCCGTTAGGATTAACCCCACGGCGTTTGTCAGCTTTCCATTCCTGACAATCGTCTGGGAATGGTAAGAATTGTTCTTCTATGCTCATAAAGGCGTAGAGGCGAGTGCTGGTGGCAGTCGATATCTTTTGACGCCCTGGCAGACTAATATCCCGTCCAGCTTCGACAAGCGAAGCATAAAGGTTCTCGACTGGGATGCCAATTTTGCCGGTATCGCTGGTATACAACTTTGTGCCAGCTTCTTCTTGTGCCGACCAATCACGACGTTTTTGCTTGGGTGTTTTGGTTCGAAGCTGTTCTATCAGCTCGTCGGTGGCCGGATTCATCAATAGCGGACTGACAGACTTGCAGGTCACACGAACTCTAATCAATTTCTCCACCTCCTGTGGAACTTGCTACTCGTTGTTAAAAAAGAGATCTCTAAAAAAGATCCCTAATTACATCAACCACCTCAGTGGAAGACATGTATATTTTAACATAATTTATAATATACAGTCAATTTTATTAAACTATTTACCCAATGCAATTATTTTATATAATCGTGTAGTTTCCGGGCATCTTTATGTTTTCTGAGTTTAGCTAATGCCTTGGCTTCGATTTGGCGGATTCTTTCCCTGGTGACACTGAATTCCTGGCCGACTTCCTCCAGGGTGTGCTGTTTACCATCCTCCAGGCCGAAACGTAATTTGAGGATTTTTTGTTCGCGTTCGGTTAAGGCCGATAATATACCTTTTACCTGTTCTTTAAGTAGCTGATTATTGGCTGATTCTTCCGGCCGGATAGTATCTTCATCCTCAATAAAATCGGCTAGCACGGACTCTTCTTCGTCATCACGGATGTTGGCATCCAGGCTAGATATATCCTGCTTGATTTTCATGATGTGCTCGACTTTATCGACATCAATTTCCATGGCTTGGGCAATTTCTTCATTGGTCGGTTCGCGGTTTAACTCCTGAGTTAGACGCCGTTGCATGCGGAGTAATTTATTAATGGTCTCTACCATATGTACCGGAATCCGAATGGTCCGGGCCTGATCAGCAATCGCCCGGGTTATGGCCTGGCGAATCCACCAAGTAGCATAGGTTGAGAATTTAAATCCCTTGTCCGGATCAAATTTCTCGACGGCTCGCAGCAATCCGGTGTTGCCTTCTTGAATTAGGTCAAGCAGATCTAGTCCACGGCCGACATAACGTTTGGCAATTGAAACCACCAACCGTAAATTAGCAACTGCCATTTTGTCTTTGGCATCTTTGTCACCAGCCACTACTTGTTTAGCCAGTGCTAGCTCTTCCTCGGCTGACAATAGCGGAATTTGGCCGATCTCCCTTAAGAACAATCGGACTGAGTCATCGGCGATATCATCAAGATAAGTGTGATCGTCGATTAATACTTCCTCGGCTTCTTCAACCGGCCACTCATCGGTAAATTCCTCAACGGTTGGTTCGGTCGCCACTATATCGACGTTTAAATCAGCCAGTTCAGTGTACAAGCCGTCTAGTAACTCGACATTTTCTGGTTTATCAGGTATGGCGCTTAAAATATCACGCTGATCAATGCGCCCTTCCAGTTTGGCTTTTTCAATTAATTTTGCTTTTGCTTGCTCTAGTTTCAACTGAGCTTTGTCATCTTTAAATAATTTAGCACTATCCGCCATTGACACTAAACCTCTCTTACTTTTTTTAATAGTAAATCTAGCCTTCTTGCTTGTTCTAATAATTTTGTTGTTTTAACTTCATTAGCTGTTTGGAGTTGGAATGCCAGTTGGTGTTTTTCGTTTTTTACGTAAGACTCAACTAGTCGAGCCTGCAGCCGAGCTGCTTCATACCGTAGCTCCAGTAATTCTAGTTTCTGGTATAGAGCTTCATACTGTAACATTAAGATTTTAACATAATCGGCTATCTGATGCAACTTCGGTTGAGCTAACGGCTCGCCTTTAAAATCCGGTTGAAGTTTTAGAAAATCAAACAAGTGCTTGGCATCGGCATCAGGCAACATTTCGGTAGTAATGACTGCCAAAAAATTACGCAATTTCGGCTGTAGTAGCATAAGTGATAAAAAGTGATCTTGGACTTTTTTTAGCTCGAAGTATTCTTTATCCAGCTCGGCCGCAGGAGCCACCCGTGATTTTAAGCGTTGCGACGGCGCCGGTTTTAGTTTAACCAGTAGGGCGTCTTGGCTAACACCTATAGTTGACGCCACAATTCCCACATAGTGTTCCTGTTCAACTTGATCGTCCAATCCGCGCACAATATTCATAATAATGTTGCTGAACTGACGTTTGCCAACAGCCGTACTCAAATTTAGCGACTGCTTATAACGATCGATCAGCCAATCGAGAGCGTAAACCGGTTTTTCGATCGTTTTTTCCCAGGCGGTTGGGTCTTTTTTAATCAACTCATCTGGATCTTTGCCGCTTGGCAAGGTAATCATGCTTAGATTAACGCCTACTTTACTGGCTATTGGAATAACTCTTTCAGTAGCCGCCATCCCGGCTTTGTCAGCATCAAAGCATAATCTAATGTCTTCGGTAAAATGGGACAGTATTTTAAGATGCTGCTCGGTTAAAGCGGTACCCGCCACGGCTACTGTCTGGCAGACACCAGCTTGATGACTGGCAATAACATCTAAATTGCCTTCTACCACAACTGCATAATTAGACTTACGAATTGCCTCTTTAGCATGATTCAGCCCGAAAACATTACGGCTTTTATCATAAATAATAGTCCGTGGCGTATTAATGTATTTTGGCTGATGCGGTTCATCACTAAGGATTCGGGCGGTAAAGCCGATAATGCGCCCTTGTTGATCGGCCAAAGGAATAATCAACCGACCGCGGAACATGTCGCTAATGCGGCCTGGCTGGCCGACACTAACCCCGGCAGCCCGCATTTCATCATCAGTAAACTTCCGGGTGCGTAAAAACGTAGTTAAGGCTTTGCCGCTGGCCGGCGCATAGCCTAGCTGCCACTGCAAAGCGGTTTGCTTGCTATATTGCCGTCTCTGTAAAACGTACTCCAGGGTCATGTTGCTCTTGCTAAAGTGGACTTGATAAAACTTTGCCGCTAGTTCCAGTAAATCGTATAGTCTTTGCTTTTGTTTAAGGCGGTCGCCAAATCTTGAAGATGTTTGGTACTGTTCGAGATCAAGTCCAGCTTTACGGGCTAAATGTTCCATGGCGCCGCGAAAATCCAAGCCTTCCATTTCCATCACAAAGCTGAACATATTACCGCCCTTACCAGAACTGAAATCATGCCAGATTTGTTTTTCGGGACTGACCATAAAACTAGGTGTTTTTTCATTACTAAACGGGCTTAAGCCGCGCCAATTCCGTCCAGCGCGTTTAAGTTGGACATACTCCCCAATTACGTCCTCAATACTAAGGCGTGACTTAATATCCTCAACTGCATCCATAGTTTTCATTGTACGCTAGTACCACCCTGAAGCATGAAGCCGTTAATGGTTAAATATAATTATTGCCGCTTCACTCGGTTACTAACTGGTAACTATGCCTGATCAGATCCTGAATTTGATCCCAGCCCAACTGGCCAGTTAGGATAATTGTATTCCAGTATTTTTTATTCAGGTGATAACCTGGCATAACAGTTTCATATTTATCACGAAGCATTTCAGCCAGTTTTGGGTCGCACTTTAAGCTGACCCGAATCGGATCACTGCCTTCTTGGATTAAAGCAAACATTTTGTCTTTGACCTTATAGACCGCAACTTCCTCGCCAAACGGGTAATCCAGTTTGACGTTGGGCAGACTTAGGATATAAGTTTCAACTGTTTGATGATCCATTTCTCAGCCATTTCAAATAATATTTAAGCTCGGCAATGGAGGCTTCAATGTCGGCCGTCGCCCGATGGACTTCAGGCTTATCGTAAGTTAAATTAAATTTTCCCTGTAGCAAGACTTTAAAGCTGCTGACATCAAGCATCCGATAATGCAGCAAAGCTTCGACTTCCGGCCACCACTGTTTAATAAACATCCGATCAAAATGAACGGAATTGCCTGCCAGTACTGCAGGTTCGGCGCCAAATTGGGCTCGAATTAACTCCACTAATTCATGCTCAACTTCAGTTTCCAGTCTCCCCTGCTGACGGACTTTTTCAGTTAAGCCGCTACTCAAGTGCTGTTTGGCCGCCCACTCATTCATCGATTCTAGGGCTTCGTTGCTTTGCTTGACCACGGCTTCATAGCTGGCTAGTTGTTTAAAATCAAAATCCGTTATAATGGTGCTAATTTCTAAAATAACATCTTTAACTGGGTTAAGACCGGTCATTTCTAAGTCCACCCAAAGCAGTTTAGTGGGTATTATATTTTTATCGATTTGCTCCATCGCCATAGTTATTACCTCATTAACTTATTAGCTAGTCAGTCTGAATAACAATCTAATTATAGGCATAGATCAGCCTAAGAAAAACTAATTTTTATACAGTGGGTAGTTAGAATCCAACTTTTTGCCTAATGATAATTACGTGGACTCGGCCTGGGAATTCTTTGAAGTAAATTAGCATTTTATTGAGCGAAGTGTGTGCACCATAGGCTTTTAGAGCTCTCTCATCTTCTAACGGAACGACATATTGCTGAATCCGCTGAATCCCGTCATCAATGTCGTTGACAATTTTTTGGGCACCAACTACGAATATCACTTGGCTGGCACCATAGACTTCATTGGGGATCTGGCTACCGGTGGCCGAGGCAATTAACAAATGCCCGTCTTTAGTAACTGCATGGACGCTGCCGACTGCATATTCAGCCGCTGAACCAATCCGGCGCATCTCAATAGCTTTATCTGGTTGGTTTTTATAATCCATGAATTTATCGCGAACTGATATATAGGGCTTTTTATTTAATGTTTCGGCTAATTCCGTTTCTTGAAGGGTAACTGATGCAGCCGTAAAGACTTCGGCGCCCGCTGGTATGATTTCAAGCACTGCTGCTTTGGCGGCTGCTAAATCATTTACTACTTGGGCATTAAAATTATTGGTATTTAAAGATTGGACAGCTGTATTTATTGATGTTTCGTCGGCGACTTCGCCATAATTGCTCATAATTGTTTATCCTATTTAAGTTATTTGGTATACTAAGTATAGTAACCATCAGTATAAATCAGTTACTATATTTTGTAAAGTATGAAAATAAGTCCTAAAAATTCACCAATCGAATCAAAAGACGGCTGTGTTGCCCTAGCTATGTCTATCATCGGCAACAAGTGGACGGCTCTGATACTGCGCGACTTAGCGCTGCAGCCGCATCGTTTTAGCGAGTTTGAGCGCTCGATTCCCGGCATGAGTCCCCGTACGTTATCCCAAAGGTTGGACTGTTTGGAACAACAAGCCATTATTGTCAGGCAGCCAGACCCGGCTCACCCGCCCTGCATAACATATTCACTAACTCAAAAAGGTCGGGACTTAATCCCGATACTTGAGCAAATGGCAATATGGGGGACAAAATATTTTTCACTAGATTTAGCTGCCTCTTCGCAATCTGTTCATTGAGCAACTATCTGATAGTTTAATGATTGGGTTATGACTTACTAGGCTGAAAATTTAGCGACGTGGAATTTATGCAGTAGTATTTACCTGTTGGCAGCTCCGGCACATCATCAAAGACATGCCCCAAATGTCCATTACAGTTTCCGCAAACCACTTCAACCCTTTCCAGTCCCATGGAATTATCTGGCAATAATTTAACTGCTCCTTGGCTGATAACATCGTAAAAACTTGGCCAGCCGCTGTTTGATTCGAATTTGGTGGTTGAGTCGAATATTTTTTCCTTACAAGCAGCGCAAACGTAATGGCCTTTAGCTTTGTTATGTAGCAGCTTCCCGGTGAACGGTTTCTCAGTTTGCCTTTGCCGAAGTACCGCATACTGCCGGGGAGTTAGTCGTTTTTTCCATTCAGCTTCGGATAGTGGACTGTTTAATTTTTTTACCGTATCAATCATAGGCCTCCTTTTATAGAGATACTTTAGCTAATCAGCTTTGCCGTTAACAATAAGATATTCGACTTTTGGGCTACATTTTTTCAATTATCGGAATGCCGAGCAGCTCTAGGCCAGTTTTTAGGGTATCGGAATACAGATGAACCAGCTTTATGCGAACTGCTTCTCGCTCGTTACCGATAACCCGATTGCGTTCGTAAAAATGATTAAACGACTGCGCTAGTTCATAAAGATAAGTACAAATATGGTGCGGCAGCAGTTCATTAATCGCTCTGCTCAGAACTTCTTGAAATTCGCCAATTTTAAGCAGTAACTGGCGTTCGTCTGTTTGCAACTCATCAGCTGGCAAGTTATCGACAGTCGACTTTGTCAGGATACTAAGCGCTCGCACGTAAGCATATTGTAAATACGGGCCGCTATTGCCTTCCAAGCTGACTGATTCCTCCGGATCAAAGATAATATCAGCACCGAGACGTTGTTTTAAAAAGGTATATTTAACCGCACCCAGAATTACGTTATCGTCCCGCTTGCCGTTAAGCGCAAAATTCGCGGCTGCCGTCTTATCAAGCACTTCGTTAGCCCGGATAATGTTGCCCAGGCGGCTGCCCATCTTAACATTGCCCTGGAGTTTGACCAGACCGTGCGTAATATGCTGGCTGGCATGAGCCAGCTCAGGAGCAAATTGCTCAATTGCCTTGAGTACCACCGCCATATATTGAGCTTGTTCGTTGGCCGTAATAATGATCGAGCGGTTAAAATGGTAATCGTCCCATTTTTTAAATATTAAACCGACGTCTTTAGTTTCATATGTCGGCAATCCTTGGCTGGTAATAAACACTCGGGTGTGCAAGTCATGCGCTTCACCGGCAAAAACTACTGCTCCGTCGGACTCCGTAAAAACGTCGCCAATGTGTTCGCGGACTATTATCAAACCAATTTCTATAGTTTCACTTTCTGGATAGTATTTTTCAAAGTGAATGCCAATCCGTTGGTAAAAGGCGTCAAAATAGTCATAACTCCACTGGCGGCAAGTCCAATAGATACGGGCTAACGCTGAGTCATTGTCATTGTCATTGTTTTCATGAAGCTGGTAAACTTGTTGATTTAAATCGTTAATTTTGGCTTTAGCACCGTCTTGGTCGGATTCATAAGCCGTGTTGCCTTTACTGTAATAATCAGCCAGCCAGTTGGAGCGTTCTTCTAGTGGCTTATCGGTCAAAGCTTGGATTTTTTGCCAGGCTATTTCGTAATCCAATTGACCATCACTCTCATAAAAAATAATTGCCCAGAGGGTTTTGGCGACATGCAGACCGACGTCACCGCCAAAATTAACCCGGTGAACGGCAGCGCCGGTTTGAGCTAGCAAGTTAGCGATTGCGTCACCTACAACACTGGTATATAAATGGCCGGCATGTAGAATCTTAAATGGGTTGGGATCCGAATATTCGATAACGATCGATTGATCTTGGGCAGTTTTAAAATCGTTGGGCTGGGCTAATTCCCATAAAGCTGAAGTTTTCAGCTTAATGTTAATAAAACCCGGACCGGCCACTGCTATATCATCACTAAGCTCAGTTAATTTCTCTTTTAGCTTTGGTAGAAGCTGGTCGGCAACTTCTTTAGGATTACGGCCTAATTTAGTTGCGGCATGCAGTGCCACGTTAGTGGCGTAATCACCAAAGACCTCATCTGGTCGGCTGATCTCAACGTCAATATCTATTGAAAATAGATCTTGTACAGCAGACTTAATTAAGCCCTCCAGCCGCTCTTTCATATGCCCGAGTATATCAGATAACACCTTATAGATTCCACTAATATCTACTCTAGCCCAAATAATCTATGCTACTATGGCAATATGAACTATATCGTTAATGGTCATCAGTATACCGTCTCGCATGTCTTGCTGACTGTCATCTTGTTGCTAGCCGTTTGGGAGTTAGTGTGGAAAGGTTTTGCGCTGTGGCGAGCCAGCCGTAATCGTAACTTGGGCTGGTTTATAGTTATCCTAATCCTAAACACTGCTGGAATTTTAGAAATACTCTATCTTTTCGTATTCAGCAAAAACGATGATAAAAAATAATTATGCCAAGCATCTAAAAAAATACACTGTTAATTATTATTAGAACCATTAACGCCTAGCCGAATAAAATGCCTAAACAAAACGACATCCAAAATAAAACAATCGAAGAACTAGCTAGCCAGTTTCAGAGCTCACTGGACGGGTTAAGCGAACATGAGGCTAAAAACCGGCTGACTACCTATGGGCTAAACATTTTGAAAAATGAGTCGCGAGCGACAATTTTAAAGCTGGTACTTGATCAATTTAAAAGCTCGCTAATCTACCTACTTGTCTTGGCAAGTCTCTTGTCTTTCATATTGAACGATTACTCTGACGGATTTATTATCTTGGCAATTTTACTTATTAATACGGGACTTGGGTTTTATCAGGAATACCGTTCCGAAAACGCCGTCGCTAAACTGCAAAAACTGGTCAGTAAAGAGATTCTGGTAAAGCGTGAAGGTAAAGAAGCATTAGTAGTCGAGCAGTTCATTGTACCTGGTGATATCGTAATTTTACGCGAAGGCGACATTGCGCCGGCTGATATCCGGTTAATCCATGTTGATGATTTAAGTGTTAATGAATCGCAGTTGACCGGTGAGTCAGTACCGGTAACCAAATCAAGCAGTGGCGCAAATTCATTAGTTTATGCCGGCAGCGTGATTGAACGCGGCGAAGCCCAAGGTCTGGTTTTTGCCACTGGTAACAAAACCGAGATCGGCAAAATTGCCCATTTATCTTCCACCACTAAGCGCACCACCCAATATGAAAAATCTTTGTCGTCCTTTAGTTCTTTTCTGGTTAGAGTAACGTTATTCACGCTAGCGCTGATCTTTATTTTAAAGTTAATTATTGCTCACGATGCATCTCATATTGCCTCATTGGGGCTATTCGTTGTCGCCCTATCAATTACTGTCGTCCCAGAAGCCATGCCGGTTATTGCGACCGTTACTTTATCGACTGGGGCTATGAAACTGGCTAGACGCCACGTCATCGCCAAGACACTGACCGCCGTCGAAGATCTAGGTAATATTACCCTACTCTGCAGCGATAAAACTGGAACGCTAACCGAAAACCGCCAAACCGTCAAAAACTTGGTCGCTGACGATAAGGAGTTATTCCAACGCTTGGCAATTGCCAGTTTAGAAACGTTGGATGAAAAGCGTAAAAAATTCCAAACTTCTTTTGATAAAGCTTTTCTGGAATATGTGCCGGACAACATCCAGCAAGCTACCAAGGACTATAAACGGTTGGAAGAGCTGCCTTTTGATCCAGCTGCCAGGCGGCGCCGGGTAGTTTTTAGTGATGGCGATAAAGCCTATCTGGTTGAGGTCGGATCGGTTGAAACGTTGCTGGAGTTAACCGACGCCCCCAAGAAAGACCAATATTTAAAGATAATCTTAGGCGACGGCCGAAGCGGTCTGAGGCATTTAGGCATTGCCTATAAAGAAATTAACTACCCCAGCAATGCCAAATTCGATATTTTAGAACACGAGCAAAATCTTAAATTTGCCGGTTTTGTATCGCTAGAAGATCCACTGCGGCCAACCGCCCGCCACACCATTGCCCTGGCCGAAAAACTGGGCGTGGCGATTAAGATATTATCCGGTGATAGTAAAGAAGTTACCGAATATGTGGCCCGAGAAGTCGGCCTAATTGACGACAAACAAACTGTCTATACAGGTGACGAGCTCGACGATATGAGCGAAGAACGACTTAGCCAGGTACTAGCTGATAATAATGCTTTCGCTAAGCTTAACCCGGAACAAAAATATCGTATTATTAATCTACTTAAACGCAATAATGTGGTTGGTTATCAGGGCGATGGCATCAACGATGCGCCGGCCCTTAAATTAGCCGACGTGGCAATTGCCGTTAATAATGCGACAGATGTAGCTCAGGATAGCGCCGATATAATTCTTCTTAGAAATGACCTAAGCGTCATTGTCAACGGCATCCGTTACGGCAGATCAATTTTTACTAACATTAATAAATACATCCGCTTTACGATGGTTAGCAATTACGGCAATTTTTTTGCTATATCGGCGTTATATCTAATTTCGGGCTCAACCTTGCCGCTACTACCGATTCAGTTAGTTTTAACCAGCCTGCTCACCGATCTGCCCTGCATTACGATTGCAACTGATAATGTCGAACCCAGCGAACTGGTTCAACCCAGTAAGTTCAATGTCCATTCTTTGATGTTTATATCAATGTTTTTGGGTTCGATTACGGCTTTATTTGAAATCATCTACTACGCCATCATCAGGCATCAGCCTACCGGTATAGCCCAAACCGGACTATATTTATTCCTTACCCTATCGGCGTTAATTATTATCTTCTCGATTCGCAACAAAGATCACTTCTGGCGGGCTCCGAAGTTATCTCGGGCTATGGTGAGCTCATTCGCTATTATCACCGTCCTATCGATTATTACTATCTATATCGGCGTAACTAAGCGCCTCTTCTCATTTACCGCCCTGCCGGCTGGAATTCTGGGCATAACAATAGTCCTAACTTTTGTCCATATTTTCTTCTTAGATACAATTAAGACCTGGTTTTATAAATCCGGCCTAGGCAAATCAGCTTAAAGATTAATCCGCTGCTACTGGGTGCAGGCTCGCGGATCCCAAGCTGTCAGTGGCTGCATGGATGAGGTTGCCGGCGCCAATCCGCTAGCTACAACAGCTGTTGTAGCAGGACTGCTGGTGGCAGACTGAGTAGATGGCGTTGAGCTGGAGCTCGGGACATTGACTGCTAAGCCGGTTCCCGTCAGCACTGTTACAGCCGAACCAGTAATCACTAAACTGGCATTTTGGGTAAGAATTACCGGGCCAGTTAGTTGTCGGGCAACTGCCTCGGCAGCCGCTTCGGTGCTTGGTCCGGCATAAACCACTTCTGTTTCTATAATTTCTGAGCTTAAAGGAGTAGTTGAGCCTGGCGTTCCTACTATATTAAAACCAAGAGCCTGCAAAGACGCTGAAGTCTGGGTCGCTTGATCGGCTATGCCGCTGCTATTGACGACATTTACTGTAACCGTACTAGGAGTTGGCAATGGTTTGCCAGTCATCGTGTCGGTAGTGTTCGATACCCCTAAAAATTGATTGATAATCTGCTGGTCGACGGCTTCCACCGGAAAGACCACGTCGCCGTAATCAGTGCCGTCATAGACGTAACTGCCAAATGTCGTCGTCGCGATTGGCAGCGTATATTGGGGAACATTGTTGACATTAACAGCGTGGAAATCCTGGGCCAGCTGGAGCATGGCCGAAGTCGACAGGCCAGAGTCGACCTGGACTTGAGGAGCCATGGCATCAATCAATTCTTGGTCAGTAACCGGATTGCTTAATCCTTTAGCAGCCACTGTGCTAGCCAACACCCGAATGAATTCATGAGTCCGAGCAATTCGGGCAATGTCGCTTTGCGGTTCCTGGGGCCAAAGATATACGTCGCTGGTATTTAACCCTGGCGGGTCATACTGTAAGTGTCGGGCCCGGACAACTTGCAGCGCTTCAACGCCATCCAACAACTGGCAGCCAGGAGTTTTAATATTTAGATAAGATTCAGAATCATAAACCGGCATCGGGAAGTCCATTTTAATTCCGCCCACCGCATTAACAATATTTACGAAACCATCAAAACCGACTTCGACGTAATGCTGGATAGGGATACCAAAGTCTTCTTCCACAGCTGTAACTAATTGGGTAGGCCCCTCGTACAGTGCGGCATCAATTTTAAAAGCTTGGTTGCCGGAACGGGCATTGGGCACGAAAGTATCGCGCGGGATCGACAGCAAACTGATGGTATGAGTTTTAGGGACAACGTGGACGATAAAAATAATATCACTGTTAACCCCAGTCACGCCCTGTGAGCAAAATCCCCATTGGGCGTTTTGAACCTTTAGATTGCAGCGATTGGTTGATCCGGCCACTAAAATATTCTCTGCACCACCGACCGAAGCAGTTAAGTTGCCAACTGCTAAGTGATTTATTTTATGATCCAGTTGCCAGACATCCCAACCCCCTAGGCCGATTGCGGCAACGATAACCACCGCTAATGTCGTTAGGACTCGTCGTTTCCATGACCACTTTTTACCGTGGCGCCGCCAAAACCGGTGGGTTTTGGGCTGGGGCTGGTCTATTCCCGGTACTGCTGAGCGGTGTCGAGACTGAGTATCAGAGGGCAATGCCGCCGGAGTTGTTTTACCGATTAATGATTCGTTGGGTTGAGCTGCAATATTTTGGACCGGCCGTGGTGGACTTTTCGACAAATTTGAAAGATTAGCATTAGCTACTGAATTTTGGCTTAAAGGCTCATTGGGTTTAGTTGGCAAGCGACGACGCAGTTTAGTAACTAAAAAACCGTCTGTACTGGTTCTGGGTAGGCTGTTTGGTTTACGCAGATGCTTATTTTGCATGAAGGTTACACTATTTTAACATAAGGGCTGGGTTGAATCTTATAAAGCCACTACTATTCGCCAATTTGCCAAAGCGGTAACGTATGGCAGACGTAATCTTCGTCTAAATACGGCGTGTACTGGGTAAGCCAGATACTACCAGCCGTAAATGACGGTTCATGGCAAGCACTAACGGCCATGGCTTGGGTAGTAAAACCGGTGCCGAGCCACGCAGGAACAGTCGGCCGCCAGTTAGACGCAATTGCGGTCCATTGGTCCGGCGCCGAGTAAATACCAATCGTCGGTTTAAAGGTTAAATTATTAATGGCATCGATGGTCCCCTGGAGTGAAGCCCGATTAAGCAGCGGATTGGTTGTCCAGCTATTATCTGTCTCTACGTCAAGCTGCCAAAGCGGCGAGACTAAACCTTGGCTAGCGGCGTAACGGATATCATATACCGTTGCCTGGTAGCCGTAATTGTAAGCAAAACAAAGCAAATCGTCTTGGGCGCAGGACTTGGGAGCTAAACTGAGCTGCTTAGTAGCCGCCAGCCCTGGATAGCCGGTGTTGACATACAATCCGTAATGCGTAAACCAGTGGGCTTCAGTCGCTAAGCATGGGTTTTGTCGATAATCTAAACCACCGCTAACGCCCACTATCCCCCATTGGGTAAAATCAGCAGGTATTGTTTTGTTGCAATTCGGCCATGAAACATCTGTAAATATCTGCGGCCCCGGCGGATTAGACGCTAAGTTAACTAAAATTACTACCAGGATAGCTAATATAACTAGCAATCCTGGCCCAAAAATTTGCAGCAAAGCGGTCCGCCGTAGACTAAACATTCAGCCCAGCTACCTTCGGATTTTATCGGCCAACGGCTTGGCAAATGGCTGTTCGGAAATGCGATATCGCGGCTGCGTAAAAATTTGCAGCAATCTAAATACTACAACGTACATGGTCGTAATTAAGATGAAAAACATCAACGTTACGGTATAGGCCTGCAGATGACCGGTAATATTAATAAACGGGCTGGATATCCCAAAAACTATTGAAGCCGGATTAGAAACAAAATTCCAAGAACTCAAGCGCAGTTCACGGCCCAAGTAGATGGCAAAACTACAGGTAAAAAAGGATAGTCCTAGCAGGATGTTTGTCCAGCGGACGTTTACCCGGCGCAGCAGTTGGCGATGCACTAAATAGACACTTAGGTAACCAAGCACTAAGCCGTTAAAAATAAAAGTTTGGAACATCACGCTATCGTACAAAATGTTATTCGGGTTAACCAGGGCTAAGTGGATTAGATCGCTGACTAAATAAAAACTGTTTGGCAGCAAACTGAGCCAGATAAACGTCAGCAGCATTGGACGCCAGTTTAGCCAGGGATATTTCGGTAAGACTTTCAGCAAATAATACACCACTAATAGCGGTATCCAGGCTAACAATAAATTTACCAGTAAAAAAGAATTGGCTAGGCTATGGTTATTAATGGCTTCGGCGAGGAAAAATCCGAAACTAACTAGGCTGGACAGGAATAAAGTCGCCAGCACATTACTCCACCGGGAACGAATATTCCACCTCATAGATTTTATTATATCAAGCTTACGGGTTAGGCGCTGTGTTTAGATTGTTTGGCCAGCGCTAAACTGAGCACGAATTGGGCGCCGCCTTCGGGGTAATTTCGAGCAGTGATATCGCCATGGTTGGCCTGGGCAATTTCCCGGGCAAGTGATAACCCTAAGCCATAACCCGGAGTGTCCTTAGTTCGGGATTTATCGCCTCGGTATAAGCGATCAAATATAAACGGCAAATCAACCTCAGCTAGACCATCGCCCTCGTCACGGATACTGAGGTGGAATCGGTTGCCGGTTTTTACGCCGTCAAGATAGACCGAACTGTGTGGTGGACTAAATTTAATCGCATTATCTAAAACTATGCCGATTAACTCTACTAAACTGTCAAAATGGGCCATTACTTTTTCGCTTGAGACTTGTTCAATCAGCTTGATATGTTTCTGTTTGGCTTGGTCAACGGCACGTTGGCTGGATTCAGTTACGATTGCGGCAATGTCTACAGGTGTGAGTTCCAGTGAGATTTCCTCATACTGCGTTAACGCTAGTAAATTACCAGCCAGGCTTTCCAACCGCTGGACTTCTTCCAAATTACTCTTAATCAAACTGCGGGCTTCATTTTGGGTAAAAGTTTTTTGGCGTAAAAACACTTCATTTTCTAATTGCATGCTGGCCAGTGGAGTCCTAAGCTCGTGACTGGCGTCAGCCGTAAAACGGGACTGGGCTTCATGGGCTTCTTCGATTGGCTTAAGTGTCCGTCCGGCGTACCAATAGCTTAAAACTCCGCCGACAATAAGGGCTAAGATATTAATCATTATCACGTCTTCATCCAAGTGATGCCGCAGTGTGGAGTCTTGATTGGATTGGAATCTCAAGAAGTTGTCATCCGGTTCAGGCGGGACTGAATAAGTACCGTAGAGCAATTGATGTACCACTCCGCGCTGGGCAACTCCGGCATGGTCAAACTCGAGTTGGGCTAAAGTCCGGATACTCAGGGTTAAGACTAAGCTGAAAACAATGATTATAGCTAGATAAAAGCCGGTCAATTTTAACCGGGCGGAGTGAAATAAGGTCGACCGACTAGTGCTAAATGATGTCAATTTGGAATTCAAGCGGCCAAACAGAGATGATCTTGGCGAATTTTCCTTCGTGCCCATAATAACTACATAACCTTGTAGCCGTAACCACGGACAGTTTTAATAACTGCTTCACCAGGACCAATTTTCTTGCGCACATTGGCAATAAACGTTTCGACAGTATTATGCTGAACTCGAGCTTCGTCAGCCCAAACATGATCCAGCAAGCGGTCTTTACTTAGAACTTCACCACGGTGGCGTAGCAAATATTCCAGTAATCTAAATTCCTGGGCAGTTAAATGGACTGTTTGGCGGCGATATTCAACGCTTTTAGCGATAACGTCTAATTTCAGCTGGTCAGCTCGCAGAATATTGCCACTGTGGGCTTTCGGACGACGTAACAGCGCCCGAATTCGGGCTAACAGCTCGTCGAAGGAAAACGGTTTTGTCAGGTAATCATCAGCCCCAACATCCAGGCCGCGTACCCGGTCGCCGATGGTTGTTTTAGCCGTCAGCATTAGTATTGGCATCTGCTCTTGCCTGGCCCGCCAGATACGAATTAACCCCGGACCATCATATTTTCCGGGTATCATCCAATCGAGCAGCACCAGATCATAGCTACTGGCGCTGACTAACGTCTCAGCAATATCACTGTCTTTGGCAACGTCAATAATGTAGCCTTCGGCTTTTAAGCCTTTTTCCAAGCTGCCAGCGATTTTATCTTCATCTTCAACAATTAATATTTTCATAGGTTATCCATTATGAGCGTAATTATGCCTAACATAACTGCAAACTGCCTGTACAAAAACCATCTTATTCAGACAGGGTTTTTTTAAATTTTTCAATCAAATCGACGGGTGTTGGATCAATATTGCCCAGTAGCGCCGTATAAAGGCTGACAAAGTCGCCCAGGGTAATGGTCCAGACTAATTGCTGGAGAATTGATTCGCCGACGGCGGTGACGACAATTGGTTCCGGGCGCAAGCCGGATAATAGTTGTTGAGTGACATCAAATCTTTTTTGGATACGCTCATGCTCCAACGAGCTGTGCAGTTCAATTACGGCATAAGGCTTGTCAACTGGTTGTTTCGTCCAGCCCAGCATCTCGTTGTGGTTAAATTCTGAATACTGGTTAACCCAGGCAATATGCTTGGCGCTCTCGTTAAAGCTAATTTTCCATTTATAGGCCGCCGGGTAAAGCCGCGGACCGCTGTAAACAACAATCGATTTGCCCAGTAGTTCCTGGGCGATTGATTTAGCTTGATTATTAACTACCGGCACATCGATGTACCACTCAGCACAGTACGTCTTTAACCAGTTACCAGTTTCATATAGTTCTGCCACTTTATCAGCTGAACAAATATCCGCTGATACCAGTAATTGGGTTAAGGCGACAAGGTTATAGTAAACAGCCATGCGCGGCTGTAAACCTTCGGGTAAACGCATCAACGGATAGGGTTTTTCTTCGGCAATTTTAACTAGTTCGCCACCGGCAGCCAGAATTATGATTTGGCAACCGCGGTTTTCCGCATCATGAAGAGCCGACAGTGTTTCCTCGGTATTGCCAGAATAACTCGAAACGATCACAAGGGTCTGCTCGCCGGCGTATTCCGGTAAATTATAGTTGCGCACTACCTCGAAAGGAAGTTTTGGATTCAACCACGACTGAGCAACCGTTGCGGCTAAGGCTGAGCCGCCCATCCCGGTGACAATAATTGAGGTTATATCGCGGACTGGCTGCCAGTTAGATTCAAAAACCTGCTGAAGTTGCTGCCATTCTTTATAGGCAACTCCAAGGGCATCCTGGCTATCACGTTGGTGAATGTATTGTAAGTCATCTATCATTTTTAATTCCTTGCGCTAAAATCTACTTCATATATAGTATAGCGTAGACAATTTCTAAGGGGGTAAATTTTATGTTCGGGCACCAAGATAATCAAAATGATGATCTGTCAGTAGATCCAATAGTCGCCATGGATGACCAGGCTAAAGCGACAGACGGCAACGGCGAGCCATTTACTAATAATGATCTGCATCCATCAGCTGCAGCAGTGGCGTCGACTTCAACTGATTCCAGTTTCACACCTATCGGACCCGCTCCTAGCAACGACATTAGCACAATGCCTGATAGCCCAACAGTCAGTACAGCTGAGCCAACCCAGCCAGCTGATGACTTTGTTAAACCCTCTCGCCATGAAACTTCTTCCGATTTGTTGGCAATCAAGCAGCAAGCGTTGCAGCAACTTGATCCGTTAATGGATCATTTGGACCAAACTCCAGAAGAGAAATTCCGCACCACCATGATGATGATCCAAGCCGCTGATAACAAATCACTAATCCCTAGTGCTTTCCAAGCCGCCCAGCAGATTACTGACGACAAATCCCGCGCCCAAGCGCTGCTAGATGTCGTTAACGAAATCAATTACTTTTCGCAGCAAGAAAAAAGCTAAATTAAGTTATTAAACTTTAAACTGCAACTGAGAAATTATTAGCAGCTATCCTACATCATGCCCATGCCGCCCATGTCGGGTGAGGCTGGGGATGATTCTTTTTTTTCTGGAATATCAACAACTAAACCGCCCATGGTCATACTAGTGCCGGCAATTGAGACAGCGTTTTGCAAAGCTTCTTTGGTTACTCGGGATGGGTCAACGATGCCGTTGGCTTTTAGGTCGACTAGTTTCTTAGCGGGATGATTAACATCTACGCCGAAACCAGGCTTAGCGGCTTTGACTTGCGGCAACCATTCATCGGCATTAATACCAGCGTTGGATAATAAGATTCGGAATGGCTGTTCAAGAGTTTTCTTAAGAATTTGTCGTCCGGCTGTGACTGATTCATCGTCAGAGGCGAATGTAGTTATGACATTAATCAGGTTAATCAGGGTTACGCCTCCACCCGGTACGATACCTTCATCCAGCGCTGCTTTGACAGCCGCGACAGCGTCATCAACGCGGAACTTTTTCTCTTCGATTTCAGTTTCAGTTGCCCCACCGACTTTGATTACGGCCACTTTACCGCTCAGTGAAGCCCGCCGTTTGTCGAGGTTTTCTTTGTCATATTCACTGGTAGCTTTTTCGATTTGAGCGCTGATTTGATCAATTCGGGCTTTGACTTCAGAGCTGGAACCGCCGCCTTCAATGATCGTAGTTTCATCTTTAGTCACTATTACCTTGCGGGCTGAGCCCAGCATTTCCAGATCGGCATTTTCAAAATTATAGCCGCGCTCATCACTAATGACGGTTGCACCAGTTAATACTGCAATGTCATTGAGAATGTCTTTGCGGCGGTCGCCAAAAGCCGGAGCTTTGATGGCTACCGTATTAAAGACGCCTTTCAAGCGGTTTAGAATCAGCGTACCTAAGGCTTCACCTTCCACGTCTTCGGCAATCAGGACCAAATCCTTTTTACCGGCCTGGGCCATTTTTTCCAGCACTGGTAGGAATTCTTGGATTGAGCTAATTTTCTTATCAGTAATCAAAATGGCTGGGCGGTCATAGACAGCTTCCATGCGAGCCGTATCGGTAACCATGTAGGCACTGACAAAGCCGCGATCGAACGTGAAACCTTCGACGACTTCACTTTCCATATTCAGGCCTTGGCCTTCTTCCACCGTTACTACACCGTCTTTACCAACTTTTTCAATAACTTCGGCAATCAGCTTGCCAATTTCGCCGTCACCAGCTGAAATCGTAGCAACTTCGGCGACTCGGTTCTTCTTGTCTTGGATATCTTCGCTAAATGACCCTAGTTTATCCATGACTTCTTTGGCGGCGGCTTCCAGGCCTTTACGCAACAACATCGGATCATGACCGGCAGCAATTAATCTGTTGGCTTCGTACAAAATGTGGTAAGTCAAAACCGTAACGGTAGTAGTACCGTCACCGGCCACGTCATTCATTTTGCTGGCCGCTTGTTTGATTAGTTCCGCTCCGACTTTATAACCTAGCGTCTCATCGTCGTTGTCGGCAATATCTACGCCCTTGGCAACCGCCACGCCGTCATGGGTGAAAGTCGGGTTCCCGTAACTCTTACTCAGAACTACGTTGCGGCCTTTTGGTCCCATAGTGGTTTTAACGGCGTCATATAATATTTTTGCGCCACCTAAGACACGGCGCCTAGCGTCGTCATCATAAAAAACTTTCTTTGCCATTTTTTCCTCCTCAATATCCTGATTAGCTATTTAACAGTCGCCAAAATATCTTCTTCTTTAACAAGAATATATTCGTCGCTACCAATTTTAATTTCAGTGGTGCTATAACTTTTATAAATTATGCGCTGGCCAGCTTTAACCTGCTTAACGTCTTTGCCGGCTGCCAGAACTTTAGCTATTTTCGGTTTTTCCTGAGCATTATCAGGTAAATATAGGCCGCTAGCAGTTTTAGCCATGGGCTCTTCGGCTTCGGCTACAACATAATCGGCAAGCGGCTGAATGGGAACGTTCATATTTAAAGTACCTCCGTTTAGATTCGCTTCGTTAGCACTTTAATATTTAGAGTGCCAACGTATCAGCACTCATAATAGCGGAGCGCCAATTAATCTGTCAAGAAACTTTTTTACTTAACTATTCGGGGGAATACGGCGTTTTATTGGAACGATCTGATAGCTTTCGATTTGCCGTGTAGTTTCTTCGAGATATACCGCAGCCGCAAATCGGCTATGAGTACCAAATTTAGACTTTTCTCGATGTGGTGCTACTGTCCAATTATCTACTCTAAAAGCGAAGCTTTTTTTATCATTGATGTGTCGAATAATCGCAAAACGATCTGGATTACTTGGGTATTGAATATCTACGGAAGATAAGATGTCAGCTGTTTCACCAGTAGGGATACTTACTCTGAGAAGTTTTCCTTTATGGTTTACGTGCAAATCTTGGCTTTCAGCCAATAAAATCGATCTCATTTCTATATTAGTCAACTGATCGACATACGTTTCGCTGAATAAATAATTAGGGACGCTTATCGTATCCATAGCCGCAATCACAAATTTATTGCTTATAGCATCAAGTAACGCACTATTTAGGGGTAGTGGTTCACGGTATTCAGCTGGTGAGCTCTCAAAACTTTGTACCATTTGTGCAATTATGATATAACATAAATCCACTGTTGTCAAAAATATATTTTTTTGTTATGCTTACCTAGTTCTATACCTTAGAACAGTTGTACTTTCCTACTATCAAGAGAAGGGGTAAACATTGCCTACATACGGTAACGTACCCGGCGTAGTTGAGCTGATGGCTGAAACCAGCAACGATCCTAAGCGAGAGCTGCAAATCGTCATCAGTTATCAATACGATGACCTCGAGCTTGAAAACACGATCACCCACCGCGTCTATGAAATGGAAGGCGTGGAAGCTGCACAAATAATCAAAGGTTATGACCGCAAACATCCTAACCGGCGATTGTTGGTAGTAACACTTGGTGAAGCAAGCACACCACTCCGAAACCGGCGTGAATTCTTCACCACTCGCAGCGAGGACATCATCAAACTTGCTTGCAAAGTTGCAGAAGATCTCATCAAGCGCCGAGTCAGAGCCGGACTGCCCGTGCACCCAAAGGGTCAAGCACTCGCAGCAGTCTCTGCATCTGACGCTCCAGCGCCTGCCCAAACAACAGGCGATATGCCGAAACCAACCAACTTGTTTCAAGCTCCCAGCTTCGTGAGGTAGGACGGTCGCCGGGTGGTGAGTAACTATATCGGAAGCGATATGCTCTCATCACCCGGTTTACCGGACTTAGTTAATGGACGCGGTTGTAGGCACTTTTGCCTTCACATCCCCAAGCCTCCCCATTCAATAACTAAGTCCTTTTTTCTTTTTTACGTATAATTAACCCAATGAAAACGGTATTAATGTGTCCGCCTGATTATTTTGATATTGAGTATGAAATAAACAGCTGGATGCACCGATCAAATCCCGTAGACACATCTATAGCGCGGCAACAATGGCAATCTTTGCGCCGGATTTATGCCGACCAACTTGGTTGGCAAGTCCAACTCATAAAACCGGAACCAGGCTTGCCTGATATGGTGTTTGCGACTGACTGTTGCCTGCTTATTAACCAAAAGATTTTTCTAAGTAACTTCCGTTACCCTGAGCGCCAACCGGAAGCCCAACGTTATAAAACTTGGTTTCGTAATAATGGCTTTACCCAAATTAAACAAGCTAAGGCCCGTTTCGAAGGAGGTGGCGATAATCTTATCTTCGGCCAAAAAATTCTAGCTGGTTACGGCTTTCGATCGGATATTGAAGCCGCTGCTGAGCTGCGTCAATGTTTTGGCTTAGAGGTAATCAGCCTGCAGCTTATTGACCCGCAATTCTTTCACCTGGATACAGCTTTGGCAGTACTAAATAGCGATACTGTAGCTTTTTTCCCAGGAGCTTTCGATAACGACAGCCAGAAAAGGCTACGCGCTGCTGTACCTAATATTATCGAAGCGACTTATGAAGAAGCCGCTGGTTTCGGTCTTAATGCCGTAAGTGACGGCCAGACAGTTATTGCTAGCAATGCTTCAGCTAGTTTGCTAGCAAAATACCGGGCCGCCGGGTTTAGTGTAATCAGTACGCCAATCCTGGAATTCCGGAAAGCGGGCGGTGGGGTTAAATGTTTAACGCTAAATCTTAGTAATTAAATTTTTTTAGACTGCAGCCGATTTTTTATAGCCTGCCTGGTCGTGCCGATTTCATCCCATGGCTGCTCACCGTCGGCCCGCTCAATAGTCTTCTCGTGCCCCTTGCCCAGGATTAGTACTGTGTCGTCAGCGTGAGCCAGATTTATGGCATACTGGATGGCTTTTGTCCGATCGTGGATCATGAACAGATCCTTATCGGCCTTTATGCGAGCTAGTTCAACCCCTTCGGCAATTTGCCGCATTATAGCTTGCCCGTCACAATCTCGGTCATCTTCTTCAGTAATTACAATCTGGTCGGCATAGCGGCCGGCAATCTCACCTTGGACCGCACGTTTAGTTTCATCTCGCCGCCCAGCCGAGCCGAAGACTACGATTAATTTAGCTTTTAATGATTGGCTAATATCTTTAAATAATTTCTCAAAACTGTCCGGAGTATGGGCGTAATCGACTATCACTGTAAACGGCTGACCTTCATCAATGCGAGTCATTCTGCCCTCCACATATTTCAGGGCCGTAATTCCCTTCTCTACCTGCTGGCGGCTTAAGCCCAAGACATCACCGGCGGCAGCGGCGGCCATGGAATTATAGACATTGAAACTGCCAGGCAAATGGCATTTTATCGAGTAAATCGTCTGCCCACCACGCTTTAAGTCATAAGACACACTGTCGGTTTTAAGGCTCACTTTAACAGCTTTCATATCACCATGATTAATGCCGTAAGTAATTGGCCGTTTAATATCAGAGGCAAACAATTGAGCGCTGGGGTCGTCAGCATTAATGATACCGGCCCTCTCACCATGTTGATTTTGGTTGCATAACTTAAACAACTTGCGCTTGGCATCCCGGTACCGAGCAAAAGTACGGTGATAATCAAGATGCTCATGGGTGACGTTAGTCATAACGGCAATAGTAATCGGAACTCCCCATAGCCGGTTCTGGGCTAAGCCCTGGGAAGTTGTTTCCAAAACCAGCCATTCAACCCTCTGCCTCTTAAACTGCGTCAAGCGCCGCATCAGCTCCGGCATTGTGACGTTGGTCATGTGATGGACTTGTGGTTTAATATCGTCCCCTGCGCCGTAAGCAACGGTAGTCATTAATCCGACGTTATAGCCTGCTTCGCGCAGCATCCGATGGATCATAAAACAGGTCGTTGTCTTACCATTAGTACCAGTTACACCGATAACTTTCATTTTCCGGGCTGGGAATCGATAGAGACTATTAAACAATATAGCCTCGCCTAAATGGCCATATGGTTCGATTTTAATAAAGAGTTTGCGCGGAATGAATAATTTTACAACGCTACGCAATGTCATGCTATCAAGTATACTGTAATCTTGATGAGAATATTAGGCATTGAGACCAGTTGTGATGAAACAGCAGCGGCAGTTGTTGAGGACGGCCATCAGCTATTAAGCAATGTGGTAGCCAGCAGTATGGCGCTGCATGCCGTTTACGGCGGCATTGTGCCGGAAATTGCTGCCCGCAGCCATATTGAAGCAATATTACCAGTAATCGATCAGGCCTTAACGGATGCCAAGTGTCGTTGGGATCAGTTAGACGGTATAGCTGTTACTTATGGCGCCGGCTTAGGCGGCAGTTTGCTAATAGGCGTGCTGACAGCCAGGACATTGGCTATTTGCCAGGGTTTACCACTCTATGCCATTAACCACGTTGAGGGGCACGTCTACGCTAATTTTCTAACCGATACTTCCCTGCCCGGTTATAAACTGCCAGCAAGCCAGCCAGTATTTCCTTTGTTAGCCTTAATCGTATCCGGTGGTCATACCCAACTGGCGCTGTTTCAAGATCATTTTAACTATAGATTACTGGGGCGCACTCATGACGACGCTATTGGCGAAGCTTTTGATAAAGTCGCTAAAATACTTGGTCTTCCCTATCCCGGCGGGCCGAGTATTGGTACCAAAGCCAAACAAGGCGATCCATCTAGTTTTCGTCTACCTAAAGCCCGTCTGGATAACAAATACGACTTTTCCTTCTCTGGTTTAAAAACAGCCGTTCTAAGGCTGGCCCAAGAACAAGTCGGGGAAAGTTTCGGCTTCCCTTCTATAAAGCTGCCAGAACGGCTTAATGAAGCTCAGAAAGCCAACATTGCGGCTAGTTTCGAACGAGTAGCCATTGAAACTGTCGTTGACAAAACCATCTCTGCCTATGAAGAGTATAAGCCGGCGGCTGTCGTTATAGCCGGTGGCGTGGCAGCCAGTGCTGAGTTGCGGCGACAGTTATCAGAGCGTTTGCCTATGCCAATTGCCTACACCGATCCGCAATTATGTACCGATAACGGTGCCATGATTGCGTCACTTGGTTGTTTTAAAGCGGCGAAGCAGCAGCCGACAGCTGATCCTTACAGTTTGGCAATCGAGCCTGATCTGACAATGTAGCGCCTTAATATTAGCTATCAAGTACCGGGGCGGCTTCCAATACGGTTATTAAACAGTTAGTTTTAGACAAGAATTTAAACAGAGCAGGGTATCTGTAAAAAAATTTGCCAGATAATACTTATTGCCAAAAAGCTTAAGTAGGTTTATGGTAAAACTACAAAACAAACATTAGGGTAATACTCTGAACTCCATCAGGGTCGCACATCAAAGACAAAAGACCAGTTTTAGGATATGTGGGGAACGGCTTACCAAGGAGCTGTTGAGTAGTTTTTGCCAAGTTCACGTGAACCCCTAGCTGGCTAAACTTATACCGTGTTATGCTAGGTTATAGGAAAGATTTATCCCTATGAAATTACCCAAGACTTACGAGCCAAAGTTATACGAACGCGATATTTACGCTTTATGGGAAAAGAACCAAGCCTTCAGCCCGCAAGGTGACGGCCCGGCTTTCAGCTTAGTTATCCCGCCGCCTAATGCCAATGGTAATTTGCATATCGGCAGCGCTCTGACTTACGGCTTAGAAGACATTATTATTCGTTACCACCGTTTGAAGGGTGATCGAACATTATTTCTGCCGGGGGCTGACCATGCCGGTTTTGAAACCTGGGTAGTCTATGAAAAGCAATTGGCCAAAGAAGGCAAGAGCCGGTTTGATTTCACTCGAGAAGAGTTATACAAACAGGTATGGGACTTCGTAGCTAATAACCGCTCCAATATTGAAGACCAGTTCCGCCGCCTGGGAGTCAGTGCCGACTGGAGCCGCTTTACTTTTACCTTAGACGATAAAATCATCCGCCAAGCTTACAACACATTCAAGAAAATGTGGGATGAAAAGTTAATTTACAGGGGCGAAAGGCTAGTCAATTTCTGTACTTACCATGGTACTAGTTTTGCCGATATAGAAGTTAAATACAAAGAAGAAAAGGGCGATCTATGGTATATCCGTTATCCGTTAACTGATGGCTCCAGCGAAATTATTGTCGCTACCACCCGGCCGGAAACCATGCTGGGAGATACAGCCGTGGCGGTTAATCCGGATGATGACCGCTACCGGGGTTTCGTTGGTAAAACTGTCAAGTTGCCTCTGGTTGGTCGGGAAATCCCAATTATCAGCGACAGTTTTGTCGATCCCAAATTTGGTACGGGCGCCGTTAAACTGACACCAGCTCATGACCAAAATGATTTTGACGTAGCCCAAAAGCATCATCTGCCATTAATTTCAGTAGTCACGGCCGAAGGTGTGATTGCCGACAGCATGCCGGAGCGGTACCGGGGCACAAAAGTGATTGAGGCCCGCCAGCAGATTGTCAAAGACTTAGAAGGGCAGGGCTTTATTGTAAAAATTGACTCCTTTAAGCACAGTGTCGGCCACTGTTATAAATGCGATACGGTAATTGAACCGCTACTCCGCGAGCAGTGGTTTATTGATATGAAACCGCTGGCTAAATGGGCAGCCGAAGTTCTGGAGGCTAATCAGATAAAGTTCTATCCGGAAGCTAAAAAAACTCAGCTAATAAATTACCTGAAAAATTTGCGCGACTGGAATATCAGCCGTCAAATCGCTTGGGGCATTCCAATTCCAGCCTTCCAAAACATTAATGAACCGGATGATTGGATTTATAACGAAGCTGTCCACGAGGAATTAATCTCTGTTAATGGCAAAACTTACCGTCGTGATCCCGACGTATTTGACACCTGGTTTTCCAGTAGTTCGTGGCCGTATGCCACGATGGACTTCCCGGAAGGGCAGGATTTTAAAGATTTTTACCCGCTCAGTTTAATGGAAACCGGTGGTGAAATACTTTACCCCTGGGTTTCACGCATGATTATGCTTGGTCTTTATGTTACTAATAAAATACCTTTTTCATCGGTATACACGCATGGATACGTGTTAGACAGGGACGGCGCTAAGATAAGCAAAAGTCTCAATAACGCCGTTGATTTTGTAAGCGTTATCGAACAGTCCGGTTCAGATGCTTTGAGAATCGGCCTAATTACCGGCCGATCAGCCGGTATTAACAGGGGTTATGATTCGCGTAAAATCGAGGAAGCGCGTAACTTCTGCAACAAACTCTGGAATATTGCCCGCTATATTGAAGACAAAGTCGGCGACAATTATGAGCGGCCGAAAGCTTTTAACCCCTACTCGCTAGCCGATAGCTGGATAATAACTAAACTAAGCCAGATGCTAAAAGCCGTTGACGAAGATATGAGCCATTTCCGGATCAGCGAGGCCTATGATCGGATTTATCACTTCGTTTGGGATGATTTCGCCGATTGGTACATTGAAGCCTCTAAACTTCAGCCTAACAAGGCAATACTAAGTATTTGCCTGGAATCAATTCTCAAAGTTGCCCACCCCTTTGCGCCGTTTGTGACTGAAACTATCTGGCAAACTTTAAAATGGGAACCGCAATCAATGTTAATAACCAGCCATTGGCCGGAAGCCTTATCGCCTTATCCAGAGCAAAGCCACCAATTTGAAATTATTAAAAACATCATCAGCGAAGTGCGATATTTAAAAAACAGCCTGAAAATAGATAAGACCCGGCTGCACTACATTGTGCCCCAATTTGTAATTGAAAATGCCCAGTTAATTGAGCGACTGACGTACGTTGAAACTGTTACTGAGGTCCAAGTCGGTCCTGGGTTACGTTTAATTAAAACGCCTTACCAATGCTGGCTGGATGTCGACCGGAAATTACTCAAACAATATATCCGCGATTTAGGCAGAAAACAAAAGCTGCAAAAAGACGTGGTAATGCGTTTAGAAGCCCGCCTAACTAATAACGCCTACATAGCCAATGCCCCACCAGAAGTGGTTGAACAAACCAAGCATCAACTAATGGAAGCTCAAGGAGTACTTGAGACCATTAACCAGGAATACCGACGCTATGTACCGCCTGAAACTATCAAGCCAACACAACCAACTATTCAGCAACCGCCGGCGCCATCGCAGCAGTAGCCGGTTCCAATATTTGTCGAATCCGTTTAGCCGACTCATCTGGTCGAAAATCGTCAAACCACAGTACGTGCCAGCCGGCTTTTTCGGCAGCCACTAGATTAGACATTGAATCGTCAACCAGCAGTATTTCTTCCGGTTTACAACCGGCTTTATCCATCGCCAATTTATACATTTTAGCTTCCGGCTTAATCGTATGGACAACTGAGGAATCAATAATTGCATCGTAATCTATATCTGGAACAAGACCCTTTTGGAGTAAAGTGTCTAAAAATCCCGGCATTAAATTGGTTAAAATACCGATGCCGTAATACTGGCTGGCCCAGCGCACTAATTCCTGAGTCTCAGGCATAGTTTGAATTGCTTCCAAATAATAAGTTTTCCAATCTAGAGACGGCATGTTCAGTTTTTCGGCCAGTACTTTGTTGAACTCCTCATTGCTCATCTCGCCGCGGCAGACTTGGTCGTTGTAATGCCAAAATGTTGCTTCAACGACATCCGGCATTTGACCAGAAGCATCAGCCAACTTAGTAAAGGCCCGATGAAAAAAGCGGACCAAGCAACCGTTGATATCAAAATAAACAAAACTGACTCCACCTTTTGAGAGTTGTCGTTTTTTAACCGGCTCGGCATTGGCGGCCGGTCGACCGATCAGATCGTCCAAGCGAACATGCAAGGCATCGGCTATGCTTTGAATAGTAAAAATTGACGGCGCTTTAATGGCCCCACGCTCGATTTTTGCTAACGTAGAATAGCTTAAATTGGCGATTTGACAGAGGTTTTGCTGCGTTAAACCAGCCGCTTTTCGAGCTAGTTGAAGACGGCGCCCCAACCCTTTCTCATCCATAGCCTTATAATACTTGCCAACTAGCTAAAAGGGAAGTACTTTATAGTACGAAATGGCTACTTTAGGTTAAAAGTAGAGAAAAGTGTGTAAAAGACAATAAACGCTATCACAGCGGTGATAATCGCTGTAATAACACCCGATTGGTTGCGGTGAGTCCGGATGATCATTTTATTAAATACCCACGCCGCCGAGCCTACTGCGAATAACAGCGATAAATATAATTTCATATTCATGGAGTGTTACCGCCTATCATTGATAGCTTTTTGGCCATCGCATCCAGAGTTTGATTATCTGCCGGCGCGTTAAAATCAGGGTGGGAGAAAAATTCTACTGATGTATTAAAAGGTATTAGATGGACATGGGCATGATTGATATCCAGTCCCTCTACTTGCACTCCTATTCGAAGTGGTTTTAGTACCTCGCGTAGGCGAAAAGCAACTTTGCGACAAGCCTCCATAACAGCTTGATAATATTCAGGGTCCAGATCCCACAATTGTTCAACTTGTACCTTGGGTACAACAAGTGTATGGCCCGGTTGTTTAGGGTGGATATCTAAAAAGGCAAGTGTCTTATCATCCTCATATATTTTTTGGGCTGGAATTTCACCTTTGATAATTTTCATAAATAAACTGTCCTGCATATCATTATTGTAAGGCTTTTTATAAAACCTTAACAACAGGTGATGGAGTTTGATAAATAAATAGGGTACAACTCTTAGATTCGGAACTATATCTTTAAATTTAGACACATTACTCCTTAATGTGAGTGAAAGCGTATAATTCTGTAGGATGTTAAAGCCTTATATTATTACTTTCGCTGGTGTGCCAGGAAGCTCTAAAAGTATCGTAGCGTACTACCTGTCAATTGCCTTTTCGTTGCCGATATTTAGCACCGACAATATTCGTTACGAAGTTAAAGAAGATCTACTAGCAAGCGATATTAATCAACCCCATGCTCTTAAAGAGTATGAGCACCGACAGACGACACGATTTCAGAAGATACTTAAGTCAAAGCAAAGTTTTATTAGAGACGGAAGTGTAGACCGTCGCTGGCAGGAAGTCAAAGAAAAGCTTCTTGCCTCCGGTTACTCCTGGTGTTTAATTGACATGGAGTTATCAAGAGACTTTTTGATAAATCTTTACGGCAAAACTAATCGAGTATGGGCAATCGAAGAATTGGATACTTATATGACTCAACATAACGACTTTATGAAAAAATATTCCAAGGATATAACAGTAAAAATTACAGATCAATTATTTAAAGAACGAAATTTAGTGGCAGAAGCGGCAGTGCGAAAATTTCATGCAGATCTATTGCAATAGATCTAATTTCTATGACTTTTTGAAATAGTTCCATATTCAATCTGGCGGAGAGGGTGGGATTCGAACCCACGGTACCCTTACGAGTATAGCGGTTTTCGAGACCGCCCCGTTATGACCACTTCGGTACCTCTCCCCAACAAGTCTATTTTATCAGATATATGCTAACACCTTTACTGATTAATGTGCTAGAATTGCCCCTGTTATATATGCGCCCGTAGTTCAGTTGGATAGAACATCGGCTTGCGGAGCCGGAGGTCGCAGGTTCGAGTCCTGCCGGGCGTACCAAGATGCTTATGTTTAAAATACTATTGAGCAACAAATAGATAAAGCATAAAATAGTAAAACTATGAAAAATGAACCAACTGTAACTAAACCAATGCTTGATGAAGCCGTAAACGATATTGCTAGTATTATTAGTGATTTTTCCGATAGGGTAGATGAACGTTTTAATAAAGTTGAAGCTGAAATCGTTAATATAAATACAGAGATTAAAAGCTTAAATAAAAAATATGACCACTTAATAAATACATTTGACGCTTTTTTAAAACGCCTTGATGGTATGGAAGCTGACAATACTGCTCGTGATGCTCAATTAGCAAGGATTGACAGATGGGTACATCAAGTTGCTGATAAGTTACAAATTGAACTAAGTTAATTTATATTAAGTTGGAACTGCCTTTATTAAGGTGTACCAAACTATTGACAAAACTACAAGTTTGTAGTAATATTTAGTTTAGTATTAAAAAACAAAAAGCAAGGATTAAAAAATGACATCACCAGAATCACCAAAATCACCAAAAGAATTTGACCCAACATCTTTAGAAGATAGAAGTAACCCTGTTATGTTTGCGGAGTGGTTAAAAAGTAACCATGCTCGTCTTGATGCTACTAAATCACATGGTAATATTGCTACAGAATTAGTGGTTGAAGACAAGGAACATAATGGTTACTGGAGAGTTTCATTGCATAGTGGAATTGATGTTGTAAATGAAAATGATTATAAATTTATGACGAGCATGCCGGCAATGATTTTTGTAGAACCTAGTAATAAATATAACGGTGTTGATGAACAAGAAAATCCAACAGTAGTTAAAGTTAGTTACACGGGAGTAGATGACGAGAATCGAGACGTAGAAATTAACGTTACACAAGAACCTGAATTTGTGCTAAATCAATAAATCTAGTTGGAATTGCCTTGATTTCGGTGTACCAGCATATTGACTTTGTATCAAACTTATGCTTATATATTAGCATATGTCAAACAAAGAAACAGCTAACCCAACAGTAGAAGAAAGAATAGACACCGAATGGGAAGCGACCCATTTATATGACCGATACCAAGTTGATACTGCAATTTTAAATAATTACAAAGACATCTGTGCCTTGACAGCCAAGAGTGAGCCATTCGCTGACCCTGACCGTGTCAGTAATTGGACGCCTGAACATAGGACAAAAATTGAAGAATTAAAAAAGGTATTTGAAGCAAGATTTGATGAGATAGTCAGTAATACCACTGATGAAAAATGGCACTCTTACTATGTCGAACTTGGTGATGATCATGCTTATATTGCTGTGCAGCGCGAATGGGAGAAGCATTATTTTCTGCCCCGAGCTGAGAGATTAGGTCTTGACCAGTACAACGATTTTGTGGCATCTTGGGCACAATATAATGGATCTTTTGGTAAAAACATAAACATTTATCACTCAGAATCCGACGATATTTTTACTCGCAATTCTGATAGATTTTACAGAGCACTTGCACCAATAGATATGGTCGACCGTTACAACGACTCCAATGGAACTAATTTTGAGACAAGAGTTATGGCTCCGCCGGGTATAGAAGTTAATGGGAAAGCTAACTCAACTGTATATAGTTGGGACGGAATAGGTCGTCAGGGCGAATGGCCAGCAAAATATGTGATATTATATCCTTCAACAGAGAAACTATTAGCCTCTATGGGCATTAATATTGACCAAAATGTAGATTTGGACAACTTAGAACTTGGCCTACAGGAAAATCATTAAACATAAGTTGGAACTGCCTTGATTGCGGTGTACCGGGTATACCTACCATGTTGGTACAAGAATTAATGTTTTCTCACAATATAACTTCGGTGATTCAAACAACTCTGGCGTTGAAAATCTGAAGCAGAATTCTCTCACGTAATCCGGGAACTTGGATGGTGTTGTATGGTGATACATTCTTCTAATAAAGGTTCTTAGGTTACCAAAAGTACCTTCTATCTCACTAGTATGAGTGAACTCGAACTTTTTGTGAATATCTGCCGTATGCTCAACCGGCCAATACTGTTCCGAGCGTTGGTATATAGATGCTCCGTCAGTCCATAGTTTGGCTCCTGGTTGGACTTTCTGGAATAGGAAGCTATTAGCCTGCAACCTGCCGGCACTAGACTGGTATATAAGTTCATAAGCTAGCTTTCTGCTGCCGATCTGCTTGCCCATCAGCAAGCACCAGTTCTTAAAGTAAACCTCGTCTAGCTGCACTATGTTCTCCAGGACATGGTATTCTTCGGGTAAGTGGTTCCTAAATTGGTCGTACCAATGACGGACGGCTTTCTCGCTTAGATGAGTTAAGTCCATAGTCTGCTTGACTGGTATAGCTTTAGTCCAGCACCACAGCAGCATCCACCACTGAGTCAATGGCAGCTTTAGATTACTTAGCCAGGTATGGCTGGTAACACTGAACTTAACCCGGCAACGCCGGCATCTGTACCTATGTTCATACTTTATTGGGTTGGTTTTACCACACTCCGGACAATAAGGATACTTACCGCCAAAGATGGCCTCCTTCAGATACTTGCGTATCTGGGTTTCACTTGGTATTTGCTTTAGTGTGTACATGTCCATAATTGTCCTCCTGACTATGTATCTGTACCAACAGGGTGTGATTACCCGGTGTACCATAATTGACATTATAAACTGATTATGCTATTATATAATATATGAACAATCCTGAGTCATCGAGGTTTAGTTTTAAGCATGCAAATTTAACTATTCCTCAAGCATATGAATCTGTCTGGAATGCTGCCAATATGGCCTTAGCCAGTGCTCCGCTTAAATCTGAAGGTGTTAATGCGCAAATATCAGAACGTATTGCTTCGCTTTTTGGTGGCATTGATGCAGTGGCAACTGAAAATGAATTAATAACTAGCGCCATGCCTAATATTAAAAGGGTTAAACCTAGGGTTAATTTAGGCTTCCTCTTCTCAAAAGCCGAGTCTATTTCTAGAAGCATTCATGGTGATCCTGATTATCATGATGTTGATAATCCATTTCTTATTGATGATGAGAGCTATCTAGCCACTCAAGCTTTAGAACTTTATCTACAAGCAGCCTACAGCGAATTAAAATAATTTAGTTAACTAATTTTAATGGTGTTTTAAAGCATAAGTATTTTACTTTGGTATAATTCAACGGATGAGAAAACGAGATAATACTCAACTTAACTGTTTCTCCCCGCCAGTAATGGTCGCTACGCTCGTGGTTGAGTCTACCTTATTTGTCTATACCCTGTGGCGCTATAAAATTACAGAGCTAATGCGCCTGGTATTACTGTGTTTAGCAGCTCTTGGCACCTTTCAGCTCTGTGAATATCATGTTTGTACCGGCTACGGATTAAGCGCCGAGGAATGGTCAAGACTGGGTTATGTGGCTATTACTATTTTGCCACCGCTTGGGTTGCACATCTTACACGTTCTGGCGAATAAGCCGGCTCGTCGATTAATTTTCTCCGCTTATATGACAATGGCTGGATTTGTAGGTTACTTCTTAACCTATCATGCCGCTTTTATCAGCTATCAGTGCACCGGTAATTATGTTATTTTTCAAATGGGAGCCGGTCCAGCCCTAGCTTATGGAGTTTATTATTATGGCTGGCTTTTTACAGCAATAGGCTTAGCCGTAAAATGGGCCAATGAATTAAAGAATAGAGGTAAAAAGTTTATAGCCCGGTTAAGAACTGTGCAAGCTCTGATAATAGGTTATCTGATCTTTTTAGTCCCAACGGCCTTAGCCAACAGCATCAAACCGTCAACTAGGCGCGGTATACCCAGTATCATGTGCGGTTTTGCAGTTTTATTTGCTCTCATCTTGACGCTTTACATATTACCGCGAGCCAGCAAGTCACAAGCTAAACTTAGATCTTCTACTTCTTTAGTGTTTTTCCGACATAATTAAGCTCATTATTGCTATGATCTGGCTGATTACTTGATCTATTTAACATCTTGTCTCAGGCTAAAAAAGGCAAATACCTCGCATATAAAGTTAAATATCACTATATTGACTATTTTACTAGCTTATGCTTAAATTAATATATGGAAAAGCTCCAATCTCTAGAATCTATTCCAAATCACCCAGAAGCCCAAGATCACGACTATCAGATCTTGCTGACGCCTGAATTGCGGGCAGAATATATATCCTTAACCGACAGTCTAATCCAAGAAATGGCTACCCAACATACAGATGTAGCTATATTTTTAGATAAATCAGCCCGACCAGTAGCTTGGATGGTAAGTGAATTATGGGATACTTTGGGGCCAAAACTAGCCGATGGCAGTACTCCTCCACCTCCAGAAATAAAATTTTTAAATATCGATCGTGAACAATGGGGCGTTATATTGGGCAGATCAGAGGACCAGGGGATCAGCATTGAGTTATTACCCCAGGAAAGGGTTGACGAACTCCGAGCAGTATTTAAACCAATACTCCCCCAAGATTCTGCTGACACAATGTTAACTGGCAAGAAGGTAATGCTGGTAGATGAAATCCGTGTTTCCGGTGACACCTTGGAAATGGCTCATAAAATCTTAGCTAGAGCATTCCCCGATGCCGAAGATATTCAAAGTCATTATTGGATGAATGGCAAAGTTAAAATCGACCCTAAGTCCGGTAGCCGATATAACTCCGAAATACCCGTTTGGTATAGCGACCGGGAAGTTACTGGCAGATTAATAGCTAACCGGGATAGTTCTAAGTCCAACCAATCTAATAGCCAGAGACAAAGGATTGGTAGATTTTGGCTTAGCACCGCTTTTCGGGAACCTGACCATCAAGGCATAGAATTAAAAAGGGAAGTCAAATTAATGGCCGAGGAACTTAAGAATCATAACTTGCCCTATTTGCCTTCGCCGTTGTGGGATGAAGAAACCGAGCCAGTCGAGGATCGAATTAAGCGAATCAATGGTATGACAGTTGAAGAATATGTAAATCTTCGATCCCATAATCCAAATTTAGCATCTTTCGTCTACGCCTTTAGAAATCGTATTAAGAGTAATTAAGATAGCCTTAACACTATGGAAATGGACTAAATTATGAACCGACAAGAACAACCAAATACTAACGAAACCTTAAAGCGCCCAAACTCCCGCAACAGTAGATTGAGTGGAGCTGTGTTGGCATTAGTGGCCTTAGGTATAGGTGGAGCATATAGTGTACATGAAGCTGTATCATCAAATCCGACGCCTGAAACCCAATCTCAAGCCGTTAATAACCAACTCATTCGCTTATTTGATTCATTAAAAAGCAATGCCCATAGTACAGTTAGCGAAACGGGTGCAAATTCGGCTAGTGCCGCCATGACGGTAATAAATATAGAGAAAGGTCTTGTGGCCTATCCAATAATTATTGAAACCTCAGCTGTTCCATCAAAAACCAACAATTACAACAAAATCAACTATTATTATGCCTTCAGCTCTAAGCCATTGGATATTTTATCTGAACCAAGCTCAGAATTAGCCAAAGATATGCACTATCAACCGGTACTGCTGACTTCTCTTGGAGACACAAAGCCCAATAGCGGCTATGAGTTACAGATTGAACTAAATACCAAAGGTAACATGTGTGCTCAATTGGGCCAAGAGCAAATTTTAGTAGGTGTAACCTCAAACAATCCACACAACCTTAACCCCTCACTGCTAAATCAGGTAATGCCTTCTAACCAAAAATTCTAGATTTAACTTGGCTATAATTCGATGCTAAAAATGGTATTTTTTAATCCTGCAATTCTTTGACTTTCCTTAATTGTTATGGTAATATACTACTGTTTCGTCGAGATATTTTTAGTCTCCGAGGCACTTTAACAAGCTTTCTGATATTAATGCTGTTTTATGATTGGAGACAAGTACAAGATACGTTTAATCGTGTTCTAATTTCCAATCATATAACCCCCCTAGTTCAGTAAAGGACTCAACCAAAGGAGCAGTCAGGATGACTACCTATCGTGTTGTCCAGATAACTACGTCTGATACTGGCAAAACTGCCACCACCAATCTATCTATACTTTGGGAAGGCAGCGACCCCGACGAGTTAAGTGGACTCTATCCGCCTAGTGGCACGTTCGGCACTGACCGTCTAGCGCATTGCGATCTTGATCATGGATTTATCCGTTTAGATTTTCGCTTTGAACAACGCGCTGACGATGGCGAATGGGTAGAATGTGCCGACTTCCGTCGACTCATACACCCAATAACCTCACCCCAACCCGTTGTCGCCGCCGGCAACCGCGGAGATTTCCGTCTGAACAACTCATCCCCTGATGATCAATCGAGATTGAAAAATCTCAACGATGCCATCGAGCTAAACCATGGAAAAGTTATCGGACAATGGGGCGGCGTCCACTAGGTCGCAGCGCGACAAACAGAGAGCTTTCAAGGGGGAGAGATGACATTAGAGTCGAAGCTGGTGTGCATTTATGCACTCGCCTCAATCCTTTTTTCATTCTCTTCCCCCTGCAGTTCCCTAAGCGCACTACAAAAAAGTAGCGAATTTAGGGAATTGGATTAGGAGGATTAAGGTTTCGATGGCTTGATTTAGCTATAGCTTAAGCTTTTTTAGGTAACAGGCTAGATAATTTGGAAAGCGCTGCCAGCACACAAAAAGGCGCCAACACGCTCCAAAGTAACCCTAAATAGGGCATTGGCGATAATATTATTCCAGCTAAAATAATCAGGCTAGCAAGGCTATATGCCTCGTACCTTTTGATAAACTGCTTAACGAAGTGGTGGTGGTATTTATCGGTTATGCGCCAGCCAACAAAGCCCGCGCCAATATAGCTGCCAATAATGCTAAAGCCAAACAATAAGTAAAGAAAGGCTGCTGCCCCAATCTCCTGATTGAAAAAGCCAATTATACTAGAAGCGATCCAGAACACCGTGGCCAGTAGAATGCCTATAGCCATAGACCAGATCCAGCACTTCCAAAAGATTTCTTTGCGCGTAAAGTTCATGCTTACATCTTACTATGTTAATTATATTTGGTTAATGCTTGATAACTGCTTGTCATAACTTATTTTTAACAATTCAATTAATTAACGTGTCCAATTAAATATTATCTATATCTAAAGTAGCTGGAAAATATAAAATAATTAACTGTTCTATAAAGCCAGGGAAGTTATTATAATTTAGCCCTAGCTTAGATGAACTAGAAATGAGAATATACCATAGGGCTTAGTATCATTAGGTTGACTTTTATACAAGCTTATGCTAATATTAGCTATACAATGAATAAATCACCTGAACTAAATATCAAGAAAGCCGGAAATTCACTTTTAGGCGCCGTTATGATGGGCGCTACTGCTCTGCATGGGATAAGCAATCCAATTCCAAAAGTTGAAAATAATAATCCCGCAGTCACTGCCGAAGCCCCCCAAACAGCGGTACAACCTTTTGATAAATTAGTAGCAAAAATCGAAGCCGAACCGCTTACGTGGAAGAATGGCCAGTTTGGCGTAACTGCCAAATTGAGATTTAAAGATGGCCACCTAGGTGAAGTATCGCTTTCAGAATTTCCGAAAAGCCCGACATCTACGGGTAAAAAGGGTCTGCCTAAACCTGACTCTGTGCAGCAAATTAGTGTCTTCGTTTACCCTAAAGGAACTAATGAAAATAAACTCTATGCCGTTCCGCAATTTACATTTCGAATAACCAAATCAGTCGACACATTTAACAATAAACAGAAAGATGCCCTGGATTCCTATATGTGGGTTTCAGGAACCAACACCCCCGAATACTCAGTTGACCCGCATTCAAATAAGAGCTTTATCTTAGATGTTGACGGCAAAAATCAAATTAACTATCAGCTTGGTGACAGTAACAATAAAACTGTAATCAATGAGGCTTTAGCTACAAAATTGCATGTGTTAGTTCAAGATCGAACTCTTTCAACCGTTGATTCCGGCGCCCGTAATCTTAATTTGCCGCCTCAACCCCGACCAGCCGTATAAAAAGTTTTGGTAAGTTATAGCTGTTAGCTGATAACCTTTAAATATGTATATATCTATTGATGTCGGCGGCACCAATACGCGTGTTGTGGGATCAGCTGATTTAGAACAGCCAGCTTTTCTTAGCCAGCCCATAAGATATCCCAACACGCATGATTACGAAACAGATTTGCGGCGGCTGATTAGTTCTGCTAAGCAAGTTGCCAACGGTAACCCAGTACAAGCTGTCGGCATTAGTACGCCTGGCCTGCCAAATCCACCGAGAACCCAACTTGCCTATGCCCATAATTTGGCTGATTGGGCAGGACGACCATTAACAGTGCCATTGTCCGAGGAACTAAGTTGC
Organism: uncultured Candidatus Saccharibacteria bacterium; assembly: GCA_963749175.1. Taxonomy (GTDB): domain Bacteria; phylum Patescibacteriota; class Saccharimonadia; order Saccharimonadales; family UBA4665; genus DATKGQ01. Next base: position 205,589 of record CAVVLM010000001.1, read on the forward strand.
CCGGTATATTACAACGGTGATGTTATAGCGGCTGGATTTGGAGAAATCTATTACGGCAAAGTTGACGGTGACTTTCACTTCATTATATGGGGCACCGGCATTGGTGGAGCCGACTTTAAACGTAGTACTTCCAAGCAAGAATACGAAGCTTCAAATATAGCCTGGGATAGATATCTCAAGGATTGGGAAACCGATTGCGGCGGCGCCAACTTGGCCAAAAATTTTGGCAAGGCAACCAAGACATTCTCAAGTGATGATTGGGATAAAGTAAGCCAAGTATTTAATCAGCATTTGAGCAGTTACATTGAAAGGCGTCATCCCCAATCAATTGTTTTCGCCGGCGGCTTAGCTGTTAAAAATGGTGCTTGGTTGCTAAGTTTAGGCAACCAGCTGCCGATCAAACTTCAGTTAAGTAAATTTGGTGAAGATAGCGGATTGATGGGCGGTTTTGGTTTAATCAAGCATGAGCTTAAATAATCGGCTACTAAGCGCTTGCTAAGCATAGCCGGGTACTTTTTCTCTGCAATAGCTTTTAGCGGTCACTCAGTTAGCTTTAAATCGACAATTTATTGCGTTTGTAAGCCCAGCGTGTTAGCATGACCTTGAAAAAAGGAAATAAATTATACTGCACCACTACTATACCCAAACCGTCGAGTCCGAAATGCTGGATGAAAAATCGAGGCTGGTAGCTTACTCGCCGCAACTTATCTACCCATTTTATAGCTCAGCTCAATTATTATTCCGATCCATAGATATTAAATTAGCCATAAAATCGTAGTTAAGTTTTTATGACTACGGCTGAGACTTACCCAATCCAATCAGACGCAGAAACATTCCGTGACCCAGTTATAATCCAATACAACGATGGTGCTTGCGCGTTAAAATTTCAAATTCCCGGTGATTGTTTAGAGCTTGGCTATGATAGTCCGCTGGAGTGGGCTCAAGGATTTTGGGACGAGAGTCCTAATATGGTGCTTTTTACAACCGAAGAAGGTAATTTATTCGGGTTGGCTAAAGGTATAATCTTCAATTTTGCCAGTTTAACGGGTTATGCAATGCCTGAGGAATTACCACCTATCGTAATCGGTGAACCTTGGGTCTTTAATACCACGGGCGGTTACACATCAAACGTAAAATGTGTCGCTTTTAAATACATTTACGCAGCTCCAGGATTAGGGATTGAAATTAGCAACCCTGATCCTTTTAAAATACTTGAGCATAATGTCGATATAGTCCGAAAACGAAATCCACAGATTAAGTGATTTTGATTTGGGAATTACTTAACTGAGCACTTTGTTAACCAATGGTAGACTTGATGGATGAGTATGCTCAAGCTAAAGCCTAATGTTGACCGGGTTAATCTAGTATTTCTGGTTATTTTTGGTGGTGCTTTTGGTTTTGTCGAGGCGGCAGTAGTCTATTATCTTCGGGATTTATTGAATTTTCACACCAACTACGTGATCACCAGCTATAAAGTTTTGCTTAATTTGGGTTTTATAACTTTTGTTTCACCCCTTCATTCGATATTAATTAATAACCACATTACGGCAGTTGAAATAACGCGGGAGTTAGCGACGCTAATAATGCTAGTTTCAGTGGCGTTCATTGCTGGCAAAACAAAGCGCCAGCGAGTAGGAGCGTTTTTAATCAGCTTTGCCAGCTGGGACATTATGTACTATGTTTTCCTTAAGCTAGTTGATAACTGGCCTAGCAGTTTACTAACCAAAGACGTCTATTTTTTAATTCCGGCGACCTGGATAGGACCGGTCATAACGCCGCTTATTATCTCAACCATTATGCTGATTGTTGGCGCCAGACTTTATCTAAGACAACCTAAAAAGCCCTCAACTCAAGCAAAGCTAGATTCTTAAAACACAGCTTAAGTACGTTTCCTTATGGGTGTTTGTTATTATGGGGATATGGACATTCAAAAACCAAATATCAATGTTGTTCATCCAAAAGAAATGCTCAAACGGGACCTTAAGGGGTTCTCAAGATTTAATGATCGGCTGGCAGTTAAAATTACCAAAAGTGTCGGCTCGATGTGGACGGGTTATATGTTTGCCGTATTATCTTTGTTTTCGCTGCCGGCTATCCTGCATCTAGTTTTTCCAAAGTGGACAATCTTTCCGCATTGGCTGATTTCGGCCAGTTTAATATCACTAATCGCCTGGATATCGCAGAACTTTCTACAGTTGGTGCTGTTACCGGTAATCATGGTGGGCCAAAATGTCATTCAAAGCCAACAGGATGCCAAAGCCGAAGCTGACCATAAGACGCTAACTTATCTAGCCAACCTTCAAGAAGAGCAAATGAAGGAACTGAAAAACCAGAGCAACATTTTAGAGCTGCTAAAAAAAGATGTTAAGCATTTATAAAAATGGCTAAAACCCATACCAACAGTTTCCGGTTATCAGATATAATTCTCGGCGGTCAAGACGGCCTGGTTACTATCTTGGGTTTATTGCTGGGGCTGGAAGCCGCCACAAAGTCAACGAAGATTATTATTGCCGGCGCACTGGCTACGATCTTTGCCGAAACCCTATCCATGGCGGCCGTGGCTTACACCTCCAAAATGGCCGACCGCGACCACTATGCCGCTAAAAGGGCCGAAGAAGTCAGAGACATTAAACTGTTGACGGAAATGGAAAGGCAAGACGTTGTTGATATTTACGCCGCTAAAGGTTTTAAGGATAAGTTGTTGAACGACATCGTCAACCATATAACTTCAGACAATAAACTATGGATAGACACGATGATGCGCGAAGAAATCCAGTTACTGCCGATAGTTAAACACGACGTTCATGTCTACAGTCTAACTGTCGGTCTTTCGACCTTTGCCGGTGCTTTTCTCCCACTAATACCGTTTTTATTATTAGGCGTTCATGCAGCATTAATTACCTCACTTATAATTTCCGTGATAATTTTAGCTGGCATTGGCGTATATAAAGCCAGGATGACACTAGGCAAGCCGCTTAAGAGCGCTATCCAAATGGTGATAATTGGTATGGGTGCCGCTATCGCCGGCTATCTAATCGGTCTGGCTTTTAAGCCTTAACTTCTAGCTAAATAAAATATGGCAAATATAGCTATACTCTTAGCTATTGTCACTTCATTGACTTTTAAACAAGCTTATGATAATATTTGTTAATGTCAACGGAAATCTCTAACGAGTTTCATTTAAACAGTGAACCCATCCAAGAAGGTGTCGAGCATGGACCGTATTTAATTACTCACGGCTCAAACGCCATAGAATATATATCTGAAAGTTCGCACGGAGTTGCTAAAAATTACGATAGTTCATCTGCTCGGGCACAGGTTAGCCAGATCCAAGCGGCTATATTATCAGCCCTTAAGGCTTATCGAGAAGGCCAAATTACTAAGGAATCATTCATCCGCCTTAGAGCCGGCGCAATTGCCGCTATACTGGGTAAAACCTTTTAAATTGATATTTAAAATATAACAGCTCTAAATAGGTGTTATTAATGGAAATAAATTATTTTGCTTATGCTTGTGTTGAAAGTTAATTTATAAGAAACTAGTTATAACATTAGGGGAGCAGATTATGGGCGAAACCATCGAGAGTTTGCTAAACATAGCTTCATCAATGGATATTATGCCGATGTCACAAGCTTAATTTTATATAATGATGGAAAAATTCTGCGAAAAATGCGTTGGTGCACCATACTGTGCAATTCCCAGCAATTTTGAAAGAGCTAAAGATAGCGTTAAATACGCTGGGCATCGATTAATAAGGAGCCTCTGCTTTCCGTTTATAGAAATGCCCAAATCTGTCCAGGAAGAAATAACGCAATATAGAGACGACCAAATAGAGACCAGAGCCCGAAAAGTTGCCGAATGCGCCATTAGACAACAGCTAGTATTATCTTCTGAAAGAGTCTAGTGACTAATGCGCTCATTAATCCATTAGCGTTTGTCACTCTAAATATTGTTAATCTATCTGTAATATTTATCTTTGTATTAAACAACAAATTACGTTAAGGTAGCAGTTATGTCTGAGAGAACACACAGCATAGATAACCAGCTACCATTTCAAGAAGCCCAGCTTCCCGCTGCAGAGGTATTTCAACCAATTGAAACTCCCAAGGACCCTATTGACCAACCCACAGGCCTCGCAGCTTCAACTGCCGCTGATCAACAAATAGACATAAATAATAGCCAAGAAAATACTAATTCCGTTGGAATTTTTAAACCTCAACGAAGTATTGTCGGCTTTCCCAAACGAAAGCGGCTCTAATCTTTATTTAGGACTCTTCAGCTTCGCTGGCATCAGCTTCTGCTTTAGTCTTATGGACAGTACCCGGGGCATGGTGTGGTGGTGAATACAAAGTGATAATCCTCATTGGCTCATTCCCAGCGTTAACAAAATTATGCTGAACGCCAGCTCGAACGAGCACCATGTCGCCTTCGTTGAACTCACCCTCTTCGCCGTTTAGAACGACTTTGCCTTGGCCAGCCACATTTAGCAGAAACTGTTCATTGTCGGGATGGACTTCCATACCGATTTCGCTACCAGGCTCAATACTCATGATGACAACTTGCATTGACTCGCCAGTTTCAATCACCCGCCGGAAAAAAGTATTTGCCAGCGCTTCGTTTTTTAAATCATGAAAATAATCTTTCATCTAAAATATCTCCTTTCTATAGTTTAATTATAACTCTTAAAGTTGATTGATGCCGCAGTAAGTTGTCTTCGAAATGATAGTAACTATTAGGATTTTCCGGATAAAACTACACCCAACGGCGCAACTATTATGGCGGCGAACGTTAGCAGCAGAAATATATGTTGCATTAAAACAGTTTCGACATTCTTAAACGTAAAAGCTAGAAAGACTATGCCAGCCAAACCCCATATACACATAAAACTAAATGTCAGCCAATTATATTTTGCAGGCATTTTTAGCTTTACGCCGATTTTCCAAACCGCTAGCAAACTGATAAATTGACCGAGCGAAGCAATGGCGCCGATAGCGTCATGCAGGCCGAAGCTCAGTTTGGTCCCCAGGCCGCACTGCGTTAAATTGGAGCCACAGTGAATGGGCAGTACGGCGGCGATGGCCGTGAATGCGCCAAAGCAAAAATAGCCAATCGCTAAATATTCCAGCCAATAGTCTGACGGCTGTTTTTTTTGATAGATTAGATAAGCGACAATTACGATCATCAGCCCCGATAAGACGTCGCCCAAAATAAATAGCCAACCGTAGGGTTGGTTGTAGACCTGCAAATCGCTGGCCAGACCAAGCCTGGTTATTCGATCATTCAACCAATAACCTAAAAGCCAGTTGTTATAAAGCAGTCCGCCAATGATACCAAGAAACAATATCGGCTTCTTCATGAGTTAATAATACGAGATAGGCAAGCTAGTTGGTAGTGATTAATTTTAAACTGAATCTTAACCTATTAATTTATTATAAAAACCACAACTTAGTTTTAAGATACACCCTCTTTAGTTACGGTAAAATTGTGATGATTCGACTCGTAATTTAATCCTATCTGTTTTAAACTTATATGAACATGGATGGACAATCAGCACAATTATGGATTAAGTTTTTAAAGGATTTCCGAGTACTTACTTTCAAAAAAGGCGAGGTAGTGCTTTTTCAAGGTGAAGTCCCAAAATATGCTTACGTCGTTAAGAAGGGAATCGTCAAGACCTATAATTTAAGCTCCAAGGGAGATGAGCAGCTGGTCTATTTGTGTACTGCTAGCGATATCTTCCCGCAAGCTTGGCTCTTCAAACAGGTTCCCAGCGCTCTGTATTATTACGAGGCTTTCACGGAATGCGAAGTTTTTTGTTTACCTAGAGAAGATTATTTATCATTTATCCTAAGTAACCCTTCCATCCTCCACGGTGAGTTGGAACGCTCTATCCGGCGTGATGTCGGTGTAACTCTACGACTAAACGCACTGCTTCAACCTAAGGCCAGCGCCAAATTAATCAACACTCTGCACTATTTTGCTCATGCCCACGGTACGCCGCTTAATTTTAACCAAATCAAACTAAATATTATTCTGACTCAACAAGATTTCGCTAACCTAACGGGTCTAACCCGCGAGACGGTAGCGATTGAGCTCAGTAATTTAAAACGACAGGGTGTTATCTCCTACCGCGCGCATAATCCTTATCAGATAAATATTTCAAAACTCAACCTATTGCTGGCTGACCAATTCTTAGCCGAAATGAAACTTACGATGTAGCCAGTCTCGGTTTAGACTGGAGTACATCATTAACCACTTTCAATAGACCGTGTGGAGCTGTCCAAGCTTTAATTACGCATTTATCAGCACCCAAACGGAAAGCTTCGTCAATTTCCGGAGAATTTTCCAAATTAGTAAAGACCAGTATGCGAGCCCGGTTTTTCTTATGAGTTTCGCCATAATCGTGCAGAAAGTCGACGCCAGATTTTATCGGCATAAGTAGGTCTAATAATATTAAATCCGGTTCGAAATTATGAAGTTTGCTCAAAGCTTGCCGGCCGTCAAACGCTGATATAACATTATGCTTTGCCGCTTCGAGTATGAGTTTATAGGCATTGTTTAAATCGCGGTCGTCTTCAACTATTAAAATATCTGCCATTTATTGCCTAACTTTATTACTCACGCATTATGGCGTCTATAACTAGTTAGTGCTGTAGGATTTGTCACAATCTGTTAACATTCTAATATTTAAGACCATCTGTTAAATAATTTTTATCTTTCTAACGTAAACTGGCCTGATTTTCTTTCCACCCCGGAACGCGGTAACGATACAAAAAAGGTCGTACCTTTATTCTTGACACTTTTGAACCAGACTTCACCACCTAAATTATCTACCAGAACTTTGGTCAGATAGAGCCCTAAGCCAGTGCCACTAACATCACGCTTCATGGCCGAACTGGAGCGGAAGAATTTTGTAAAAATATAGCGCTGGTCTTCTAGGGGGATGCCATAGCCGTTGTCTTTAACGCTAATGACAACGTCGTTATAGCGCTCGGTAATGGTTACTAATATCTTGCCACCGGGAGGCGTATATTTAATGGCGTTTGAAATAACATTCGCAAAAACCTCGTGAACTAATAATTTGTCAGTTTTAATGCGCTCTGATATCGGCATGATTTTTAAGTCTAGATTGATACGTTTACTTTCAGCTTCGGGCTTCAGCTCGTCCATTATTTCCTCAATAATTTTCTCAACTTGGGTAAGCCTTGGCTCAACGCGGATATTGCCGGCTTCGATTCGAGTAATATTTAACAGCGTACTAATCAGCTCGTTCATCCGCCGGCTAGCGGTGATGATAACGTTGACAAACGACAGCTGGATATCGCTCAATTTGCCGCCAAAGTTTTCTTCCAGCATGTGGGCATAAGTAACAACTGCTGTCAGCGGGGTGCGCAGCTGATGCGAAGCAATACCGATAAAGTCCATTTTCAACCGGTCATTTTGCATCTCGTCACTGGTGTCGCGAAAAATAGAAATCGCACCGATTGGCTTGGAGTGCAGTAAAACCGGTGAAACATTGATTAAAACCGGAATAATCGTACCGTTTTTGCGCATATAGAAAGTCCGTTCAGTAATTGCCCGACCGGTCAGATAAGCTTTGGCGATTGGCCGCTGTTGATTATCAACAATCGAGCCGTCTTCATTAACCGCGACTACTGCTTCCGAGAACCAATGGCCGATTAGATCGGCCTTCTGATAACCTAAGATCTCCAAGGCTGGTTTGTTAACCCGAATAATCATACCTTTGGTATCAGTGGCAATTACGCCTTCGCCGATGCTGGCGAATAAAGCTTCAGTATTGGCTTTATCCTCAAGCGCACTAGCAGCTTGGATCTCTAGTTTTTTGATCAATTCTTGAGTGCTTTTGGTCATGGCGGCTTACTATTACTTGAGCGACTGCAGCTTAGACATGTACTCACGGATTAACTTATGGTCATCCGTTAATACCGTCATCGACACCTCAATCCAATTAATCAATTCTTTTAAATCTTTTTGGGCTAGTTCTTCGGGGTCTTTGTTCAAATGGTTTTCAATTTGGCGACGAATAAAACGATCGGCAGTCGGCCCTAAATAATTTCCCGTAATATTGACTACTTTAAGATATAAAGATTTTGATTTTTGATTCATACTAGACATAAAGCTTCCCTAGTCACTTCTGAGTTTTTGAAACTAAGCGGGTTAAAGCAGCGGGCTATTGGCTCTGGTATCGGCCAGACATTTAACCCAAACCATGAACAGTTAAGTTTCAATTGCCACAAGTGACCAGACTGCATCTTAGTCAATTGCCGCCCTATTGACAGTAAGATAATCGACGCCAGGGTCTTAAATATTCTCAACTCCGTTCGAACACAGACAAGAATGGTGATTTTTAAATTCGATGTCAGCCAAAAAACTATAAATTTAGACAGTGCCAAGAAAAATATGAAAGAATTATTAGCTCGATCGCTGACGGACACGCTGTCTCCTAGTTCTTGATATTAAATGCCCCGTGGCATTTATCAATAATATACCAAGTTATCCTTTGTTACAGCTAGTAATATTTTGCAAATAATAAATTGGCGACCAGTTATTGGTCGCCAAAATACACCGCTCTAACAAATTTTAAACAACTCGGCTATCACGTTTGACCCATTAGGCCATCCCTCGCTCGCTGTTTATAGCGCTTTTGAGAAACCAGCCGCTTCATGAATCTTTTTCGCCGCATATATTTCTCGCTTGATATACCCTCAAGTTGATGTAAGAAAAGTTTATTAGATGCCATATTTTCATCTCCTTGCCTTACTTATAAGAGTAGCTATAATTTTAAGCACAACTAGAATAATAGCTGTAATCTTTTGTACAAACTTAAGCAAAATAATCTTAAAAAATATATTGTATTAGCAATTTAAATGATTAAAGCTTCACTCAAACGCCTAAACCACTACCAACTCGAACATCGGACAAGCGGTTTTAGTTATGGAGTAATCAAAAAATACGGCGAAGATGATGCCGGCTACCAAGCAAGTTTGATTACCTATTATGCCTTTTTAGCGCTTTTCCCGCTGCTGATTGTAGTGACATCCATCTTGCAGCTGGTGTTCAGGCATGACCAAACGCTAAAGCTGAAGATCGTTTCAACCATCAGCCATTATTTTCCAGCTATGAGCACCGAACTGCAGAGTAGCATCCATAGCTTTCGCCGGACTGGGCTGGCTTTAATTATAGGCTTGTTGATAGCCATCTATGGCGCCAGGGGTGTGGCCGGAGCCTGGCGCAACACGCTTGATAACTTTATGTTCGTGCCGCGTTTAAAGCGGTTATCGCAACCCAGATCAACGCTGCGCAATCTTAATTTAATTTTTATTGGCGGTATTGGCATCCTGTTGGCCGCCAGCCTGTCGACCTTGGCGACAAGCTTAGACCATGGCTTACCATTTCGACTATTGGCTGACGGTTTGGCAATTTTAGTGTTATTCGGCGTGTTAGCATTCCTGTTTAAGATTGGCACCACCGCTAGATTAAGTAATAAAACCGTCGTCATCAGCGCCTTGCTGGCAACGATCGGTTTACAACTATTACAAGTACTGGGCGGTTATATTATGTCCCATGAGCTAAGCCACCTAAGCCCGTTTTACGGCACACTTTCTACCGTCTTGGGGCTAATGTTTTGGATATATCTCCAAGTCCAAGTTTTACTGCTAGTATTTGAGACAGCCATTGTCCACCACTATAAGCTATGGCCAAGAAGCTTTAGCCAAAGCCAACCAACGCCACAAGATGTACGCGTCAACAAACTCTACGAAAAGCGCGAACAACGCCTGCCGAGCACTATCAAATCATAAAGAAAAATCTACAGGTAGGGTTAAGTTGTTGTTAGAAAAGCGGTGTCTGTCGCCATCCCGGTAGAATGCTTGCTTAATAACTAGTTTACGATGCATACGCTTCACAAAATTCTTAAGCATTACTGTGTCTGTGGGTGTTTGATTTTTGGAACGATAAAATTGTTCGGACATCTTCACCTCCTAAGTTATCTCTCGCATAAATGATTATGGTTATATTTACAATAAAATCAGTTCGAAATCTTACATTATGCCAATAAAATACGGATATAATAATCAAAATTATGAAAATTATAATTATATAAAACTAAGCAAATAACGCCGATAATAGTTACGTTAATAAACTAACTATTTTGTTTAAAAAACACAGAACTATATTTTTGTGCAAAATATCACATTAAGGAAAAAGCGAATATATAGCAGCAATTCCCGATACGGCCATGATCAGGGCCAGTAACCAGCCTAGTCCGGCAGCCGCTTTGCCGTTTTTCCAATCGCCCATGACGTGTTGGCTGCGGGCTAGCAGCAATACTAAAACGATAATGATTGGTGCCACGCAACCATTTAAAACGGCAGCATAAATTAGAGCTTTGATGGGATTTAATCCTAGGAAATTAAGGATTAAGCCCAGAATCATGGAAATAATGATCACACCGTAGAAAGCTGAGGCTTGTTTTAGTTTGGAATTTAGCCCTTGGCGCTTGCCAATGCTTTCTGAAATCGCGTAGGCGCTGGCACCGGCCATTACCGGTATTGCCAACAATCCCATGCCGATGATACCCGCGGCAAACAGCCAAAAAGTGGCATTGCCGGCAAACGGCCGCAGCGCTTGGGCGGCTTGGGCAGCGGTACTGATGTTGGTTATACCGTGAGTATATAGTTCGCTGGCACAAGCAGCGATAATAAAGAACATAACTACGTTAGAAAAGAACATGCCTGACCAAACGTCGATCCGCATTTTTTTAATATCAGCCTTCTCGGAGCCGGCACGCGACTTGATAGTTGTCTCGCCAACGGCAATTTCTTCTTCCACTTCCTGGGAGGTCTGCCAGAAAAACAAATAGGGCGTAATTGTCGTACCCAGAATGGCACATATTAACAGCAACTGGGTCTTGCTAAATGTAATGTGAGGTAGTGCTGCGTGCTTAAGTACGGTATGCCAATCCGGATGCGCCAAAAAGGCCGACAGGATGTAAGCAAAGAGCACTAAAGCTAACCATTTTAAATATTTGGCATACCTGACATACGGTGTGAATATTTGCAACAGCAGAATTAATAGCATAAAACCAATCGCTAGCATTGTGAAATTTAAGCGGGGCATTAACAGCTGAACAGCATTGGACATCGCCCCGATGTCGGCACCAATATTGAAAGTATTAGCTGCAAACAAAAACAAGGTGCTTATGTAAAGAACTTTCCGGCCAAAGTGGACTCTGATGTTGCCAGCTAAACCGCGACCAGTAACCAATCCAATCCGGGCACACATTTCTTGGATGATAGCCATCAGTGGGAAAGTGAAAGCCGCTAACCACAGCAAGTTAAAGCCATATTGAGCGCCGCTTTGGGAATAGGTAGCAATTCCTGACGGATCATCGTCGGAAGCTCCAGTGGTTAAACCAGGACCAAGCAAATACCAGTAGTCTTTGGCCTTTTTAAGCGGCTGATGGCCGGAAAAGGGCAGTTCTTTTACTAGTTTTTCACCGCCCTCCAGACCCAACTCCAGTGCTCTGGCAGGTGCTTCAATCGTTTTTTCGACAATATTTTTTTTCATGCTATAGCTTAACTACTACGATACTACCAAAGTTTTCGAAAAACCAAAAAAATGTCATTAATCTTAGGGTTAGACAGCAAATCGAGAAATAGGTTAGTCGGCATTAGTAGTGTATACGACGCAGCAAACTATCAATGGCATCATGGTGGCTGTTGTCGACTGGCAAATGTTTATTTAAAACTTCTAGTATGGCTTTTTCTTTATCGGATGGGTAATAGATAGTTATAAAAGGCATAAAACGCTTCAACGGTTGCAAAACGACACTAGAAATCGAACCTTCGTCGCCAACAAAGAATGACCGGAAGTTGTTATAGGTATAAAATTTCTCACCGATTTTAATACCGGTGTCATCTACCTGATAATCAAGATCTCTAGGCTGACGATTGGCTACAAATCCTAAAAATACAGCAGCAATTACTATAACGATTACCGAAACAAGGTCGTGGTTATAAATATAAACCAGCGTTGCCACAACAGCAGCCGCTAAGCCAAGACCAATATACCAAACCAACGATTTCTTATGAGCCACAAACTCAACTTCTGTCCAAGAAACGGTATTGGAAGGGTTGGTTGATTGTTCTGGGTTGGGAGTCGCTGTTGTTCCAGCTTTTTTACTATTCGGATCATCCGCCACGAATTGCCAGCCAGTTACTGGGGTCTGAGTTGATTCTGGATTGGTCTCTGGTGGTGTGGTGTCAGTATCTTGCTTATCGTTCACTAGCGTTATTGTACACTGGCTACAATCAAGGCTCAATCACTGTATCAGTAGGCTATATTTGTTGAGGAGAAAATCTGGCACTCCAAATACGTCTAGAACTTGTATTATTCTTTGGAAACTTAAACATTACCAGAGATTTTTAAGTTTTAGTCTACAATATTGCTTATGCATATACTGAGACGGATGATTGTAATCCTGCTGGTAATCTTATTACCGTTCTTACTTTTATTAACTGTCAATGACTTTGGCCTAACCAAAACATTTAGTAATCCAACTCAAATTAAAAAGATAGTTGCTGATAGTGGTCTATATAAAAACATAGTTTCAGCTGTTTTAAATCAAGCGGCGAAAACCTCAGCTAGTAACAATAATTCAGTATCTTTGGCGGATTCAACTGTTAAGTCTGCCGCTACAACTATTCTTTCGCCCCAGTTTGTCCAGCAATCAACCGAAAATGTTATTGATGGCACCTTTGATTGGTTAAACGGCAAAGTTAGTCAGCCGGACTTTAGAATTGATCTAAGCAGCCAGAAGACTGAATTTGCATCTTTAGTAGCCAAAAATGCTCAACAAGTCGCTAGTACCCTACCTAGATGCACAAATGCCCAAAGCGAGGCTATTTACAGTCAAGGCAGCAACTTTGATGTCTTTGGTGCCATCTGCTTACCTGCAGGGACTACTCCAGAATTAGTTGCTTCAAACGTTCAGGCACAGCTAGTAAATAACCAGAACTTCCTGAAGAATACTTTGATAACTGCTAATAGTCTTAACAAATCTGGCAGTTCGAACCAGCCGATATTTACGGGGAAGCTTAAAAAAGCCCCCATGATATACCAGTGGCTAAAGCGAACGCCTTTAATATTAAGCCTGTTGGTTGTACTAATGGTTTCGGGAGTAATATTTATTAGTAATAATCGACGCAAGGGGCTGCGTCTGGCAGGTATTGTTCTAACAGTTATGGGAGTAATAACCCTTATTTACAGTTGGTCGGTAAATTATGCCGTAACTAAAAAGATTTTGCCTAAGATAAATATTAGTAACTTAACGATTAAAACAGATGTGCAGTCAATCGCCGTTAGGGTAACGCATACAATTGATAAATATTATTGGATATTTGGTGTGATTTATCTGGCTCTTGGTGTTTGCACCATTATCTTAGCTCGGAAATACCACAGACTACCAAAGACTAATAACCAAATTATTGCAAAGAAACCCGACAATCCAGAAATAGAAAACAAGCTAGAGACTTTGCCCAATAGAATTGAACCCAAAAGACCCGAAGTTGATTAATCAGAGAGTAATAAACAGAGTTCAACATTCTATCAACTTATGCAACATGGCGGAGAGAGAGGGATTCGAACCCTCGCGGAGGATTACTCCCCCCTAGCAATTTAGCAAACTGCCCCCTTCAGCCTCTTGGGTACCTCTCCTGACTTGTTTATTTTACTATATGTTAAGTGTAAATACCCTAAGTTTAAGTTGTTATGCGTAGAATGTTTCTGCCGCATACTTTATTAATTTCGCCCTTGTGGTAAAAAGTTCAATAAATTCGGGGTAATCATCTTTGAAGCGATCTGTCTTGGCGTTGGCATGATGTAAAAACTCTTCTTTTGTCCAATATTTTTTTAAACACGCAGCCTTGTCGTTGTAATGCATCAGGACAGGCATTAATTTATCTAAGGCTCTTACGAATCTAGCCTCGGGAATTCTTTGTTCTTCATATTCCTTAATTAATTTTGTGTACTCCGGTATATCCTTAAAGTCTTTTAGTAATTGGACCATAGCTGCCTTTTCTATCTTTTGCTTATTCTCAAGGACTTCTTTGTTGTATTCATGTGTCGGCGTATCACCTACATATGCTTCAACATCATCATGGATCGTGGCATACAAAGAGATTAGGCCTGGATCAAGCTTGGGATAAATAGATATTGCAACCATTGGGGCGATCCTGCTGAGCATATGGGCATGTTCAGCATCGTTTTCTGGTCTTGTCGAGGCATGATCTACCAAAAATCTGTCCTCGTTCGATAAAGCTTCAGCTAGGGCGCCAAGCTGAAGAAGAATCATTCCCAATTGACCAAGTGAACGGTCAACCTCTGGGATCTTGAATTTATATTTTATTGGTTTACTTTGCATATATTAGATAAATCGCTGGCGGAAGGGGTGGGATTCGAACCCACGATAGGTTGCCCTACAACGGTTTTCAAGACCGTCTCCTTAAACCACTCGGACACCCTTCCATGCTTTAGCTAATATATCAACAAAAATTGGCTTTTAGTACTGTTGTGAGTCTAACATAAATGATCACAACGATTATTACTAAAAATAGGTGTGCTAGAACAGGGGTAATTATAACAGTCAATTAATCACTAGTGAAATGTGTTGTGTTTAAAGTGTTGTAAATAACCCCTTAACAGTTGCGAGCTATTTGCGGGCTAAGTTATACTGTGTTTAATACAAAAACTCAACTACTGAAATATTAACTCACGTGGAGGGTAACAACTATGGCGCGACGTAATCGCGATGATGATCTTCTTATGGAAGATGACGAGTTGACTGCCGCTTTCTTGGGAGATGATACAGGTGCCACGCCTGATCCAACCCAACCGGCTGTCGCACAAGACGAGTGGGATGAGGATGATAGCACTAACGTATTGCCAGGCCAATTGGCAGTTGATGTCTACGAGACTAGAGAAAAACTAGTCGTCAAGGCTCGTACAGCAGGGGTCAATAAAACTGATTTAGACGTTAGTATATCTGACAATACACTTAGTATCCGTGGCACGCTTTCTGCAAACGAAGATGATGTTGAGAACTATTTCGTCCAAGAATGTTATTGGGGAGAATTCTCGCGTAGCATAGCTTTACCCGTGCCGGTCAAAGAAGATGACCCCGAAGCTAGCTTGACTGATGGCGTTCTAACGATTAGTTTCACTAAAGCCAAACAAGATACTATTAAGAAAATTCAGATTCAATAGAACTAATTTAATTAACTTGATAGCCTAGTTTAAATTTATAACTATTGATCTGTAGTTAGTTTAAATAAAATGACCCGCTAAGGCGGGTCATTAATTTTGGCTAAGTTTATATCTTTATTAGATATTACCTATGACAAAGTGGACGATGAACTGAGCCAGAGCCACGATTACCAGCCCAACTAGGGCAAAGATAATTGTATTTTTTGCTCCCGACACAGCTTGGTCATTACCGCTGCTGATAACGTAACGGAATCCGCCGACAATTATCATAATTACAGCTATGGCTCCAACGATTAATGAGAATATATTTATTATGTTGGACAAAATAAGATTTAAGCCGCCAGTTGACTTATCACAACCAGTATTACCACCACCACTTAGATCTAGATTACTACCACTACACTCATTGCTAACTATTGTAGTCTTAAGATCAGTTTGCTGGGCATGTGCAACAGCTGGCATTAGGGCTGGTGCTATTAGCGTACCCATCACAAACGGGATTATTAATAAGTTTCTAATTTTACGAAGCATTCTATTATTACCTTTCTTTAGACATTTTCCCTTATACCATAATCTATTTGGCTTAGTTAATCAAGATATTCCTTATTATTTTTTCTTTGGAGCTGGCGCTGTTACCGAACCCAAGACTATATGAACAACGAACTGAGCCATTGCTACAATAGCCAATCCAACTAGAGCATAAATTATGGCATTCTTAGCACCAGCAACCGCTTGGTCATTACCGCCGCTGACAATATATCGGATTCCACCGATAATTAACATAAGTACGGCAATGAAACCGGCAACTAGACTAAGAATATTCAATACATCCGAAATTACACTATTTAAATCTTCGCCGTTACTCGAACAACCAGAACCGGTCCCGCTGCCTCCTCCGGCAACATCAACTCCTTGGCAAACTGATGTTTGTGAAGCTTGAGCATTAACTGGTGTACCCACAGAAAGTCCATTAATTAAAATTACTCCAAACAATAAAATTATGATTTTGGAGACTAATGGATGATTATTAAAAAAATGTTTATTCATAAGCTTAAATATTATTAATCACAAAGAGAAATATTGATTCGGCTGCCGCTATTATAATTAAACCGACAATTGCAAAAATTATAGAACTACGGGCCGAGGCCACCGAATTGGGATCGCCGCCCGATACCATAAACCTAATTCCACCTATAACGATCATAATCACCGCTGCCACACCCGCAATGCTGGCAATAATATATGAAGCTATCACTATGGCCCCGTCCTTGCCATAGATCCGATTAGTGGGGCTAGTGGTATCTTGGCAATATGGGCTGCTAGCTGCTCCGGGCTGGTTGCAGATTGAACTAACATTGCCACTGCCGCTATTAATATCCACTGCATAAATTGCCTGCGTTTTAACTGCTAATGGCAATAACAAGGCTATGGCAGTTGCAGCTATTAAAAGAATTTTTTTCATAATTTTTTCGCCACAAAATTAACAATGGCCGTGGCACTAAGTGTTATAACTAGGCCAATAAGTGCGTAAATTATAGTGTTTTTAGCTTTGGCAGTATTTTTCGGATCACCCGAAGATATTACGTAACGAAATCCGCCGAGGACAATAAATAACAGTGCTACGGCGCCAAAGATACCAAATACAATATTCAACAATGTTGTGACAAAATTACCATTAGCACTAACTGTTGGGAAGGGGTTGGCAACTTGGGCGATATTTGTATAGATTCGTGGAATCATATATCCTACTTTACTTAATAAAATAGCTTAGCGATATAGGCGATTGAGGTTGCAGCTATGATGACAATAGTTAAACCGACCAATGCGTGAATAATTGTGCCAAGAGCGGCACCAGTTTGCTCGGGCGACCCCGAGCTAGTCGTATAACGGAAACCCCCGTATATCACGAACGCCACCGTTGCCAGACCGGCGACTCTAAGTAAATCTTCGAATATAGCCAGACCCACCAACCACACTGCGTCTAACCCGCTCTCGCTCACACCGCTAATTACTGCGTGGTCCGTTTGTTGCTGGGTGGTGCAGGTCTCCTTAGTATTACCAATTTTTACTGTAGTATTTTTCGTCGTACAGATAAAGTTTACGGTTAAGTCGGCGTGAAAACCGCAGCTTGATGTCCCGTCTGGGTTTATGGTTTCTGTGAAGTCATTCTTAAGATAATGGTACCAAGGTACTAAACCAAGGAATGTGGAGTCTGAAGGGGTGCAAACAGTTCCAGCCGCGGGAGTGGGTGCGGGTTCGTTGGCCGCAGATACGGCGTGTGGCAGAAATAGCATAAACATTACGGATATTATTGCCAAGCTTTGTAAAATGTACTTAACTTTTTTCATTTAAAACGATAGTCCTCCAGGCATTATCCAATTCAAAAATGCATATATTAAGATCCAGGTAATTAAAGCCAACAGGGCATTGGCAATACGCTTTTTAGCTTCATTAACATGATTGGGATCTCCCCCTGAAGTAATATACTGAATGCCGCCAATAATTATCATAATAATAATGACTAACCCCACGCCTGCGCCAAGAAATAGGATAATTGGATTTACATAGTTTTGAACAATTGTCGAACATAAAGCACTGTTTGAATTAGGACTAGACGGATCGCATGGATCTGAGGGAGAACAATTTGTGCCGCTGGGGATCGAGCCACTTTGACATTCCAGTGTCGTACAGCTTTCCTGCTCATATGCCGTGATAGTGGCATAGGCACCAGGATTGTCAGGAGTGGGTGACGGCACTTGCACATTGTTGTCAACGTAATAGCAGTCATTAGTGTTTAGGGTAAAAGTTTTGCCGTTGACGTTTAATCCAGTAGTTGGACAAGTAGCCTTTGTTAGAGTTGTTACATTAGTGCTAGAGTCTACAACTTCGCTATAACATACCGCGTTATTTTGGTCGGCGCTGACGTGACCCGTGAAATGAACCATGAACTGCACGAATATCAGCGGTATTATTAGCAGCCCAATGGAAGTTCTTATAATTTTTTTGTATTTTATTAATACTGTCATTTTCTGTTACTATAACTTTATTGACCCTTATAATCAAGTTGTACGATCAAGCTTAAGATAGAATGATATTTGGTGTAAACTAAGACATAAATGAACCATAAAAAAATATTTAAGTTATTGGGCGCGCTAATCTTTGTTGTCGCGATTGTTATCGGGTTAATTCTTAAGATATCCTCAGTTTCAGCAGCCGCCTCAGTAACACCAATATCCGCCGAAACACCCGCTCTCGGCCAAATCAGCAACGCTCATGCCGTTGAAATTTGCGTTCATGTAACAGGCGGCACTTCGAGCACCCATGTCACTGCCGTACAACAAGATGACCTAACAAAAACATTAACTTTTAGTTATAACGGAGCCCACTGCTCAAACGCTTATTCGTCACCAGCAATTACAGGTACTGGAGGCGGTGTGCTTACTTGCACAGACCCACCAGCACAAACTGATGAACTAGCTATTACAGCTAAATCGGCAGACGGTAAATCATCGGCACTTGGAGAAATTACTAATTTATGCCAATTACCCTGGGGTTCAATATATAACACTAAACCAGCGCTTACCCTTATCGCCGGCCAATCATCTATTACCGTTAAAATTACAGCGCAGTTAATAGAAGCTAGTTGTTCGACTAACGTTGTTAATACCTGTACACCTGAGCCAATTATCGCCGATGATATTGGTCCCGGAACAGCAACTTTAACTCCAAGCGGTGGCTCGGGTATCCCATTAAATTTTAGTGGTTTAGGCCAAACGGGCTCCACCACTACAGCTACTGCAGTTGTGCCCGTTACCGCGACGCCGACTACCTATACCTTATCCATTCCTTATAAGGATAGTGCTGGGGTGCCTTATGAAGTAGAAACCGGCCAAACGACATACACACTTGATAGTAGTTCTTCAAATCCATTTAATAAAACTGTTACTTTGATTGGTAGTACCACAACTCCAGGCGGTGGCGACCCCGGCACAACCACTAGTTGCCCACCCGGCGACGAGACATCAGCTTGCCAGGGGCAGACAGTAGTCTGCAGTACGACTTTTTTTAATCCTATAAGTTGGTTTGTTTGCCCGATTGTGTCAAGTATCCAAGATATTATGAATACTGTCGGCAGCACTATTACTAGCTATTTAACCATTCCCAGCTCCTATTTTAACCCCAACTCTAATACCGGACAGCCAATGTATGAGGCTTGGAATAGCGTCCGCGATATATCGCTGTCTTTGTTGGCTATTGTGGCATTGGTAATGATTTTCTCCCAAGCTCTCTCAATCGGTCCATTTGATGCTTATACGGTAAAAAAAATCTTACCCAGATTAATCATTGCTGCCATCCTAATAACGTTGTCTTGGCCGTTGATTGGACTGGCTATCGGCATATCTAACGGCTTAGGCGATGGCATCCGTTATATTATTTATGAACCTTTTAGGAATTTACAGAACGTAAATTTCTCCGGTGGCGACGAGGCTTTGGTGGGTGGCTTGGGAATAGGCGGGGCGCTAGGATTGTTCGGTATATTAACGCTGGGTATTATGGCTGCCTTAGCATTGTTTACGGGGCTGGTCATTATTGTGATTCGACAAATTGTAGTAATTTTACTAGCAATTCTGGCGCCACTGGCGTTAGTCTTATACATACTGCCTGGCACTGAAAAAGCTTGGAAGCTATGGTGGAATAGTTTTTGGGGCGCATTAATAATGTTCCCTTTAATCGAAGCTTTTATTGCGCTTGGCTCAGTCTTTTCAAAAATAGCCATGTCGGGAGGCAACACTGGCGTTTTGGATAAAATTATTGCCTACATTGCAATCTATCTGCCATATTTCTTATTGCCAGCAACTATTCGATTATCTGGTGGCATGATGCAGGCAGTTGGCGGCGTTGTTACAAGAGGTTCACGAGGCATACAGGGCGGATTATCTAAGCGCCGGAAAGAATCAGTGGCAAGAAATATTCAGCAGAACAGAGGCTATCAACGGTTTAACGGAGAAAATGCCTTATCAAAAGGATTAAACAAAACCTATGGCGCTATATTTGCCGGTCCTCGAGGCTGGGCAGGTTCTGGTGGGCGAGCAAGAAGGACTCAAAACAAAATGGTGGGTGAAACTGAATGGCTAAAGGGTAATGCTGCCTGGCAGGCCTCTGGCCAGTTTGATGCCCCTGCAATCCAAATGGCCACTGATTTTGGGTCATCAGAAGCAGCTAAAGCAGCGGTTATTGCTAAACGAGACAGCAGAATTAGAAAAGGCGACTCGCCAACAGAGGCCAATGTCGAATTACAGCAAAATTTGAATGCCATCGAAAGAGGGAAAGCCGTCGGTATGTATACCCAGCTTGGCCAGATTGCCGCTTTTAATCGCCGCGGCGAAATGGGCGGTCTAGGCATTAAGGATTCAACAGAAGTACGTAGGATCGCCACACGGATTGCCGGCGGCGATTCCTATGTCGGAGTTGACACTAATCTCTATGGCAACTTGGTAAGTACTTTTGAGCACAATGCCGAGCAATCAGCGGGCTATTTGAGCAAACCAGCATCAGATATAGGCGCACCACTTTACAAAAAAGAATTCGAGACTTGGAATGCTACTGACCTTACCAGCCAAATGCGCCAAAAGCCAATTTCCACACAGCATTATGTTGATTTTTACACTCAGGAATTAGCCAGCACTAAAAATGCCACTAGTGCGATTGATGAAGAGAGAAGACTAAATGCCCTTCAGTTCTTTGTGGAATTGAGACGTGGTGCACCAGCTGGTTCTGGCATTAACGCGGGCATTGCCAACGAAGCCCTTAGCAAACCAGTAGTTCAAGATAATTTGCGGGAGGCATTTACCAATCTAGACTTGCAAATTAAAGCTGGGGCAGTTGCCGGTAGTAATCCAAGAGAATCTTCCGTTCAATATATTGAGCGACGGTCTAGAAGTCCATTTGTGCCACCGCCACCAAAACCCTAACTTTAATAAATATCTACAACTAAGTCGAAAATTACTTATGCACCTACAGCAATAACTTGATTATTTATAAAGTATATGCTTATATATAAGTATGGAAAATCAACCTCCTGGCACAACAGTAAAATCTGAAACTAGTAACCCGGTAGCCGATAGTGAGATTTACTTATACTCTGGCAACCATGAAGATAAATCAACAGACCCTAAAAACGGGCTATTACAAAGGCTAGGACAGTTAGCCATAATTAACCGTATTTCAGATCGTTTTAAAAATCGTACCAGTGAGCAGTCTGAATCTAATAACAATTTAAGTTCTGCCCATGCAGACAGTGACCAGCGCGTAGAACCAACTAACAAAACCCTAAAAGAGCGTCAAAAAATAGCCAAAGTCATCAGACCTTTTATGGGCCGAGTTATGGTTAGGGCTCAGAGCGGAGCTAATACCTTCGGCCACTATGGCAAAAAAGGACTTCTGGGAGCTATTAAAACTGTTAAAGTTGTAGACGCTCTCCAAAAGAAAAGCAAGATTCATATGCGAGACGAAAGTTACGGTGAAAGAATCGACGATGCTCAATTAAGAACTAACGAGCTTCGCCTCCGGGAACTAGCCAGACAAAAAATGTCGGCCAGTGAATATGCGAATTTTGAAGCAAGAGCTGCATACGAAGCAGGACGCAGAGCCACACTAGAGGACTCAACAGTTCAACGACAACCAAGATACACCTCGCCATATGGCAAACACTCTAAGAATCCTTGGAGAAAACATTCTAATCGACAATTTGGTAGGTAAATACAAGCGTCCAGCACAAGTTATATTATAAATCGCTTATGTAAATATAATCTACGCACTTGATTGAATGCGGCTGTTTACTGGAATAACCTTAACGGTATAGTTTATACTATTTTGGTAATGGCAACCTATAAAGTTATCCAAGACATTGAAGCCGAAGACAAACTGATCGGACCCCTATCATTAAGACAGTTCATCTATGCCGCGATAGCGTTGCTTTTTGGATATTTAAGTTTCTTTTCAATAATAAAACATTCTGCGGTCTTAGCTGTTTTCTTTCTGCCAATTGCCGCAGCAGCCGGTTTCTTATGTTGGCCCTGGAGTCTTAACCAGCCAACCGAAGTGTGGGCGCTTTCCAAAATACGTTTTATCTTAAAACCGCACCGGCGGATTTGGGATCAGAGCGGCGCTAAACAATTAGTTACTATCACTGCACCGAAGAATACAGACATATCGAGGTCTAGCGGCTTATCGCAAATTGAGGTTAGAAGCCGATTAAGGGCGTTAGCGGATGTTATCGACAGTCGAGGCTGGGCAATTAAAAACGTTAATCTAAACTTATACTCTCAGCCTTTGCCTATTATGACCACAAATGACTCTGACCGGTTAATTGATATTGCTAACTTGCCCCAAGAAGTACCAACTGTGGACGTTCAGTCGACAGATGATATTCTTGATGAAAACAATCCTATCTCACAGCATTTCCAGCAAATGATTACTTCCACTAATTCAATGCACCACAGCCAAATATTACAGCAATTGCAAACCCTTAATGGTCAGAAAAGCCCCGCTATAGCTGCCCAGCCAGAACCAACACAAACAAACCCTGATGAACCATTGCCTGATTACTGGTTTATGAATAACCCAACGCCAACTAAATTACCGGCCGATAATGCTATGTTTGATACGCAAGTCGTCGGGCCAAGCGGCAGCCCCAGTAGTATTGCCAATGAAGAAATCGGTTTAATGAAACTACGGGAAAATAAAACCCCTGATCCGGCATTTGCTAAGATGCGACGACTTTCCTTGCAAAAACCGAAACCCAACCAACCCCTTAATCCCCAAACCAAGCCCGCCATGACACCCCAGCAGGATCCTGCTATACTGGAATTTGCCGGTAATGATGACTTAAATGTTGCGACTATCGAACGGCTCGCCAATCAGAAACAATCTAAACAGCAGCCGCCGGATGAAGTTATTGTACCGTTACATTAATTCGAGCAAATCAATACGTTCTAAATCAAGGGTGGCTTAATAATGGATCCGAATCAACAAAATCCAAACCAGAATATGCAAAATATGACTGTTGATCCTACTTTGGGAGCAAATATTCCAGGCACAGATCCTTATTTAGATCGCGCCCCAGCTACGTTTCAGGGCAGTCAGTCCTATCCCGCTCAACCTGGAGTTATTAATCCCGTTCAAGCTCCAATGTCAGCCCAACAGCAAAACCAAGCTGTTCATATTCACTCTAACCCCAACAGCACTCAGAACGCCCTAGAAATAGCCGAGATTCGTGACGGCATAGTAATTATGAACGATGGTTCTTTCCGCTCGGTTTTAATGGTAAAGTCAATTAACTTCGACCTGATGAGCACCAGTGAACAAGAATCAGTTGAATTTGTTTACCAACGATTTCTTAATTCGCTAGTATTCCCAATTCAGATATTTATTCGTTCGGAAAGAGTAGATTTACGCCCCTATATTGATAAGCTGGATAGGATCCGTGTTCAGCACGATAATATGATGCTGGCCATGCTAATGGATGACTATATTAACTTTATTGATGGTCTCAGCCAACAAGCCAACATTATGGATAAACGCTTCTACATTGTGGTGCCTTATTTCCCGGTAATTAACGTCGAAAAGGCATTTGATCAAAGTAAAAACTTATTTAAGGGAATCGCCCAGTTATTCAGCAAACAAGAACATCATGTCACTGTTAATGAAGCCGAACTTAGTACCGCTAAGAATGAGTTGCGCAACCGGGTCCAATCAATCTTGGCTGCTCTCCAGCAATGCGGCATTCAAGGATTACCCCTCGATACCCAGGAGCTGATCGAGTTATATTACGATACTTACAACCCAGACACTGCCACCCGCCAACCAATCAAAAACTTTAACGACCTAACAGCAGAGGTTATAACCAAAGGCCAGGGTTATGCGCCACAAACTCACCTGCAACAGGAGATTGAATAATGGCACTAAGGCGTAATAAACCTTCTGTTGATCCGGTATTGGTTGCCCAAATGCAACAACATCGGGAACGACAAGAAGTCAGTGCCGCTTTTCAAAAAGGGATAACTGCCTTAAGGGATTTCATAGCACCTAGTTCGATTGAGTTCCTGTCAAATTATTTCCGGATCGGTACCCGGTTTGCTAGAACATTCTATGTTTACGGCTATCCCCGACAGGTGTTTACCGGCTGGATGAGCGGACTGGTTAATATCGACGAGGTAATTGATATATCAATGGTTATTTATCCAGTTGAAAGCCAGGTGGTTCTAGAAAACCTGCGTAAAAAGGTCACCCAATTGGAAGCCGGCATAATGCTAGACACCGAGAAAGGCCGAGTACGCGATCCCGGTAAGCAAGCAGCTGTAATTGACGCTGAAGAAATGCGCGATAAATTGCAAGTGGGGGAGGAGTTGTTCTTCCGGCTTGGTATATACTTCACTGTTTACGGTCTGTCACTAGATGAGTTGGAATTTGTGTCGCATAAGGTTGAGACAATGCTTGGACAGCAGTTAGTTTATTCAAAACCGGCAAGCTCACAACAAGAACAGGGCCTGAATAGCACGGTGCCGCAATTTTCCGATCAACTACAAATCCGGCGTAATATGAGCACTGGTGCGTTAAGCACTAGTTTTCCTTTCACTAGCGCTGATCTGACTGATGACCACGGTATTTTATACGGAGTTAATATGCACAATTCCGGTTTGGTTATATTTGATCGTTTTAGCTTGGAGAACGGTAATTCGGTAGTCTTCGCCAAATCTGGTGCTGGTAAAAGTTTCAGCGTCAAACTGGAGGCACTGCGCAGCATGATGATGGGGATTGAAATATTCGTTATCGATCCAGAGAACGAATACCAGCGCCTTTGTGAAGCTGTAGCGGGCGCCTATGTGCGACTTAGCCTTAACTCAACCACGCGAATTAACCCGTTTGATTTACCTAGGGTTATTGATACTGAAGAAGCCGATAATGCCCTGCGTAGTAATTTAATTACACTGCATGGTCTGCTCCGTCTAATGATGGGCGGCGCCCAAGCCCAGTTGATTGGCGGCAATTCTACTCTGGTGCCAGCGCTTAGTCCAGCCGAAGAAGCCGATCTTGATGCGGCGCTCATCGATACTTACGCCAAATCTGGTATTACAAATGACCCACTAACTCACACCGCTCCTCCGCCAACCATTGGCGATCTTTACGACACCTTGCTACACATGGGCGGCAGCGGGCCACAACTAGCTCAACGAATCCGTAAATATACCTCAGGTACCTTTGCGGGAATTTTCAGCACCCAGTCAAACATTGAAATCAACAACCCATTCGTGGTGTTTAACGTGCGCGATCTAGAGGATGAACTTCGCCCGGTAGCAATGTATATTGTTCTAAATTACATCTGGAACCAGACAAAAATGGACCAAAAACGCCGAATGTTAGTAGTTGATGAGGCCTGGCAGTTGATGCGCTATGAAGATTCTGCCAATTTCCTATTCAGCCTGGCTAAACGGGCTAGAAAATATAATCTGGGAATTACTACTGTTACCCAAGATGTTGAAGACTTTATGGGATCGCGGATGGGGCGGGCTATCGTGGCTAATGCTTCGATGCAGTTTCTGTTAAAGCAATCACCAACTGCAATCGACATGTTAAGTGACGTTTTTAAACTGACTGATGAGGAAAAGAAGCGTTTAAGCCAGTTCCCGGTCGGACAAGGCTTATTCTTTGCCGGCCAAAACCATGTCCATATCCAAGTTATTGCCAGCCCAACAGAAACTGGATTAATCACTACTAACCCCCAACCTGTCCAAACAACCCAAAGCGGTGAAATTAATCAACCCCAAGGAACAATCGACCTAGATAATCGGCTCCAGCCAGGTACTGCCGGCGCAACAATGTAAAATATAGCTATATGGCTGTCTATAAAGATAATGATTCCGAAAAAGACGATGCTAATGGTGGATTAAAACATGTCTATGTCTATGACGATCAAGATCCCAATAAAGTTCATGATTCTAGAAGAAAACCTACCAAAGACGATATAGCTAATCGTGAAAAAACCGCCCAATCTAATGGGCAGCCGTCCTCTGAGGGCGCTAGCAATAACGACCTAAATAACCTGGAGCATTCATCAGCTGCTTTGCCAACGAGTTCAACTGAGAGCGCATCAGACCAAGATAATCAATTTAATTACCACGCTGAAGATCGAAAAATATTTCGGGCAAAGCAAAAAAAAGGCAGCAAATCCAAAAAGAAATTTGCTTTTATTGCTGGGGCAATCGGCGGCATATCACTATTTGCCATAATTATGGTCATTATATTTATAATCGGGCTGTTTAAAATTCCCGATTTAGCAGAGCATATTCTTGAATATCAGTTCGCTAGGTCTACCAGAATGCTTAATGTTGAGAATTCGGAATTAACATCAGAAGCCCTAGCTTATAGTGCGGAGTCTGACGCCGAAGAGTCCAGTTTAAATAGTATATTTCAAAATGGTTCAGTCTGGTCTAAAGTTAAACTCTTAAATCCTGATAATATGATTCAAGAACTCGACGGCAAGGGTTTGGTGCAATTTCACTATCAACGATCAGGGATACTCGGCAGACAGCAGCCTACGAGCGTGACGATAGGTGATACAGATATTGATCTGACAAACGTTAATGCTAATCGCTTCCAAACTTTACTTCATCCAGTTGATACTTTTGCGGCTGGTCCAAAAGCAGCCGCTCAAATGGCTGGAGCTTTAGATACTTTATTTGGCGATGATTCTCCTGGAATCATAGCCAGAACGGCAGTTGAGAATGCCATAAGAACTGATGCTAATATTAGCCTGAAAGCCTGGGGAGTGGGAGAATTGGCAAATTTTCTCAGTAAAAACCAGATAGAGGCTGATGGGTTAGAGGAGTCGCAAGCCTTACAAGCTGTAAATAATGGCGACGCCCCAGCCGTAAGTGATGTTGGTGCTATTAATAGCGCCACGGCAGCGGCCGATCAGCAAGAAGAAAACGATGCCAACGATATAAGTACTGCTGAAACTATTGCTAAAGATGGGGGCGCTGATCCGTCTACCGACAACCTCATCACGCGAATGATGTCTAGTATTTCTCCAAGCGTGTTTCAGTCATTAGCCGAGCCAGTCCGAATATTGGTGCCCCTTTGTATTATCTATGACGGTTCTCTGGAAAACCCCAATACGCCAAGCGCGATTGACAAGCAAGATACTGAAGCCCAAAGAACCTTTTACTATGTTGAGTCGGCCGCCGATCAAGAGAAATACGGCGACACAAATGCTGTAGCCGTAGGTGCGCTTGACAGAAAATTGGGCGATATTACCCAGAGCAACGCCGAAATCCGGGCTAGTGGCGGCACAGTAAACACCATGACTAATATCAGCCCGCAGCAATCACCAGGTGGCGAGACTAACGTTTTAACCGCTCTGGGATTGAATCTTGGTCCCGTGCAAACAGTTTTAAATTTTTGTCCGGAGTTAACTAGCCAATGGGCCTTCCTTGCTTCTATGCCGTTAGCGTTATTGGCCTTATTTGGAACCGGAGGCGCAGATGCGGGCGTAGAAGGAGGAGCCGATAGCGTACTGGGGCTTATATCCGGCAGAGTTGTCCAGTTATTTGTCAGCGACGAGGCCAAAGAATCGGTCATTGCTTGGGGAAATAAAATTGCCGAGGTGTTTGGCCTTAATAAATCCGGCTTGATAATGGCTGGGGGTGTGCTTGGGCTGACGGCAATTGCTCGATTAATAACTTTTGATAAGGCAAATCTTATAAATAACGGGTTGAGCGAGGGGCCGGATTTTGATAATCAAGCCGACGCTGGAGGCAACGTCAACGCCAACCAGTTTAACCAACAAGAATTTTATGGCGTACCACTTACTAACACCCAGGTTGCGGAAAGTAATATCGCTGACAATCAGTATATTGCTGACCAGACCAAAACCCAAAGCGCTTACCAGCGCTATCTAGCCTTCAGCAACCCAAATTCACTGATGTCACGCTTTGGTCTTGATCTTTACGGTTTAGTTAAGGGACCAGTAATTTCATCGCTCGTCTCCGACATTAGCAAAGTATTCAATCCAATTGGAATTTTGGGTAATATTGTTGGTTCGGTAACTGGCCGAAATGCTATCGCAGCCAGCGCCACGGATACGTCAAATTATGGGGTGGTTCAATGGGGTTGGACAACCCAAGAGACGAACCTAATGGAAAATACTGCGTCTTATCAACCAGCTGAAAACGAGCTCATTTTAGATAATCCAGCTAATGCGACTAACTTAACTAATATAGAAAATACATTTGGACAATGTTATACCAAAAGCATGGGCGAGCTGTTGTCGGGTTCAAACATCCTAATAGACCGCGATGCTAACGGCAATGTCATAGGTGGATTGTGCACAGAAGCTTATTTGGGACCAGATGACAGCACCTATGGTTATGATGCTTTTGAAAATAATAATGACTTAGTTTTTAGATGGCGCCTCGAGAAAACCTATAGTAATGGCGCTGATTTGTTAAATGGAATAGCTAACCCGTCGGGACAATCAACGTTGGTGCCGGCAACATGAATAGCATATTTAACAAATTGTTAACAACCAGGGTTTCTCGAAGCTTGCTTCTTATTACTATGGCTATGTTATTGATTTTTGGTGTCGGATCTAAGGTTGCACTGGCCGACAACGCCCTTAATAGTATCATTGGGCAAACGCCTTTTTATGACCCAAATTCTTCTGGTGTCCCATCTAGCCCTGGTCAATCTTCTGGCTCTGGCAACACCTGCTTATTAATAACCGGCTTAACAATTAACAATGAGTCCGATTTAATAACTGCCCTGGCTAGCTACATTGCAACTTGGACGGCCAACAACAATCCAGCATCACCTTTTATTGGCAACGCTATGGCTGCAGCAATTGTTGACGGATCGGTTGCCCAAAACGTAAACCCATTTCTGGTAGTGGCAATTGGTGAGCACGAGAGCGGGTTAGCTAACCCTGGTCCTCCAGTTCATTATGCCCCCGGTTCATATAATGCTTTTGGCCGAATGGCGGGTCCCGGACAACCATATGTGGCTGCTCCAGCGGGTAATGGTTCGGGAGTATATGACTGGTACCAATGGCCTTCGTGGCTAGCAAGTATCAGCGCATCTGACGACGAGCAGAGTTTAGTTCAAGGAACCTATATAGCCGATGGGATAACGACGCTTGAAGATTTTGCAGCCAAATACGCTCCGGCGGCAGCTGGTAATGACACTGCTGGTTATGTTCAATATCTCACCCTAACTTTGAACGATATGATAACCTCAGCTGGAAGCTCCATAAGTTGTACTAGCACAGCCCCTAGTCCACCGGTCGCGTCTGAATTATGTAACGGCACAATTTCAGGAACGACTGCTGGGGTAAGAGCAGCTGAAATTGCCGAACAGCAGGCCAGTTGTTGGCAAACTGGTGAATTGCACGCACCGGGAGCTGGTTTATATGACGGTGATACTAATCCTAATGACCAAGATATAGAATGGTGTGGCTATTTTGCGGGGTGGGTCTATCAAAAAGCTGGTTTAAATTTCCCTGATGGACCGGGTGAAATTGCCTGGGTGCCGAATGCTGCCACAGTTAGCTTTTCAGACCATTCTTATACTTATCACGCCGTCCGTAATGAAACCTGGACCACTGGTGGCACTACAT
Organism: uncultured Candidatus Saccharibacteria bacterium; assembly: GCA_963749175.1. Lineage (GTDB taxonomy): Bacteria > Patescibacteriota > Saccharimonadia > Saccharimonadales > UBA4665 > DATKGQ01. The sequence goes on from CAVVLM010000001.1 coordinate 235,545, forward strand.
ACAATGACCTAGTTTTCGATGAAAGGGGAGAACATTTCGACTTTACCAGCGATTACCAACCAGACTATACACCACAACCCGGAGACTTAGCCATCCACACTTGGGTGGATGACATTCCTATGGATCATGTAAACGTAGTGGTTGGTGTTTCTGGTTCTGGACAGAATTCAATAGTTAAAGAGATTGGCGGCGACCAACAGCCTCCCAACCAATCATGGTCGACAACGACAAGTGTTGTAAATACCGAGGGCCCGGAAGTTGAAAGTAGTTCCGGCGCCGGCATAGTTGGCTATTTAAGCCCGTCGACATAATAGATAAATAACCATGGATAATACTTCAATATCAAGACCAACCAAGACTATAGTAATAATCCTGATAGCTCTTGGGTTGCTGTTTATGGGTTATAAAATATATTCCGCCGAGCAGTTTCATCTAGTTAATACCACGCCGGCATTAAATGAAGTTTCAACTTCTGAAAATTCAATAAGTTTAAATTTTAACAAAACCCTTTCAACTAATAATTTAGTGGCCACTTCCACTCCAACCAACATTTCAAGCGAGAGTGTAATTGGCAAGAAATTGGTTATTAATTTTACGGCAATTGACAATAAGCCTTATATCATTAATATACTTACTATTTTTGACACCAGGGGTGCAGAAATTAATAATCTAAAACTTCGATTTACGCCAACTTATGTGCCTTTTAATAAATTACCCGCTAGCGCTCAAAAAAATATTATCAATGAACAGCCAAATCAAAACCAACCAACTTCAGCGCTTGATTTATTGCCTTATAATGGTTCTGATTATGAATTAATGCTGCTGTACAATACCTCAAACCCAACCGCTACTCCTAATATAGAGTTCACCTATGTGCCTAATACCATGGATAATTTAGAAGGGGCGCCAGCTGAGCAAGCCGCAATTAACAGCGCCAAAGCCTGGTTAACCAGCAACAATATATCATTAAGCACTTACAGCCTAATTGACAGCTCTACTGGCCAACCGCTTTAATTACACAATTAACGGTATAACCGTACAGTCATCAATAAACTGTTGCAATACTATATCGGCATCGGTAGTAGTAATAAAAACTTGGTAATCACGCAAGAAATTAGTTAAAGACTTGCGGCGGTTGCCATCTAATTCACTAAAAACATCATCCAGTAGTAAAATTGGGCGCTTACCACGACATTCTTCTATGATTTGGGTTTGAATAACATCCAACACCAACATTAAGCTACGGATTTCACCACGGGAAGCTTTATTCAGAACATCATATCCATTGAGCAGCAGTTTAAAATCATCACGGTGTGGGCCATAACTTGTAAAACCGCGTTCCAAATCGTGCTCAATATGTGTTTCTAATTGGTGGAATAGTTTAGATCCATACTGTTTGATTGGTATAGAACTACTATAACTAAGTTTAAGTGTTAATTTACTTTTGGTTAGGCGCTGGTATAAACTCTCGGCTGACTTATTTATAGAGCGCACTAATTCGTAGCGAATTTAGCAATTTGTTCGCCTAGCTCACTTAGGCGGATATTCCAAACAAATATCTGCTTGTTAGCGGCAAGCACGCCTTGCCTTAGCAAATTGTTGCGCTGCGTTAGAGCCCGCTTGTATTGCCGCCGCAGAGTAGAGTAACCAGGCTTAAGCTGCTCTAACAAATCATCTAAAAAGTTTCGGCGCAGTTCTGGTGAGCCGGTAATTATTAATACGTTATTAGGTTCGAAAACCACAACCGGCAGTCGTTTAGTAAAACTTAATCGACTAAAGCTTTGATCATTAATTTTAAATTGTTTGGTTGCAGAATCGGCTTGGCGCTCTAAATAGGCAATTCGGGTTTCGGTTTTATCGGCATGGGCTTCCAGCCGGGCGGTACTTGCTTGGCTATTTATAATTTCACCGTTGTTATGGGTGCGATAAGTGTCACCGCGACAACTAAACAGGATGGCTTCCAGTAAATTAGTTTTACCGCTGGCATTAGGCCCAACAACAATATTTATACCCGGCGTAAACTCAAACGACTCATTAATATAGGAGCGAAAGTTTTCCAGATGAATGTCGGTAATCATTGCCACTCATTTTAACTTTTGAGCGGCATAATGATATGCAGATAACTATTGTCGGCGGGATCTTTTAAGAGCGATGGCTCCAGTTTGCCATTAAAGCAGAAGGCAATTTGTTCGCCGTCAAAAGCGTGCAGCCCATCAAGTAAGTAACGCGAATTTAGAGTAATACTGCCGGTGCCGTTGATTTCAGCCTTAGCGCTGGCAGTGTTTTCACCTAGCTGGGAGGCGACTGAGTGGATATTAACCGTTTGGGTGGCTTCGTCAACTTTCAAAGTTATGCTGCCGGCTGTCTCGCGGGCAAATAAACTCGATACTTTGGTGATGTTTAAAAACTCCTCTTTAGCGATAGTGGCCGTAACTGAGAATCGCTTCGGTATTAGCTTGCGATAATCTGGATATTTACCTTCGATTAAACGGGCCACTAGCTCAATATCACCAGCCTGGAATAATACTTGTTGATCGTCGTGGGTTATTTGAACATTATCTTCAACATCGCTCAAAATTCTCAGCAAATCATGCAGGGCAGTAGCCGGAATTAACAATGCGGTTTCTTTAGTGGCGGCAGCTAGTTTGGTTTCAGCCAAACGGTAACTATCAGTAGCTGCTAAGTAAAGCGTTTTATCAACGTTATGAAAATATAACCCAGTTAGTACTGGCCGGGTGCTGTCGCTGCTGGCGGCAAAAATAACTTGTTGCAGGGCTTTTTTTAGATCAGCCGCTGGCAGTTGCCAACTCTTACCGCTTTTGATGGCGGGCATCACCGGAAACTCATCGGCGGCAATCCCGTTAATTACTGAGTTGTACTGCTCGGTGGTGATGTGGAGTTTATTGTTATCTAGTTCCAACTCAATTACTCCCGGCGGCACGCTGCTGATAAAATCCTGGGTTAGGCGGGCTGGGATGGTTACTGCTCCTTCGCTGCTAATCTTGGAGCCGATAAAATGGGTAATAGCAATATCCAAATTGGTAGCAGAAATACTCAACCGGTTGTTAATGGTTTTTATTAAGATGTTAGCAAGGATTGGCAAGGTACTTCGACTGCTAGCTACTCGGGCCACACTAGTCAGGGCTTTATTGAGGTTCTCTTGAGTAACTTGCAGTTTCATAAATCAAACTCCTACTAAGTATTAATAATAAAGTAATTAAATTTTATAGTTCTTATAGTTAGTACAGTGGATAATGTGTACAAACCAGAATTTAAACCTGTTAAATAAGTAAATTTGCTGGTGGAAAATAGGGGGCTAAGTTGTGTGCTGACTGTGCTTAGATAACTGCTTTTAAACAATCTTTGGACCAACTTCATATTAAGAAAGTCTGAGCAGTGCATAAACTGCGACTTTGTGCGCTTTAACCCCACAGGCTGTGCACTGTTTTTAGGCATATAACCGCTCCTTAATCTCAGTAATCGCCCGGCGGATATTGGTATCTAGAGCTGACTCTTTTTCAATTTTCTCAACTGAGTGGATAGCGGTAGTGTGGTCTTTTCGGCCTAGCTCATGAGCAATTTTAGGAAAACTTAGATGCAGCTCGCTGCGCAGCATATACATAGCCACTTGGCGTGGTACCACAATGTCTTTATCGCGCTTTGGCCCTAAAATATCTTCCATGCCGATTTGGAAATGGCGAGCCGTGCGCTCCACAACTTGGCGGGCGCTTAAATGCTTTGGCCGGTTCTTTAACGGCCCCAGCAGCCCAGTGACAATTTCTAGATTTGGTGTTAGATCACGCATTTCACAAAAAGCCAGCAACTGGTTAAGTCCGCCTTCCAATTCACGGATGTTGGTTTGGATGTTGGTAGCTAAAAATTCAGCTACATCCGGCGGCAGCTCCACGCTGTGCTGTTGGGCTTTAGTTTGTAAAATGGCGCAGCGCGTCTCAAAATCCGGGGTTTGCATATCGATTGTCATACCACCCACAAAACGCGAGCGCAATCGCTCTTCTAGAGTTGGGATGTCCCGCGGCAGCTTGTCGCTGCTAATAATAATTTGCTTATTGGCTTGGTGGAGAGCATTGAAAGTGTGGAAGAATTCTTCCTGGATTTTCTCTTTGCCGGCTAGAAACTGCACATCGTCAACAATTAGCACATCTGCGCCGCGGTAAAAGTCAGCAAAATCGGTATTCTTCTTAAAGCGCAGGGCATCGACAAATTCCTGGACGAATTGCTCGGTCGACACATACACTACTCGGACATGGCGGTTATGGGCCAGCACCGTATTGCCGACCGCTTGGATTAAGTGGGTTTTACCAATTCCCACGCCGCCATATAAAAATAGCGGGTTGTATTTAGTACCGGGCTGGGCAGCAACTGCTTGGCAAGCAGCGTGGGCTAATTCATTGCCGGAACCAACTACAAAATTCTCAAACGTATAGCGCTCATTTAAACCTTGGCGGTAAGCGTGGGTTAGACTGCTAACCTGGCTTTTGGCCGCCGAGGGAGTGGATACAAATAATTCTGGATCTTCGCTAAAGACTTTAGGTTCAATGCGAGAGTGTATTTTATACTCAACTGTTACATTGGTGACGCCGTTTTTGGCAAGGGTTTGAACAACCAGGTCATTAAATTTACTTTCCAACTGGTGCTTAATAAAGACATTGGCGACCCCGACGACTAATAAACTGTCGGTTCGCCTAAGCAACTGGGTGTTTTTAAACCAAGTGACAAAACTGCCGCGCGAAACTGACAGTTCTATTTCACCGAGCACCGCTTGCCATAAATCGTTGTCTCTCATCTACTCTTTGTTCCCCTCAATGCATTTATACTATACAAATTCACAAGACTTTTCCACAAGATTAGTTAATTAAGGTTTTTCTAAAAGAAAATTTTGGAGCAAGGTAGAGAATTATACACATAGCTCCGCCGTATCTTAAAAACATGTGGAAAATAGTTGGCTATTAGTGGAAAACTTGCTAGAATCAGTGAGTAAATATTGTTAATTTGACCTAAAAGAATACAAACGGCAATCGCGGGTCACGTTAAACTACTTTTATGCGACTGTCTGCTATAGTTACAAAGTTATGCCAAAACGAACCTACCAACCAAAAAAACGTCGCCGCTCGAAAGTACATGGCTTTTTTAAGCGCATGTCTTCTCGAAACGGTCGCCGGGTGCTGAGCAAACGCCGCGCCAAAAGCCGCCAAAAACTTAGTGCTTGAAAGTTTAAGCACTAAGGCTGAATTAGTTGTATTCTTTTAAGAGCGGGGCACAGCCTAAGGCTATATATGATCAGCCGGGAGTATAGATTTCACAGTTTCAGCAGCGTACAGCGGGTTTACCGAAGCGGTAACCGGGTTCGTGGCACCCTGATATCGCTGCAGTATTTAATCAATGACCGGCGCAAAAAACACCGTGTTGCCATTGTGGTCAGCCGCAAAGTCCATAAATCGGCCGTCAAACGCAACCGGATCCGCCGCCGCCTCTATGAAGTCATTAGAAAATACCAATCCCAGATAACCAAACCCTACGACATAGTCTTCACAGTTTACAGCGATGAAATAAATAACTTAGCTGAGGCTGAATTAGATAAACTGGTTCAGGACCAACTAAGCTACGCCCACATCTTAGAAAAGCCCAATCCAGCCGCTCAACATGCTATAGTAGGAGGCAAGGATTCTTAAATGTTTACGACCGTCATAGTACGACCCATATTCAATTTATTGGTGCTGATTGAAGCCGTCCTGCCCGGACACAATTTCGGCTTGGCGCTGATTATATTTACGATCGTCATCCGACTGCTAATGTGGCCGCTAGTTAAAAAGCAACTGCGCCAAGCCAAAGCGATGCGCGAGCTGCAGCCTGAGATTAAGAAAATTAAACAGGCTTCTAAGGGTAACCGCCAAAAAGAATCTTTAATGTTAATGGAGCTCTATAAAGAGCGCGAAGTTAGTCCTTTCGGCTCAATCGGCACCCTGATAATCCAGCTGATTGTGCTAATCGGGCTGTATAGCGGCCTGCGCAAAGTCGTTTATACGCCGCATTCTATTATCACGCTATCTTATCCGGCGCTGCATCATCTGTCTTGGCTGAAACAATTAACCGGCAACATCCATCTCTTCCATGCCAACTTACTAGGCTTTGTTAATTTGTCACAAGCCGCTTTGGGCAAAGCCGGCGTTTACTGGCCGGCCATGGTGATAGTTGTCGGCAGTGCGCTGTCGCAGTATTACCAAAGCAAACAGCTAATGCCCAGCAGCAAAGAATCCAAGACACTGCGCAGCATATTAAAATCGGCCGGGGCCGGGCAGCAAGCCGACCAGTCAGAGATAAACGCCGCCATCGGACGGGGAACCCGCTACTTTCTGCCTGCCATGGTATTTTTGTTTACCGTCAGCTACCCATCGGCTTTAAGCCTGTACTGGTTAACCGGCGGCTTGGTCGCCTATATCCAGCAATCAATTGCCTTAAAAGAAGACACTACCCAAATGGATCCAGCGCTGGCCACTAAACCAGCCCGGGATCTTGATAAAATTGCCGAAGCTGAAATAGTTAACGAACCGTCTGAGGCTGCTCAGACACCAAACCAAAAACCAAAGAAAAACCGCAAGTCACATAAAAAGCGGAGGAAATAGTTATGAGCGAAGAAATAGAAAAAGCCATTCAGTATGCCAAGAAATATCTTGAGGATATATTATCTTTCTTTGGACTTAACACCGATGTCTATGCCACGTCGAGCGATGACGAAGTGATTGAGCTGCACGTGCCATCAACCAGGCTAAACAGCTTTCTAATCGGCCAACACGGCGACACTATGCGAGCGCTGCAGTTTATGGTAAGTAACGCCTTGCGCAACCAAAGCTATGTACTGTACCGAGTTAATGTGGATATTGCTGATTATAAAAAACAGCGGGCTGACCGATTGAGTGTCCACGCCGAAGGCTGGATAAAAAGCGTTAAAGATACCGGTAAGCCGTTTGAGCTGCGGCCAATGAACGCTGCTGATCGGCGGATTGTCCATAAACTAGCGGCTGAAATGGGCATTGCCAGTGATTCCATTGGCGAGGGCCGAGACCGTCATATTGTTTTAAAAAACAGCGAAGAAGTCGAAGAGAGTAAAGCAGTTAAAACAAAAAAACCCAAAGCCGAAGAATAATTATCGCAGCTATTTGTTAGACAAATATAGCTTAGTGTGTTATTACAATATTAACCGAGCAATTGGTGGGTAAGCTATAGGTTATAACGCCTGTAAATCTTTGAGGCTTAAACTATGCAAAAGAGCAGCACAACACTTCGCATCGCCCATCCGATCGACTCACCAGTCGCGGAAACCCAAAAACGCCAGATCCCCTCTATAAATGATCCTAATCTTATTCCTAGACATTCATATAATATGAATTATATTTTAAGTATCAAAGCCAGGAGCGGTTACTATGACCAACTGCCTTTCCGCGACTGCGCCATCATCCAGTCCGTATTCGAATGCCGCCTCATGACCGCCAAGCAAATAGAACGCTTATATTTCTATGCGTCGACGCCCGATAACAACGCGCGCAGTTGCCGAAATGCGCTGCAGCGCATGGCAAAAACCAGATATTTAACACGGCTAGATCGAAGCATTGGGGGTTTTAGGGCCGGCTCGAGCTCATTTGTCTATTCGCTTGGTCCTAAAGGCCGGACCCTGGTTGATCTCTCGAGTAAACGGCCGCAATTTGACGTTCATACTAGCCATCATTTGCTCAATCACACACTGACGATTGCTGAAGTTTACGTTATGCTTCACGAATGGGATCGGCAGGGAGCTTTTAAACTAATTACCATCCAGACCGAACCAAATTGCTGGCGGGAATACAGAGGCATGTATGAAAGTTATGTACTTAAACCCGACATGTATATCCGCATCAGCTTCCCGAGATATAACAAGCGGATGTTTCTAGAAATTGACCGGGCAACGCACTATTCCAATGCCTTGAAAAAGAAAGCCGCAGAGTATCGGCGCTATTTTGAGGAACCGCGTAATTATGATCATGAAGATAATAGCTACCCAATAACCGTCTGGACATCCCCGTCAATCAAGAGAGTTAAATTTATAAACCGGGCTATTAAGCGAGTAAACAAAGAACTCCCGGGACTTTTTAAGAGTGTTACCATTGAACAGCTACAAGATTTCCTAACTGCCCGGAAAAATGTAAACTCACACGACAGCTTACGAGGATATCACCTTAACTATTAGTAGTTATTGATGGCTTGCCAACAGAGTTATAAATATCCAAGGTTTGTTGGGCCATTCTTTGCCAAGAGAACTCAGTAGCTCGCTTTTTACCGGCATCAATTAACTTTTGCCGCAATTGCGGATTGCTCAACACGTCGTTAATGGCCCGGGCAATATCTGAAACATCATAGGGGTCGAAGTAATGGGCGGCTTTATCATAAATTTCAGGCAAACATGTGGCATTGCTGCTAACTACTGGTGCCCCCGCTACCATAGCTTCTAAGCCGGGTAATCCGAACCCCTCGCTTAAACTAGGGAAAGTATATAGCTTACAGTGGTCATACAGCCAACGTAGCTGGCCGTCAGTAACAAAGCCGGTAAAGACAACGTTTTTCCAACCGATGCTCTTAACATGGTCCTTAAGTCGCTCAAAGAGCACATCATTTTTACCAACCAAAGCCAATAGTAAATCGGGATATTTTGAGTGAAGGGAGACAAAAGCCTCAACCAAACGATCTAAGTTTTTGTGAGGAGTTGGTCTACCGACGTACATTATAAATTGCTTATTTAGTAGTTGCGTTAATGGCTCAGAAGGCTCGGTTAATTTATCGGCTGCTAGATAAGTAACTGTAATTTTGTCAGGTTTAATATGTGAAAACTTTATAACATCGTTTTTTGTGTAATTGCTTGGTGTAAAAATGTGTCGACTTTTATGTGGAACATAATAATTCACAAACTTATAGACCAGTTGTTTGACAGAAAATATTAACCAGTTTTTGCTCGGATTACGAAATCGAGTCGTAGTCAAATCATGCATAGTAGTCACTACTGGTCGTCTACAAAGTAGGGGCTGCTGAACCATACAAAAATGCACTAAATCTGGCTTTAATTTGTGTATTTGCCATAACAGACCTAATTGTTCGCTAAATGTAAACTCTTTATAAGGACTCTTAACTTTAATAAAACGAGAATTGGTCGGTTCCCAGCCATCAAAGTCACTAGGTTTAAGAAGGATAGCATAGTCATTATTTTGATCTAGGCGTTGTAAGTAATAAAGTAAACGCTCGACATATCGCCCAGTAGTTGTTCTTAGCTCCCTGGCATCAATTACGATTTTCATATCTTGAAATATAACACACTAAGGCAAACCATTTATATTAAAGCTTAATTAATTGAAACTATAATTAGCGACCCGTAAAAATTGATCTTAATTTTCTAAGTTTAGTTGCGTTCGGCGGTAGGTCAGCCGTCATTATTGAGCGTATATACTGCGTTGATACTTTTCTTGACCGCTGGATATGAGTGCGTTTAATAAACGTTTTTGGTAATAGCCATAACATCATTATTAGTCCCTTTAGGGCCGGCCATCCTTGGCCTCTGTTAATAGCACTAAACAAAAAACTAAAGTAAGCAAGACTAAAACGCGGGACAATTTTGGGCAATAAACCTAGAGGTACATTTTTCCATAGTAGCATCGGAAGGTTTTTCATTGTCTGATAAGTAGTAAAGCCTTTAATTTTACCGCTGGTTGCGCCAATCTGATGATAAGCAATCGCTCTCGGTGCATATTCTACTTTCCAACCAGCTAGTCGAGCCCGGAAGCTAATATCAACATCCTCGTAATAGGCAAAAAAGTCTTCATCAAATAAGCCAATTTCTTTTAACATAGAGACTCTATATAAACTGGCGCCACCACTAGCCGAGAAGACATTGGTTTGATCATCATATTTATTACTTACTGGTTCACCTCTACCTCTGGGATAGGGCAATCCCCATATAGTATATATATCGCCAGTACTATCTATGTAATTGGCATCTATGTCTAGAAATTTACAAGTAACAATGCCGATTTTTTCGTCTTTTTCTATAATTTTCACTAAATTTTGGAGCCAACCTTTATCAGCTACTGCGTCATTATTAAATAAAGCCACAAAATCATAGTTGTTTTCAATTGCTCGATGGATGCCAGTATTTACTCCTCCAGCAAAGCCAAGATTTTTCTTATTTACAATAAGTTCAACTTTGGGATAGTTTTCTCTAATAAACCCCAATGATTCATCGGTAGAACCATTCTCTACGACTATTATCTGGGGGACTAAAGTCTGAATACTCAAAGAATTCAAGCATTTTGCTATTGTTTTTATTCCGTTCCAATTCGGCACAACTACTGATATCTTTGTCATCGACTTACGAACTTTCATCTTCTATAATAACCTATATATATGTTTAAGCGTCTCTTCTCGAAGCAACATCGGGTTTTGCTGGCAGAATTAGTCCGAACTGATTTTAAGCTTCGTTATCAGGGTTCTGTTTTGGGATATACATGGTCACTTCTTAGACCACTATTACTATTTTCAATTTTGTTCGTCGTGTTTATTAAATTCTTACACGTTAACTATGGTGTTCCACATAGTGCGGTCTATCTATTGGTGGGAATAGTTTTATGGAATTTCTTCCTTGAAGTTACCTCTGGTTCTTTAAGTTCAATAGTGGCACGGGGCGACCTAATCCGTAAGATAAAAATTCCGCGCTGGATAATAATTATATCAAGTAGCTTATCGGGTGTTATTAGTCTATGTTTAAACCTTGTCGTAATAGCCGTGTTTATGATTCTTAATCATGTTGGCTTAACGTTTAGTATTCTTTGGCTACCATTGATTTTATTTGAAATATACGTTTTTGCGTTAGGTTTGGCGTTATTTTTATCAGCAGCTTTTGTTAAATACCGTGACATAAGTTATATCTGGGAAGTTATTTGCCAAGCGTTGTTTTATCTTACCCCACTTCTTTACCCCATATCCAAACTTCATTGGCCAATCATTAGGGAATTAATATTTATGAGTCCACTAACCCAATCTGTTCAGTCGGCCAGGTATGTTATTGTAACTCACCAAACCTATACTATATTTGATGCAACTCATTCAATTTTAATTAGAGCCCTACCATTTGTGATACTTATATTTGTATTAGTTATAGGGATTAGTTATTTCCGCAAGAAATCAAAAACATTTGCTGAGGATATTTAATTATGGACAATATTGCAATTAAAGTTGATGGAATAAGTAAGACATTCAAATTGCCCCACGAAAAACAAACTTCTCTTAAAGGAGCATTTATAAATATTTTTAAGGGTGGTAATAGATTGTTTGAAAGACAAAAAGCCCTAGAAGATATTAGTTTTGAAGTAAAAAAAGGTGAATTTTTTGGAATTGTTGGGCGAAATGGCAGCGGAAAGAGTACTTTATTAAAAATATTGGCAGGTATCTATCAGCCAACAAAAGGAAGAGTGCTAACTAATGGGACCCTAGTCCCTTTTATTGAATTAGGAGTTGGATTTAACAACGAATTGACAGGCAGAGAAAATGTATATCTAAATGGTTCATTGCTTGGATTTAGTCGCAAAGAAATGACGTTAATGTATGACGACATTGTAGAATTTGCAGAACTAGAGCGATTCATGGATCAAAAACTTAAAAACTATTCTTCTGGTATGCAAGTTCGTCTAGCATTTTCCATTGCCATCCGAGCAAAGAGCGATATTATGCTAATAGATGAAGTGTTAGCTGTTGGAGATGCTGCGTTTCAACGTAAATGTCTATCTTACTTCGGAGACCTAAAACGCAAACACCAAACAGTAGTATTTGTGTCTCATGATATGGAAAGTATTCGCAAATACTGTGACCAAGCAATTATGATTGAGAATGGAGTTATTACTAAAGCTGGCGACACAGGTAAAGTTACAAAAGCTTATACAGGACTATTCTTAGAAGAAGTTTCAGATATTGTTAGTTATGAAGGTCAAAATAATATACCACTAGGAATGCCACCTACATGTAAAATTGACCATACAGTTATGACTATAGATAAGCTTTGGCTCGAGGATGTGAATGGCAAAGCAATAAAAACACTTAGAGAAAATATGCAGAATATATCAATAAAATTTAATATTATCTCTAAAAGTAGCTCTCCGATTACATTTATACCTGGTGTCATTGTGTCCAATGCCGAGGGTGAGTTTGTTACTGCATCAAGTTCATATTGGGGTGGACATAATCCAAATTTTGAACTAAAGCCCGGGATAATAAACACAGTTGTGTTTAATCTACCAAATATTTACGAGAAAGGTGACTATAAAATATCCGTTAATGCTATTTCATCTAATCTTGAAACGTTTTATTCGTGGAAGAACGAAGCACTTAATCTATATGTTGATAAGAAATTTTTTACAGGGGCTAAAGCCAATCCATCATACGAAGTAATTTTGCAAAATCATGAATGATCCCGAGGATGATTATCAATTAGATAAGAAAATAAGAATTAAATTTGAGGGTATGCCATATTGGATTATGCCTCGTTATTACCATCACTATGTAGAAAATGATTATGAACGTTTTAGCATTAGATTATTGTGCAACTTATTAGATAAAGATTCTACATTATTGGATATTGGCGCACATTACGGCGCTTATTCTTTGGTCGCAGCTAAACTATGTGGAAGTAAAGTTATTGCACTTGAACCAGTAGATGAAAATTTTGATCTATTAACAAGCAACATCTCCGTCAATAAACTTAATAAAAATATCTCTGCATATAAAATTGCAGCCTCAGATAAAGAAGGCATGTCTGAATTTAATATTCCTTGGGCTTCTGATTCAGCTGGTTTTTATAAACATCCTCTTGCAGAAACTATTAAAAAACAAAAAGTTACCATGAGCAGAGTTGATAAAATTGTTGGAAATATAAAAATCGATTTGATTAAGATTGATACTGAAGGACATGAGCTTCATGTACTTAACGGCCTGAAAGAAACACTAAAACGCAACCCTAAAATTATATTGTTAATAGAAGCTAACCCAGCATGTTTAAAAAATGCAGGCTCGACAGTCAAAGATCTATTAAATATGTTAGTTAAAGACTTCGATAAAGAAGTATATGTTGTAAATGAAGATAGATTTATGTTTTTTAGATTAACCGATAATATATCAGATTGGCATGAATATATAGACGAAAATAGCTATGCCAATATTCTATGTGTACCAAGGGACGAACACCGATTTGCTCTATTTGTAAGCCATAGTGCGGAGATTGCTGGCGCTGAATTAGCGATGGTCGAACATATTACTACCCAGCGAGCCAATAATATATTTTCTCATGTTGTATTGCCCACCCATGGCGACATTGAGCACTTATTAGTAGAAAAAGGCATTAGTTACAATATACTGCCGTTTAATTTCTGGGCACACCCCGTAAATTATCAATCATCAAAATTGCAACAAGCAAGCATAAATAAAGTTAATATGGAGGCAGCAACAAAAATTTGTATACTTGCAAAAGAACTTCATGTCCAATTAATTGCAAATAACACCATTGTTTGTCCCTGGGGCTTGCCAGCGGCTAAAGCATTGAAGTTGCCTCTTATATGGTTTATCCATGAATTTGGTGATCTTGACCATCATTTATCTTTTCCAAATAATATTGATGATGTACGTAAATTTATTGTCAATGAATCTGACTTAGTAATTTGCTGTTCTGATGCGGTTCGTAGTGTTTATGAGCATATAGCACCCAATGAGCATTCATATACTTTCTACAGCATGCTAGATGTTGAAAACATAATACAACGCGCAAAAGCAAATGCTACTAATATTTTTAGTAGAACTGCTAATGTTAAACTGTGCATAGTTGGTCACGTTCAGCCCAGTAAGGGACAAGATATTGCAATAAAATCAGTGGCTGAACTTAAAAAGAGGGGAGCAAAGGCCGAGCTAGTAATAGTTGGAGCTATAGAGCCAGATTACTATAAGTATATAAAAAAACTTATAACTTCTCTAAATGTGAGGAAAAATATTCGCTTAATTGGGAAACAGAACAACCCGTATCCATTTATTAGACAAGCAGATATTGCGTTATCTTGTTCAAATAATGAGGCTTTTGGGCGCAACACAGCCGAAGCAATGATCATTGGATGTCCAGTAATTGGAACTTCTTCGGGTGGAACGCTTGAATTAGTCAAGGACAATGTTACTGGTTTGCTATTTACCCCAGGTAACGCAATTGAATTAGCTAATGCGATTGACAAACTTTCTAATAATAAATTGGCTTCTCAATTAGCAAAAAATGCTCAGCAACACATAATTAATCTGCTTGACCCATCACAAAGCACACATAAGCTAAACAATTTAATAAAACAACTTAAATACAACCAAAGCCATTCTTATGCTAGTATTTTTTCTACTGAATGGATTTGTGCAGTCAACAAAGAAATTGAAGAAAAGCAAGAACTGAATATTCAACAGGAAGACTTGTTTGCAAAAAGTAAAGCACTAGAACAGGATATGGCTGAATTACAAAGTAATATAAATAAAATTTTAGAAGAACAAAAATCAATAATTTCGTCTACTAGCTGGCGATTAACTAGTCCATTGCGACGAGGAAAATCATTGGCACTACGCGCTAAACGAAGGGTATTAAAATATAAAGAATAATTTAAACAGGAAACTAACAAATAACAAAATTATAAAACGCTCTAAAGACAAAACATTTCGGCCCAAAAATAGCTAAGGAACTAAATAACTAAGGAGATCCAGAATAATTAACATGAACATATTCGAAGAGATATACTTGAATAATTCTTGGGGATTTGGATCTGGTCACGGTTCATTGCCTAGCGTAACACGAGGATATAGAAAATTCCTTCAAGACTTTATGAAAGACAATAACATTAAATCTGTAGTCGATTTTGGATGTGGAGATTGGCAGTTCTCTAAATATATAAACTGGAAAGATATCAGATATATTGGAGTAGAAACCGTTCCTAACCTAGTCACTAAAAACCAAGAACTTCACGGTAGTAAAAATGTTAATTTTATATTGTCTCCAGATAAATATTACAAGATCTCAGTAGCTGATCTATTAATAATCAAAGATGTCCTTCAGCACCTAGAAAAGGGTGAAATTATTAAAATACTTAAAGAGCTGGTACCAAGATACCGATTTGTGTTAATTATTAACAATATTGAGCCCAGAAGATCAATTAATGTCAACATAAAAAGGGGCGGTTTTAGGCCACTTGATCTACGCTTACATCCATATAATGTTGAGGCCACTGCAGTATATTCATTTGGGCGACACAGAAAAACAATCTCCCTAAAGGAGAGAAAACTATTTGATTCATGGAGAGAAAACGTACTCCTGATAACCAATTTTAAGAATCAATAGAGGATGCTTTTATATTTTGTAGCTGGTAGAATACCTTACTTTAAAAAATCTGATGATTGCAGTTAATAATAGAATCAATCAATTTTATATATGATCACGAAAGAAATCTAAAAATATACATAATTTTTAGATTTAACTTAATTGTAGATAGAATATACTTATTAAGCACAGTCAATTATTATTAGCATAATTTAGAAAAGAGATCATGAAGAAGTCTATTAAAATAATATTCCCAGTAGGATCTTTAAGAAGAAATATAGTTAAAAAAATACTCGTTCTACTTCATTTACGCACTGGAGTAATAATCGGTTACTATAATACTTGGGTTTCTCAGCAAAATGAATTCCCACCTCTTCGGGAGCAATTAAAGGACATTTCTTCTGGTGGACCACTAATTTCTATTGTAGTACCTGCTTTCAATACGCCAATACACTATATTGAAAAACTTGTCTATTCTATAATTTCACAAGCTTATCAAAATTGGGAGCTTATCCTAGTCAATGCCTCATCTAATCAAAAAACAAAACTTTTTATTAATGATTACGCCTTAAAAGATAAACGGATAAAAGTGTTTGAGGTTGAGAACAAAGGCATTTCTACAAACACAAACTATGGAATTAAGGTATCTAAAGGTAATTACATTGCTTTTGTTGATCATGATGATGTGCTGGAACCATTTGCTCTTTACGAGATTGCACATATGATAATTGATTATGGCGCTGAAGTTGTGTATACGGATGAGGATAAAATCTCTGAAAACGGGGAGTTCTACTTTGATCCACATTTTAAGCCCGATTGGTCTCCGGATTTATTGACACATGTTAACTACATAAACCATTTAACAGTTATTCAAAAAAAATTATTACTTAAAGCCGGACTACTTGATCCAGCAAAAGATGGTGCCCAAGATTATGATCTTATATTGCGAGTTACAGATCTAAAACCAAAAATTTATCATGTACCAAAAGTTTTATATCATTGGCGCTCAACCCAAAACTCGACGGCACAAGATTTTTCATCAAAGAAAAATGTCACGGACGCCGGGCGAAAGTCGCTGGAAGAACATTTCAAACGACAAGGACTTATTGTTGAGGCAAAACCTAAAAAAGATAGTCCGGGCTTCTATGAATTAAAGTTTCGGCCCTATCAAAAAGTCAGCCTGGTTATCACACCATTTGCATCAGATGCCTTTCTTCGGCTATATACCGCCATGCTTATAGAGCGCACTTCACTTGATAATCTTCAAGTTGAGATGATAGTACCAACCGGCGGCATCCAACCAAACTTTAAAGCAAACAATCTAAAGGTAACAACTATTGACGTTGGCCCGGACTTTTTTGAGAAGGCTATGGCTTCAGTTAATAACGCTTACGTTGTTGTCATAAGCCAGGTCGCGCTACCGCTGCAGAAAGATTGGCTAGAACAGCTTTGCGGCCCACTTTGCCAAAAACATGTTGGCTCAGTCGCCCCCCTCGTCATACGAAACTCATCTATGATCGAGGATTGCGGCTTAGTCCGTGACACCACCGGTCAGCTTCATCCGCTTTTTGTGAATCGACCATCTTTTCCTAATCAAACTTTCTTTGGCAACCCAGGCTGGGTCAGAAACGTCGAGGCTTTGACCGGGGCAGTCATGGCGACATCCGCTAGTCTTTTACGCCAGTTTACCGAATCCAACAAAAAAATCAGCCATATTCCCGGTTTGTTGAGGGCCTATACAGAAGAGAGTGCAAATGAAGGTAAATTCAATGTAATCTATACGGAAGTAACAGTCGATAATTACGCCATTCGTCTTAAGCCGGACTTACCTCAGGCGACACTTTTTAACCCCAACCTCTTTCCAATCGGCAGCGATTACGAACTTTATACACCCGAGGCTTCAGCCATAAACATTCTCACCAGAATTGCTGAACAAACGGAGAAGAAACCATGAGCGCCAAGCAGTCTTCGCCCCCCAAGCTATTAAATAAAGGCGTAGCCTATGTTATTGTCTCCTGGAACAACAAAGGCATACTAAAAGACTGTATTGAATCAATTCATGGGCAAACCTATGACGGCATAAAAAGGATAATCCTAGTCGATAATTCATCGAGCGACAACACGCTTGATTTCGTAGCGACAAACTTCCCGGACGTTGAGGTCCTAGCCCAACCGAAGAATTACGGCTTTGCTCGCGGCAATAATATTGGTATAGCAAGGGCACTCGAAGACAGTAATATAGAATATCTAGTCCTGCTTAACACTGACGCTCGACTTGATACTAATTGGACCCAAACCCTTATAGCAGCGGCTAAATTACATCCGTATGCTGCGACAATGCAGAGCATTACCGTTGATTACTATGATCCAGGCACAATTGACTCAACTCATATCTATATTTCAAAGTTTGGGCAGGGAACCCAAGGCTCATGGCGGCAGCCGTTGCCATACGGCAACGATGTGGCACCCCAAAAAGTTTTTGGCTGTAATGCTGCGGCCATGCTGATAACCAGGAACTTTGTCGAAGCACAACCATTTAAGGATTTCTTTGACGAGACAATGTTTATGTATCTAGAAGATGTAGACATAGGGGCTCGAGCTACGGTTATGGGTTGGGATAACTTCGTTGTGCCAGGGACTCGGGCACATCACATGGGTTCAGTAAGCTCAAGCAAAAAAGACCCAAGATTCTCTTTATATATGACTTTCAGAAATAATACAGGGCTACTTATTAAAAACTTACCAGCTAAAACTCTTTGGCCAATTCTTTTTAGAATGCTAAGAGCCGACAGGGCCGCCATAAAACACCTAAAAAGAACCAATCGAAGCCAAGCCATTCCAGCAGTTATAAAAGGCCGCATTGCAAGTATTTGGTACGTGCCTATATTTTTATGGAAGCGCCATAAACTGAGTAAATATAGAACTATTGATCCTGATTATCTATGGCATTTGATGCATCGCGGTTATTAGTTACTCCATATACCGCCACTTGATATACTGGCTATAAGAGATGGGCTGACCGTGCTATAGGGTTCTAGGCCCGATGATGAATAAGCCTGCGCAGATGGGATACCATATATCTCCCCGTTTTTTAGTCCGTATATAGTTGGGTTATTGGCAGTTCTAACAGAGTTGCTTATATTCAAGCCTGTGGGCAAGGTTGATAAGTAAACACTTCCTAGGGCAGTCGGCGTAATACCGCTCCCCCAGGCCGACGTCAAAGAAGATGGTACCTGTTGTTTGACTCCCCCGTCAAGTACCCATAAGTTACCAGAGTCGTCGGTTGCTAAATATCCCTGCCATAGGCCAGCCGATAATGAATTGATAGTCGTTTGTGATAGTTGGACTTGACTACCGCTAATGCCAAGATTAATAGCTCCATCCATGGTTGGAATACCATATAAGGAACCATTTGATACAGTATAAATCGTATTTGCTGAAGTAGACCCAGGTTGACCGATAACAAAACGGGTGAGGTAACTGCCATACAGAATATTTTGGTTATTAAGTAAGGTTTGAGTCGGGTGGATAAGACCATTCGTCAGATTCCACAATGTAACCATTGTACTGGTGGCGGCGCAATGTAATGCTCCACTATCAACCAGGCAAAAGTCTCCATCCGGGTCTTGTACATTTTGTGATAAGGTTCCGATAACAGGGAAATTAGAAACACTTGTACTGCTAAGGGTTAATGGAGTCCCTAGGCTCCAGGCACTAGCCACGGTATTAGACGATACGACATAGGCGTTTCCTGAGTCTACAAGGTAGTTAGTTGAACCATTGGTTATATAGTCCTGCATAATTGAACCGGTCGGGAAAGCACTTAATGCTCCAGCCGTAAGGTTAGTTATTGGTGTATTTCCAGCTATAGTGCTTAGGGCGGTTGGGTTGGTAAATGGTAGTTTATATCCGTTATCTAAAAAGTAAACCGCGGGGGAGCTACTAGACTTAACAACTGCGGAGGCGGTTGGGTCACTACTGGCCAGAATACTTTGATAGGTGTTGCTCAAACTTATGGCTGTACTATTTGGGTTATATGCTAGAGACAAGTTGGAAGGAATTGGGTCCAAACCGTTATCGATGACATATGACTGGCCATCGATTATGGCTATATTGCTGCCAATTATATTGCCTACCGGAATAAAGTTGACCAAATCACTTGAGACCGTGGTTATGTCACTGCCGGAACCTACCTGAAAGGCATAGTAGGTTTGGGAATCTGGAATGCCCCGCTCTTTACCCGCATCCAGTAAGTAAACAGTCGGTGAATTATTGGCTTGAATCATATACTGAAGCGCGCCATCGCCATAAAACGTACTGTATAAACCTTGTCCGATCGATGTAGGCGACCAGTTGCTTGGTAATAAAGCGGATATGTTGCTTGATAATGAAAATTGCTCACCATCCGACAAAATAAAGGTTGTATTGTTATAAGAAAACTCAGGGTTACTAATAACCGAAGCTTGGGTCATGGTGTTAAAGTAGGCCGAGGATAGTTGCATTGGGTTATTATTTTGGCCTGCCCACAAAGTGTAGGCCTGCCCACTTGCTACGGCGTGAAGTGAGCCGTTATCTACCACATAATAGGTTGGGTTACCGCTAACATAGACATAAGGCTTAATTTCCCCCTCAAAATTGGCAAAATTTACAAGCGTAGAAGATACTTGTGCGCCGCCGGCACCAGGGAATTGCCCCCAAACACTAGCGTCGTTGGAAGACACAGAAAACACATTGCCGTTATCAGCAAAGTAGTTTTGACCAGTTGCTTCATTAACGGCATATCGTGTCAAAACAGTATTGGCTGTAGGGATAGCATTGAATACGGATGGATCCAATGAAGTAACCGGTAAACCATTTAAACCCCAGGCGTTCAATACATCTGGGCTGGGTATGCCTTCCTTCAGGCCATCATATAGCACATAGATCGTGTAGGTGCCGCTTTCCTCACCCAAAGAAATGTTTGTATCAACGCTAGGTCCGAACCAACTATTGAAGTACCACCAGAAGTTGCGATTGCCATAAGCAGCACAACTATCACTGATGGCTGGACCCGGGCCAGAAGATGAGCCAATCGAGTTAGTGCTAGCCAGCACATTACTGTTCGGCTGGTAGGGAGTGTATATATACAAAGCAGCAGTGGCAGCGTTTTGAATGTCAACAGTACTTCCACTACAGCCCGGCGCATATTCAACTGTGTTATTCCCGATCCAATAGTTATATTCCCCAGGGTTATTTAGATAATTGCGAAATTGCCAAGCTGCTCCATCGACTTGTTGGTAGAAGTCAGCATAGCCACTGCTACAGCTTCCAGAATCTGGACAGGCGTAACCCATGGCATGTTGATATTCGTTCAACCACGGCCAGTTGTCGGTTACTAGGCCTTGCTCTTTTTGTAGGGTGGTTAGTATAACTTCTGGATTAATTCGGTATTGTTGAGCGGCATTGTAGATAATTTGAGCAGCCGATTCACCACCCGATATAGATGCACTGGGATTTTGCAGGTTGTTCTGCAGAGTTGAGGGGTTTTCAACGTAATTATTTATACAAATGTAAGGCGCTCCGGCCACATTAGTGTTATTGGTATTGTCATAACGCTGGCCGTAAGTGGCTCGTGAAGTAGTCACAAGCTGGTCTGAACCATTATTAACCTGTCCGGTGCTAGCGTTGTAATGGTAAGTTATTGATTGTGTCCCATTTGTATCACAGCTACCCACCATGTCATTTAAAAAGGTTTGAATCTGGGCGGTAGTTAAAGAATTATCATTGGTAAAGATATTGTCGTCAATAATATGACCTGCCTGGAAGCTGGAAGACTGAGCCTGAACCTTCATTGATTTACCAGTAGTAAGTAATGTAGTGGTCAACAGACTAAAAATGATTGTCAATACGAAGATTAGTGCCAAGGTTGCAATATGACGAAATTGATTTTTCATAACGTACTCGATAAATCAACCGGGTTATTCGTCCAGTTACTGGTCGTACTAAATGAGCCTGAACTTAATGTTACTGAGACGTTCCAAATACCTTGGTTGGGGAAATTACTGAGTGGCAAAATAAAAGTCGGGCAAACGTAACTGTTATTTTCCAGTGTTACCTGGTTGCTGGCCGTCACGGTGGTCTCACCGGTTTGCGAGACATTGAGGGTACAGGTACCGCTGGTGCCGCCGTTAACTAGAGTGCCAACCTCCAAACTATTGTTTGCGATGGCTGCCCTGGTAACAGTAATAGTTTCATTGCTATTGCTACTGGAGCTGGATGAAGATGAGCCAGAAGTTGAACCAGCCGCATTAGTGGTGTTCGTGCCAGTTGAGCCGTTATTTAAAGTAGTAGCCGGTGAAGTACTTTGCTTGCGGCTGTTATTGGCATTATTATCGGCCGGTACCGAATGAGTGGCTATATTTAGATTTGAAGTAGGGGCCGATTTATGTCTTACCAAAAGTAGTGATGCTACTCCAATTAAGACCAAGACAACAATACCAGCTACTAAAAGCTTATTTTTGCTTAAATTACGTCGCAGTTTACTCATATATTTATTTTTAACTATTTTGTTTATGATATGCTATTTCGCCCAGCACTAGATACTATTTTAATATAACTCTGCAAATTAGTAAATGTGAGCTTAGGTGTACGCAAAGTACACCTAACCATTATTACTTGTAACTAGTAGCTATATTTTGGTACAGTCAGTGCTAATGGGATTTTCATGTTGACACTACCGAAGTTGCCCAAAAAAGACATTAAAAAGTTTATTGAGTCTAACGGCAACGCCCATAACTGGTTTGTACTTATTGCTGTGTTTTTCGGATTTTTATTTGTTTTTGGGACACCTTTACTTTGGGGACAGGATGAAATTACTCACTTCGACAGAGCCTATCAAATTTCCAGGGGCCATATATTGCCCACCACCATATCGACGGGGACAGGTAACAATTATGGGGGGCTAGTACCAAACAATGCCTATAAATTGGAGTCATTCGTGGGTGGTAATCTTGCGACCGGTTCTCAAATTTCGGGTGCCCATAACGGCGTTAAGTGGGTGACAGATTTTAAGGGATATTTAAAACTCGGTGCTCTGTCAATTAATGGGCCAAAACACCTAGCTACCTTCCCAAATACAGCTCCCTACTCTCCGGTTGCGTATTTCCCCAGTGTACTGGGGCTTCGCATGTCGGAAGCTCTTAACCTAAATATGGCTGAGTCAATCTACACCGCTAGATTATTTGCGCTAATTTTCTATATTGTCTGTATCTATTTTTTGTTGAAGAGTTTACAGAAGTTTAAATCCAGGTGGCTGGTCTTTATAGTTGCCCTATTGCCGTCTTCGCTTTACCAAGCGTCGACTATCACAGCCGATACCATGACTTTAGCAGTGGTACTTATAGTTTGTGGACTTTTCCTGAAGACGTTGCTAAAAGAACGCTTAACTAGAGCTGAAACAATAGTATTACTAAGCTCTATCTTGTTATTGCCCCTAATCAAACCAACATATATATTATTTTCCTTCCTGATTCTATTCATACCAAACCAGCTGTTAGATGCGACTGATAGACTAGCTAAATATATAAGGTACCTAACTTTGTCAGCTTGTTTAGCATTGTTTGCTTATTGGTCTTATCTAACCAGATATTTAACAAATGCCCCGAGGCTAGCCTTGCCGTTCCCTTGGGCAAACTATATAGATCCCAGGCAACAAGTTCACTATACCATCGACCATCCGTTTGCTGTAGCAAGAGTCTTTCTTCGGACTTTCTTAGTCCAAGATGGTTACTATTTAACTGGGGCCGTTGGTGGCTTTGGCTATAACAATATTCTGGCGCCCGGTATCGCGATAATTAGTTCCTTGTCGGCGATGTTTCTTGGTGTAGTTAATATGGAAAAGTTGAAAATTAGTAAGACGAAATTGTTTGCCATAATCGCAATAACTATTGGCAGTATTCTCATTTTATTCGAAACCTTTTATATGACTATTACACCAGTCGGAACAACCCAGGGGCCAATCGGTATGATCGTACAGGGGTTATTGGGCCGCTATTTTATTTTTTACATCCCATTAACCTTGATTGCTCTAGGCTGCATATTCAAGCCTAGGCTGAATCAGGGGACTAGCACGAGCAGAGTAGTTAATATCGCTATCGTCTCTCTCGTAATTTTCAGTCTTCTAACGGCAGCTGTAAAATATTTTTACTTTACTTGGGGCTAAACCGGTTCTTGAAAATCCACGAAGCGTGAGCATAACCTGTCTTGAAATAATTTTGTTTCGTCTCCCCCATTCTTACGTGTTGTATAATCGGGTACTCTTTAAATGTAATCACGGGATTTTTTCGGGCGTTAATTTTTATTTGCGGGCTTAAGTTCCAGTCGCCCATTGTCAACCCAAGTTCATCTCTGACTTCGCGCCGAAACGCCCACATACCAGATAAGATATCGTTCATTTTATAGCCGTATAGCAATAGAACTTCCCAATTAAGAAGACTAACACCAAGCCGAAGTTTTAATGGAATCTTGGTGTTGCCTTGGAGCGGATAACGGCTACATGAAATAAAATCTAACCGGTTCTTCAGCAAGTAGCGCACAATTTTATCGATATTATTAATTGGGTAAGAAGCGTCACCGTCGGCACCTACAATTATGTCTCCTGTAGCCGCGATTATGCCGCTCATATGCGCGTAGCCATAGCCAATACCATTTAATGTCCGGTCGTCTTTAATGGCTTTTACCTTACCACCAATTTTCTTAGCTACAGCAAAAGTGTTGTCCGTCGATTTATTGCTGATGACTATTACCTCATCAACGTAGTCAGGTACTCGTTTAATTACTTCGTTTAGATGAGCGCTCTCATTTCGGCAAGGCAGGCAAAGAGTGATTTTTTTCCCATGAATCATAATACTACCGGCGGTTCCTTGGTCTTCTTATCACGGAAAATATAACGGTACATGATGAAATTTAATATGAAAGATATGCCTACACCGCA
This sequence comes from uncultured Candidatus Saccharibacteria bacterium, assembly GCA_963749175.1. Taxonomy (GTDB): domain Bacteria; phylum Patescibacteriota; class Saccharimonadia; order Saccharimonadales; family UBA4665; genus DATKGQ01. The sequence goes on from CAVVLM010000001.1 coordinate 259,931, forward strand.
TAGCTTGGCTATTACATTAAAGATCCATTTATGAGATATACCAAAATGCGAAGACGCTAATCCGTGAACGATTATGTATATAACCAATGATTGTACGCCCCATACGTTAAAGAGTGTTGCAGGTACAAAACGAATAGCCGTACTGCGTTTGTCCTTAGTAGATTTAAAAACAAAAGTATGATTGAGATAAAAACTGAGGCACATCGTTATACCGGTCGACAAAAGGCTAGCAACTACTGGGTAGATCGATAGTGCATCAGCGAATATAAAATACAGCGTCAGATCCAGCCCGGTATTCAATACGCCAACCACAAAAAATCTAGAAAAGTAATCATGTTTTTTTATGAATGTTGAAAATACAGGAATGTTAAGCATGGTTTAACCCCTAATCAGATTTATACTCGACAAGATATCACCAAGACAATACGGTATGTATTTACCCATGGTTTCATTTATTAAAACCCGAATCAAATCATACACTTACTAAAGACTATAGCAGGTTTAAAGAGTAATCGTAACCGTGTATTTTACCTCGTCTCGTTAAGTGTGTTTCAGCTAATCTCTATGGATAATCCATGGTGATAGCTCCGCGGATGACCCAACCGATCAATAGGATTATTACTGGTTCTGCTAGTGGATAAACTTACGGGCTGTTAGAATATAGTTTAATGGTTGCAAGTATATTAAAGATGCTTAATAAGCGTCTATTTATTATTTTAGCGACACTAATTCCGATATTGTTTTTAACAGTAATGCTTACTTTATAGATTAAGTAAGTACTCGCCGTAGCCAGACTTTACGAGTGGCATTGATAGTTTTTTTAATTGCTCTTGGGTTATATATCCTTCTAAATATGCCGCTTCTTCAATACAGCCGATTTTATATCCTGTTCTTTTCTCAATAACCTCTACAAACAATGAAGCGTTGTTCATTGATTCAAAGGTACCAGTGTCTAGCCAAGCTGAGCCTCTACCCATAGTTACAACTTTTAATTTACCCTGTTTTAAATACTCTTCATTAACAGTCGTTATTTCTAGTTCACCACGTTCACTGGGCTTAATATTCTTTGCTATCTCTACTACTCTATTGTCATAAAAATATAGACCAACAACCGCAAAGTTCGACTTAGGCTCGCTAGGCTTTTCTTCAATTGATATAGCATTCATTTTGTCATCAAATTCAACGACACCATATCTTCCTGGATCCGAAACAGGATAGGCAAAGACAATACCACCCTCTGGGTTTGTACAGTTCTTTAAACTATCACCAAAACCGTGACCATAAAAGATGTTATCTCCTAGTATAAGAGCTACTTTATCGTTGCCAATAAACTCTTCTCCAATAATAAAAGCTTGAGCAAGTCCTTCTGGTTTTGGCTGAGCAATATAGGTGAATTTGCAACCTAACTGATCCCCATCACCAAGTAATCGTTTAAATGCTTCTTGGTCCTCTGGCGTAGTGATAATCAGTATCTCTTTTATGCCAGCCATCATAAGTGTTGATAGAGGGTAATAAACCATAGGTTTGTCGTAGATCGGCATCAGTTGTTTGGATACCCCTTTAGTTATTGGGTAAAGACGAGAGCCAGATCCACCCGCCAGGATAATACCTTTCATTCTGACTCTTTATATTTCGCTTCAGTTTGACTTTTGCTTGGTCCCCACCAACTCTGATTTTTTGTATACCAATTAATGGTTTGGCTTAGCCCTTTTTCAAAATTTTTATAAACTGGTCGCCAGTGAAGCTCGTTCCGTATTTTTGTGGAATCAATAGCATAACGCCTATCATGTCCTGGGCGGTCTGCTACAAGTTCATAAGAGGAGGGGTTCTTATTCATTAATCGTAGAATGGTTTCTAAAACTTGTTTATTAGTTTTTTCACCATTAGCACCGATTAAGTAAGTATCACCAATTTTACCTTTTTCTATAATAAGAAGAATTGCGGCACTATGATCTTCTGCATGAATCCAATCACGGATATTCTTCCCATCGCCATACAATTTTGGAGCAATCCCTGACAAAATATTGGTTATTTGTCGGGGTATAAATTTCTCAACATGTTGAAAGGGGCCATAATTATTAGAGCAATTTGAAATGGTAGCTTGCACACCGAAACTACGAACCCATGCTCGAACTAAATGATCGGAGCCAGCTTTTGTAGCGGAATAAGGACTAGATGGATTATATGCAGTTAGTTCGGTGAATTTTGGATCATTTAAATCAAGATCGCCATAAACTTCATCCGTTGATATATGGTGGAAACGCTTATCAAATTTTCTGACTGCTTGTAGTAATTGATAAGTACCGATTAGATTGGTATTTATGAATGGCCATGGTGAACGTAATGAATTGTCTACATGTGATTCGGCTGCAAAATGCACGACAACGTCGCATTTTTTAACCGCTTTATTAACAGCAGATTCATCACATATATCTGCCTTAATAAATTGAAAATGTTTATTATCTAAACCATTGAGATTATTTATGTTACCAGCGTAAGTTAACGAATCAAATACCGTGATATGCCATTCATGATGTAAACGAAAGACATAATGAACAAAATTGGAGCCAATAAACCCAGCCCCTCCTGTTACTAACAACCTCATTATCAACTCATTATAACAATAGACTTATGTTGCAACAATTGTGTCTAAATACTCAATAAAGTGCTCTTTGAAGAGCTTTACATCAAATTGTTTAGCGTATTGACTGATGAAAACATGATCAAATCCCTGTGGTTTAAATGACATGAGAGCTTGTACTAAACTTGCAGTAGTTTGTTTTTGAAAAAATAATCCAGTTATTGACTCGGTGATATAATCAAGCGCTCCGCCCGCCTGATAGGCTATAACTGGAGTGCCGGCTGCTAAGGCCTCAACGGCGACTATACCAAAATCTTCTAATACGGGGAATATAAATGCCTCAGAAGATTCCATATAACTTGCCAATACTTGATCATCGAAGTCCGTTTTAAAAGTTATTGTGGGACCAGCTATTGATTGTAGTCTTTTATGGTCAGGACCATTGCCGAGCACGATTAAATTTAAGCCTAATTTTGTGCAGGCTTCAACTGCTAAGTCAGTTCGCTTATATGGTGTTTGTCGCCCGGCGGCTATGAACCCAGACCGAGGTTGTCTAGAGTTTTTAAATCGACCTGTATCAACTGGCGGTAGAATGACTTTTGATTTACGCCCATAACAACGTTTAATTTCCGATTGAGAGTATGTTGAATTGGCAATTAAATAATCTGGCTTCTGGGCAGCTTTTTTATCCCAATGGCGCATTGGCTTAACAAGTAACTTTAGCCCTATGTTTGCTAACCAATTAAAGCGCTTAAATCCAGGCGCCTTAAGGTATTCCTCATATCTTCGCCAGTAATATTGAGTAGGTGAGTGACAGTAGCAGACATGTATAGTTGTGCTGTCGGTTTTAATTGCTTTTGCCTCAGCCCCGCTGGATGAAATAACCAAGTCATATTCACTAAGATCAAGCCGGCTGAAACTAAATGCCCTCAGTACGGGCAGAAATTTTCTTAATCCTTTTGGTAAGTGTTGTAGCCATAGAGTTCGAACATCGGCATTATGAAACCAATCTATCGCCGATGAGTCGTATTGCGAGGTATAGATTGGAGCTTGAGGAAATATCTCATGCAAAGCCAATAAAACTCGTTCAGCACCGCCAACTCCCACTAACCAATCACAAACTAAAGCAACTTTTAAGTTGCCAAAGTCTTTCATTGGCCACCACCGCGTTTATCAATAATGGCGCCGATGGTTTTAGCTAGGATTGTGAGATCAAGCCAGAAACTCCAGTTTTGGACGTAGAATAAATCTAGTTTACGGCGCTCTTCAAAACTTATATTACGTCGTCCAGAAACTTGGGCCAATCCGGTTAGACCTGAGCGGACACTTAAAATTGTGTGGCGTTTTGGGTAAATAGCTAATTCCTCCGGCACTAATGCTCTAGGTCCAACTAGACTAATGTTTCCCTTAACAATGTTAAACAGCTGAGGTAACTCATCTAAACTAGTAGCTCGTAAGAAATTGCCAAGTTTACTATATCGGGGATCATGGGAAATTTTATCACCATTTGTTCTATAACCAGATATAAGTTCTGGTTTACCCATTTTCACAAAAGCTGCTTCAGGCGATAAATTGTGGTAAGTTTTTTTAATTGTCCGGAATTTATAGACTGTAAATTTATGGTCATAACGTGTTAGGCGAGTTTGCTTTAAAAATACAGGGCCGCTGTTAAATATTTTAATTACTATAGAGATAATTAACATAAACGGCAGGGCAATAAGAAGGAGAATGAAACTAACAAAGAAATCAAAAACCCGCTTAACAATTCTCCCCCAACCAAAAAGGGCAGTCTCGTTGACGGCAATAACCGGAATGGCTGAGCGGAATAACTCAACGTCTATGTTGCCGACAAACAGTTCCGTATTGCCAGGCACAAACCGATAGGCAATATGATGGCGCTGGGCGAACTCTAAAATCTCCTGATTGCGAGTCTCGTCAGCATATAGCTCGGTTTGAATAATGGCATCAAAACTATCGGTATGAACAGCGCGTAATAACGAACGAAAATCTGGGTAATTTTTAATATTAGTATGCCCATAAATAGCCCGCTCACTACCGACTACCCCAACTATGTAATAACCTGATTGGCGGCTGTTATAAAGAGACTCAACTAACTCTCTGGCAACCGCAGTATTCCCGGTTATAACGACATTAGTTAGCCCTACACGGAACCTAAACATTAATGTCTGTACTAAGCGAATAATATTGCGCACTATAACTAGAGCTACAAAACCAAAGACGAACCCGAGGATTACCACTAGTTTAGATGGCAGGATTGGTTTTAGTGATAGATAATTCCAAAACACCACGAACAGCATGCCAATAAATGAACCGATAAATAACCGGCCGATTTCACTAAAGCGTTTTTCGTAAATGCTATGGTTATAAAGACCTAGTAGGGCGAAAGTTAATATCCAAAAAGGCAAGAGAGCCGAGAAAACTAAAATGTAGGTTGATACATGTACCGGATGAGCCACAGGCGTATTAATCAGATGCGATCTAACAAAAAAGGCGCCCAAAAAGGCCACAACTAAAGCGACAGCATCACCAATTATTAGAAATGCATTATAAATCAGAGAATTATTGTTCTTCATAAAAGTTTTTTGTGAACCAATTCCGTATAATAAATTGTAACACTTATGAGAAGCTTACGACTTTGGAAAACTACTAATTGGCTAACCGCTCTGGTCGTAATTATATTGCTGCTAGTTCCTTTCCAGGCGTTTATCACAGTTTGGTTGTCGAGTTTAATGGGGCACTATACCGCACTAAGGCTATGGGATGAAGTCTGCCTAGTGCTAGCTGGCATAGGCGCTATCATCTTACTAATTCGCAATCAAGCGTTACGTAAGGCAATATTTAAGTGGCAGATTGCTTGGTTAATACTGGCCTATATAGCCCTAACGCTGATTTGCGGAGCAGTGGCTTTAGCCGGGCATCAGGTCAGTCATAAGGCGCTGGGTTATGGCTTAATTGTTGATTTACGATTTTTAGTTTTCTTCCTGGTTTGCGCGGTGGCTGCTTCGTCAACCCTGTGGCTAAAATCACATTGGCGAGAACTATTATTTGGTCCGGCCTTAATCGTAATTATATTCGGCCTGCTGCAACATTTTGCCCTGCCAAAAGATTTTCTAAAACACTTTGGTTATAGTCCCAATACCATCCAGCCTTATCAAACTGTCAATCAGAACGACCATTATGTGCGAATCAGCTCGACTCTACGCGGTCCCAACCCTTTGGGGGCGTATTTACTAATAATCGTGAGTGGACTAACTACCTTGGCTGTAAAACTCAAAAAGAGCAGACAATCATTTGGAATTGTCCTACTGGGGGTAGCTGGTTTAATTTGTCTGTTTTATAGTTATTCGCGCAGCGCCTGGATCGGCAGCGTGGTGGCGGTCGGGTTAGTGATAGTAATTGGTATCAGCATGAAGAAAAGGCAATACGCCTATATCATTGCCGGCCTGCTCGGCCTGGTTATTATTATTGGCGCTGTAGCAACTATCGCTTTGCGCCATAATAGCCACTTTGAAGATTTAATTTTACACACTAATCAAAACTCAGCTGCCTCAACATCTTCTGATCAGGCTCATGTTAGTTATTTAAAAACGGGGATTAAAGAAGTATTACATCAACCCTTTGGCCGCGGTCCGGGTACGGCTGGCCCGGCGTCGGTTTATAACAACCACCCGGCTCGTTTGGCAGAGAATTATTTCTTACAGATCGGTCAAGAAGTCGGTTGGCTGGGCGTGGTACTATTTATTGCTATAAATTTACTGGTTGGCCAGCAGCTATGGGTTAAACGCCGCGATAGTCTAGCCCTGTTATTGCTGGCAACTTTAGTCGGTATCACGGTCGTTAATATGTTCTCCTACGCCTGGACTGATGACAGTTTAAGTTATGTATGGTGGGGTTTAGCCGGAATCATGTTGGCACCTAAGCTTCCCTCAACCAGTAAAAAATAAAAGCATGCTAGCTAAGTCTAACTATTCAAAAAAGATCTGGTTGCAGTTTTTGAAATACTTGGTTGGCGGCGGTGTTTATTTTTGGAGTGGTTATCTTATTTTTGCGATTGGCTATTCCGGCTTCCATTTAAATTGGCTTTGGGCCAAAATGATCGCTGACGCCGTTGGTTGGACGCTAAATTATCTCGTCCAACGCTACTGGGCATTTGCCAATCCGCAGCTGAGACAGCACCAAATAATGGTCACCGGCCGCTATGTGGCCATCACGGCGTTTAATTTCCTAATCGATTTCGCAATCGTTGCCAGTCTTAAACACATCGGGCTAACGCCATATGCTGGGTTATTTATCTCATCTGGATTTTTCACTATCTGGAATTACCTGTGGTACCGCTTTTTTGTATTTCGTGTACAATCCTAGTAAGAGGTACAAAATGAGTACAGAAGCAACAATCCGACCCACCAAAAAACAGCGCGAATTGCTAACTTTTATTGAAGCCTTTATTGCTGAGCATAGCTACAGCCCAAGTTACCGGGAAATTATGAGCGGGCTGAATTATAGCTCAGTCGCTACCGTTGCGCTGCATGTCAACAGCCTAATTAAGCGCGGCCATTTAAAGAAACGCGATCGTAGTGCCCGGTCGCTAGAAGTCGTGCATGCCCAAGCACCAAACAAGTTATCGACTAATCAAATTCTACCGGCTGATGAAAAATGGCTAGTCGACAAAGTCGAATATTTTTTTCATCAAGCTGAGCAAGCCCCAAAAGTCGATCAAGCTCAAGTCGATCAATTAGTGGTGCTGATCGGTGCCCTTAACGTATTGAACTTAAGTGGCGCAGCGCAAAGCTTTATGCCACGGCTTAAGATTTTACGTAAATCCATTGTCTAGCCAGAGCATTAGCCTTAAAGGGTATAATGCAAGGTGTTAATATAGGGTAGTATGTATCGTTTTGGCCGTAGACTGGTGCCTTGGCAGAACTATCGACAAAGAGCAGTAGCTATGGTCGTTATAGTTTTGCTGGTAGTGAGTGCCACGACAGCTTGGCTTATTGAAAACAATAGAGGCACCACAATTATTCATAATGCCAGCGCCAAAACCACGACGGTTAGTGCGGCTAGCCCAACAGTCCAGACTTTTAATGAAGCAACCTTTTCCATCCAATTGCCCAATGACTGGAAACTTATTAGCCATACCAACGAGCCGTATAACGTTTATACCTGGCAGGACACAACACGCTATGAAGACAATCGCATTCTAAACTTATATGTCGACACTATTCCGTCTACCGCAGTTAGCCGCCTACAGCCGGTAACCGTAGTTGGCGATCACTTGCAATTGGGGGAGTTATCGGACGCTTGTATTAACTTTACTGGACCGCCGGTAACCAGCGCCCAAGCTGCCCAAAGTTTGCCCAACCAGGTTGCTAAGTGGCAGGGCATAAACTTCATTTGTAATTTAAGTAATTATAACAACAACTCAATTGGTACCAGTTCGGTGCAGGGTATAAACACCGTAACGCTGAGTGGTCCAATCACTGGCCAGCATTCCTTTTTCTTCCTCTACATTGATCATAACGTCCATCCGGATTATTCGATTTTCACTAATGCACTGACTAGCTTCCGGGTTAATTAATGTTTCAATTTAGTTTCGGTTTATTATATTGCTGATTTTTAGCCCCTTCGTGCTATGCTATATTTACCTTAATAAATTAATATCTGTTGGAAGTCGGTGAAAAGCCGACACTGTGCCGCAACGGTTTACCTTAATTAATAAGGAGAGTCCGATACAGCAGGAAACCCGTCAACCGGGTATGTCTCGAGCAAGAATTAGGTGACAATTTGATCACACCATCCTCTTTGTCTTGAGACAAGGAGGATTTTTTATGAGCCGAGTAGCTCAGTTTCTAAAATCAAAAACTTTAATCGCCTTTACGGTGCTTCTGGTCATCGGAGCTGGCATTGGCACGGGGATTGCGCTCAGCCTTAATGACTCTGGCAATGTCCAAACGCTAACTAATTCACAGCACCAGCTGAGCCAAATAAGTTATGATGGGCAGACTGGCATAAATGCCTTTGTGCTGCTTAAAAAATATGCCACCGTCCAGGCCAAACACTATTCGTTTGGTTATTTAGTAACTTCGATTAACGGTATTGCTGGTAACGGCCCGAAGTATTGGACATTTTTTGTTAACGGCAAAGAAGCCAGCGTCGGCGCCAGCTCGTACGTCACTAAGAATAGCGATAAAATAACATGGAAGTTAGAGTAGGGAATTATGAAAACAAAATACTTGCCAATATTAATTGCGCTCAGCCTGATTGCAATAGGCGTGGTGCTGCGTATCTTGCCGCACCCGGCGAACTTTGCGCCGATTGCCGCTATATCCATCTTTGGCGGGTCAGTATTACCTAAGCGCATCGCTATTTGGGTGCCGCTTGGAGCAATGATGTTGTCTGACGCATTTATCGGTTTTTATGATCTAATGCCGCTAATTTGGGGCTGCTATCTAATTATCGCCCTAGCTAGTTATAAGTGGCTGCGTCCTGCCAATTTACTTAAGGGGGTTACACTAACTGTGGGTTCGTCGATTTTCTTCTTTGTAGTCACAAACTTCGGGGTCTGGCTAAGTAGCGGTATGTATGCTCACAGCTGGGCTGGTCTAATAAACTGCTATAACATGGCTTTGCCATTTTTCCGCAACACCGCCCTAAGCGACGCACTCTATACGGCAGCGCTGTTTGGCATATATGCCCTAGCTACCCGCAAACAAAAGGTCTCTGCTAGTATTACTACTCAATAACATTCCAAAGTTATGTTATTGTATAGCCAGCCAATTGATTAGGTAGGAGCCTTACTATGCTAAAAGATTTTAAAAAATTTATTGCCCGGGGCAATGCGATTGACTTAGCGGTCGGTGTTGTCATCGGTGGTGCATTCGGCACGGTTATTAGTACAATGGTCAAGGATTTAATTACGCCACTGATTGGGGCATTTACTAAAGGTAAAGATTTCTCAGGCTTGAAGGTCGCACTCCACGGCAGTGTTTTTGCTTATGGTGATTTTTTAAATGCCCTGATGTCATTTCTGATAATTGCGGCTGTAATTTTCTTCTTTGTAGTTAATCCGGTTAACAAACTTACCGCTTACAACCAGCGTCGCCGCGGCATCACAAGCTCAACTCGGCCTTGCCCAGAGTGTCTTAGCCCCATTCCAAAACTAGCTACCCGCTGCATGTATTGCACGTCTAAAGTTAAAGCAGAGAGTTAAGTCTAAATTTTATTCCCAACGAAAGACGCGGAAGGCTATGGCGTAGATAATCACTGCCCAGAGCGCAATTAAGCCTATCTGGTGGTCAATAGTGATTAAACTGGCATGTTCGGTAATAACCATACGGATGCCGTCAATAACCGGCGTTAATGGCAGGTAGGTTGAAATGTGCTGCAGCCACTGCGGCATTAAGTAAGTCGGGAAAAATACCCCGGTTAGAAACATTAACGGGAAAACAATAATGTTGGCCAGCGGCGCCGCCTGGTTTTGATTTTTGGCCCAACCGCCGATGGCTAGGCCGATACCGAAGATTGTCCAAATGCCCAGCACTACAATCACCGCTAAGTTAATATAGTTGCCGTTCATATGGAAGTTAAAGAATATGACGGCTGCTGCGAACATTACGGCTACAGACACTAGACCGATAATTGAGTTGGATATGACATTAGCCAGGAAGTACTGCCAGACTCTAATTGGCGAGACGTGAAGTCGCCGCAGCACGCCTTGTTTTTTTAGCTCCGGGAAAGTATTTACTGGTCCGAATATGCCTAGTCCAATGATAGTAAAACCGAGTAGCCCGGAGAAGGTGTAATCAAAAGTCGTCAGCCCGGCCTGGTTATTGCTTTGGGTTTTGACAGTAAAGGGCGTTACTGGAGTGGCTACTAACTTGGCATTAATACCGGCGGTTATGCCGTCCAGGATTGATTCGAGGGTTTGGGCTACCTGGACGTTATTTTGATCATAATACTCGATGATTTGCCCGCTCGGTAAGTGAGTGCTATTAACTGTGCCAAACGAAGGCGGCAGAACTATCGTGGCGTCGATTTCACCGCGGCTTAATTGCTGGTCAGCTTGGGCCAAGCTCGTAATGCCAGGTTTAATTTTGAATATTTTATTATGTTCCAGCTGGTTGACAAACTGGGTCGAGAATTGGCTATGCGATTGGTTAAACAGGGCGATTCTAACTGACGAGGTGTGAGCATTGCCGAAAATGCCGCCAAAAATTACCAGGAATATTAGCGGGAAGGCAATTGTGAAAAATATTGCCACCCGATCGCGGAAATAGCGCCTGACAGTGATTTTGGCGAAAACATAGATCGCATAAAAAGGATTCTTGGTTTTAATCTCGTAGCTCCTTGCCAGTTAAATCTATGAACACGTCTTCCAGTGAGGCTTGCTCAACCCGCTGGGTTTTCTTAAAACCGCGGTCCAGTAGCTGACTGATAAGATCTTTAGGCGTGTCCAGGGCGATAATTTTACCGTCATCCATAATTGCCACCCGATGGCATAACAACTCGGCTTCTTCCAAATAGTGCGTAGTTAATATAACGGTAATGCCTTTTTTCTGGATTTGCCGGATTAAATTCCATAAATTATGCCTGGCTTGCGGGTCTAGCCCAGTGGTCGGTTCGTCCATAAAAAAGACTTTCGGGCTATGGACTAGGGCGGCGGCGATACTGAAACGCTGCCGCTGGCCGCCCGATAATTTTTCAAAATAGCTCTCGGCTTTATCCTCAAGGCTGACGTCGGCTAAGAATTCCATCGGGTCGACTCTTTCCCCATATGCCGCCGCGGTCATTTCTAGCAGTTCAGTCAGCTTGACTTTATCCATGAAGGCCGAAGCTTGTAGTTGAACACCGATCATTTTTCTAATGTCTTGGGGGTGTTTGGCGACATCAATGCCGTCTAACTTAATCTGGCCGCCATCAATTGGCCGTAGCGTCTCAATCATTTCCAGAGTTGTCGTTTTGCCGGCGCCGTTGGGGCCTAGTATGCCGAATATTTCGCCAGTGGCCACCTCAAATGAAATATCATTGACTACCGGCCGGTCGTTATACACTTTACGCAGGTCCTTAACTGATAGGATTTCTTTTGCCACCATTCTACTATATCAATCAGGACATAAAAAAACACCCGGTAAATTAATACCGGATGTTTTTTATTATTACTCAGGGTGATTACTTCTTGCGCTTGACTGTCAAGAAACCGTTGCGTGGGTTCTCATTGACAATAAAACCGGCCGGCAACTCACAACCTTCAGGACGCTGGTCCTTACTGAAATAATAAATAGTTTGTCGCTTGCCACCTCGTAATGTAACATCTTTCGAGTTTAGATAGTATGTCACACCCTTCGAATTTGTGTGCTTGTATGCCATTTCTGACCTTCTCCCTCTCTTACATTAGTAGTACCCCTAAAATACTCTTATGGGTTTTTACTTGTCAACCCTAAATCAGCGTATAGAGCCAATTTAACACCTTAAAATATGAATTTACAGATTACCTAATAAATAGTTGTAAAACAGACAGCCCTATCCTATTTTTAGCAAATTATAATCTTGCAAGCGATGATGCTTATGTATTACACTAATCAAGTAATAATAAAGGTTAAGGGTTAGAGGATATAATATGGATTTTACAAATAGGGGAGCGCAGTCACACGTACCAGCGGCTGATTCTGGCGCCAATGCAACTGCCGGTAATCACTTAAAAGCCAAAGAAGAAAAAAGCAAAAAAACAATCTCAACCGGTCCGGCCTGGTTAGCAGCTGTCGGTATTGTCTGTATGGCAGTACTACTGTTGGCAGCCTTATTAGTTTTGGTTTTCAATAATTCTGACCAGAACAAATATATTAACAAGAACGACTACCAAGCAGTTGACATAAGCGTCGGCGGCTCAACTAGCGGCGATCAAATATACTTCGGTAATCTTAGGTCCATAAACAGTACCTACGTTATTTTGAACAATGTATTCTACATCCCATCAACTTCTTCATCAACGTCAAACATCACGCTTGAGCCATTAGTCTGTCAGATTGACGCACCGGTCAACCAGATGATAATTAATCGATCCAGCGTTAACTGGTGGGAGAATCTCCAAAGTAGCGGTAAAGTTGCCCAAACCATCGCCAATTACGAAAAGAACTCTTCCGCTCCAGCTTGCTCCAGCACTAGTAGCACCACTAAATAATATATTTAGCAATAAGATTTAGAAGTTAAAGTTGTATTTAAGTAGTTTGCTTTGACCAACGCTTGGTTAACCAGGAAGCTATAAACAGCACGAATAGGACAATGCTAAAAATCAGCGACCAACCAGCCAAGTCTGGTGACCAGGTTGGTGAGACGAAGTCAAATTCATAAAGCGCCGACGGGATTGGCGAAACTTTAGCACCATTTTGCTGGATGTATTGTTCAACACAGGGCACTCTAGTTCGGCCTGAGAAGCCGACTGGATTTTGCTGCTGGCAATAAGTTTCGGCTTCAGTATAGAGTTTGGAATTAACGGTCGCTACTTGTTGTTGGGCGGCAGCTTCCAAGCGCTGGTAAGTGTATTGGAGCTGAATTGGCGGGTAAGCGGCGTTGGGGCCAGTTGACAGATCAGTATTCATGTGGCTGGTCACATAAGCCTGCAGGACGTCGAGCTTCTGGCTGACGTTAATATCATTCTTATCGGCTTGGTAAAGGGCAGTGCGCAAGCTAACCATTGTCAGATTGTTTTGCCGCAGGGAATAAATCGTTAGGCCGCAAACCGCCAGGAAAACTATTAAGAAGTAGAGTGGTTTTACCCCGCGAAAGACTTTCCAAGCATGCCGACCGAGTTTTTTAAACATTATTTCGATGTAACCTTTAAGATTAGTTTAGCATGTAATAGGCTCATGCTAGACTTATAAGTATGCATGTTTATTTTTCCGGAATTGGCGGTATGGCGATTGGGCCGCTAGCGCTAATTGCCAAGCAGGCGGGCTTTACTGTCTCGGGTTCTGACAAACAGCCGTCCCATTCCATCACTTATTTAAAACAACACGGCATCAATGATGTCCACATTGGACAAAGGCGTGATCAGATAGCGATTGTCCATAAACACCGGCCGATCGACTGGTTTGTTTACTCCTCGGCTCTAACCATGGAACATACCCGGCCGCCGGAACTGGTATTTTGCGAAGATCAATCCATTAAAACCAGTAAACGCGATGAATTTATAAATTTTATTTTAGAAGAAAAGAAGCTTAAATTAATCGCCGTAGCTGGTACGCATGGTAAGACTACCACTACTTCTATGGTTATCTGGTTGTTTACGCAACTGGAAGCCAAGATTAGTTATTCAGTCGGTGCCAAAATGAATTTTGGCGGGCTAGGTCTCTATGCGCCGGGCAGTAAATATTTCGTTTATGAAGCTGACGAGTTTGATCATAATTTCCTGGCATTTAAGCCGTATCTAAGCATAATTACTGGCGTTGGCTGGGACCACCATGAAATCTACCCAACTCGTGAAGACTACCAACAAGCCTTCCAGGAATTTATTAGTCAAAGCAGCCAAACTGTCTTATGGCAGGAAGATTTTGATTACATCGGCCTAAGTGATCCGACTAATTTACTAATCCAGTCATCGGATTCAACCATAATTGATAGTATCAATTTAAAGGGGCGTTATAACCGGCTTGACGCTTGGCTGGCTATCCAAGCCGTCCATCATCTTACGAAGGCGCCAATCGGCCAATTAGTCGTCCAGATGAATCATTTTCCGGGTGTCCAGCGCCGAATGGAGCCAATCATTGAGAATCTCTACACTGACTATGCACATACACCTGAAAAAATTATTGCCGCTATGAACAATGCTCTGGAAATTGCAGCCGGTAAAAACGTGGTTGTAATCTATGAACCACTGACTAATCGCCGCCAACACTACATTATTGATGACTATAAAGCTTGTTTTGAGGGTGCGGCCAAAGTTTATTGGCTACCAACCTACTTAGCTCGTGAAGATCCTAAACAAAAGGTTATCGCCCCACCGGAGCTGATTGCCCACTTAAGCGATCCAAGCATTGCTGAACCAGCCGTAATGGGGGACAAGTTAGTCGACACTATTAATAATCATCTGAAAGCTGGTGATATCGTGGTAGGTATAGCCGGCGGCGGCGGCAATAGTCTTGACGAATGGCTGCGCCGGGAATTTAAGCAGAAATAGCAAATATAATTGCCAGTATCACAACAACTAGGATTATCCACAACCATAAATCGGTAAACTCAGTGCTGGGCGAGCGTTTGACTCGAATAGTTGACTCTAGCTGGTTAGTTGGTGCTGGGTTATTGGTCATAATATCTTGGCTATCGGCAACTGTATTAACCGACGATTGGGGCAAGCCAACTTGAGCCGATGAGCTGACTGCTAATTGTCCACTAGCAGTGGTGGCTTCTTCTGGCGGTTGCTGTAATTCTGGCTGTTGCTCCTGTTTGAATGCCTCGCCATAAGCGAGTGTCGGGTTATCAACTGCCCGGCCGGTCTTAGTGTCGACTTCAATGCGGTGCCAAACACTGCTTTGGACTTCCCGGTTTGGCGGCAGATCGGGCGGCATATCAGGCGAAGGGTTGGCCATGGTTTCATTGTTTACCGGAGCTGAACTGAGCAGCGGATCTTTAGCAGTATTTAGATTTGCTAAATTTCGTTTGCTGGTTAATTTTAGCTTTTCAGCTTCAAGGGCGACTATCTCGTCCCAGCTTTTGTTTGACCAGGTGGTTGATTCATTTGCCGCCATGAGCTTTTCTTCGTCTACCTGCAGCCTAGGCCGGTGGTAATTTTCCGATGCCGCAGCGTTGTTGCCAATAACTTGGCCTTCGCCCGGTGCATGCATAAAACTTTTTTGATAATGTTTGGGGTAATTCGGGGTGTTTTTAATTAAATAATTCATCGAACCGACCGCCGAGCCGCCGGCTTCGGCTAATTGTGGCTGGAGGTTGGATATCATTTTAGAAATCGATTCGATCGGTTTTGATGCCGCTACTTGTTCGATAATAGTTGGAGTCTCACGCGGCGCTCTTGGCGGCAGAGCATTATCTTTTAACTGTTTAACGAACTCCGCTACCGATGGACGCGAGTTCGGGATTCGCCTAAAGAAATTGGACTCATAGCGCCGCTCAAAAGTTGATTGTGGTCTAACGGTCGGGGTAGCCGGAACCGCTTGATAGATTTGATTCGGCCTGGCGTACTTAGTTAATAGCCGGCGTTGACGAAGCTGTTGCCACCAACCTTCTAGTCGTCTAAACATATTTTGTCTGATGTTAGTTTCTTGTCCAGCAATCGGTTTCTGTCCAAGAGGCAGGTTTGATCCATAATCAGCGGCACTTATTAGTGCTGGATTAATTGTCTCCGGCTGGACGTCAGCTGCTATATCGACGGCGTTTTCTGGCAGAAGAACATTATTAATAGTATCTAAAGTTCTCTCTTCAACTATCGGAATTGTCTTTTCATCAGTCAATAAACTAGTTTGGCTTTCAACGTCACCGGCTAATTTTAGTTGTGGTTCAAAATTAGTTTCAGGGAGGATAGCTGTATCCGGGATTATATCAGTCTCAGGTTCGATGATTTCAACAACTGGATTGCTATGAAGGAAAACTTCATATTCGCGGTGGCTGCTCAGTGGAATGGCAACGAACTGAGAATTTTCGGCTAGTGACAACTCTTCACTAAGCTCCTCACACTGGTAGATAACTTCCGCTGGCGGTGTATCGATTAAGGTAGCTGGTAATTTGTCAGTATCGATGAGGTCGCTGGCGGGTGGCTGCTCTTTTTTGGGCTTCACCCTCGGCCAAGCCCATAAGACATCTTGCACTGGCAACGCCGGATGCTGCTTGTTTTCTACTAGGCTGCGCCCAGCATCAACCAGTGGTTGATTTAACTTGCGCCGTTTCTTCGGTCTTTTTGGGCGTAAAACCTTTTCAGCTGGGTCTTTGGCGGTTTTCTTAGCCTTTGAATTATCGTATTCCATATATTTATAACTAAGACTTGAAGTAATAATGCCTTATTTATCCTTCAATTGCTTAATATACAACTTTCAAGTCATATCTATTAATAACAATGACTAATAGACAAACTAATTATATGCCTATTGAGCGGGAAATTAAGCCTATTTGCCAAAGTAATTACATTAAATCACCAGCACATTTTGCTGGTGAATATTAACAAACTGAATAATAGTGAATATCTAACCGGATTTATGGTAAGCCAGAATAATCACAACGATCACAACGATCACTACTAATACAGCTATGCCAATTGCTAGAGGAGCGCTTTTTAGCTTGGCGACTTTAGTTTTGACTGGTTGAGGCGGGTCTTTGCCTCCGAGCGGACTAAAATGGTTTTCTGATTCCGGGACTGTAGGCGGATCGGTTGGCATGCTACCACCGTCAGGTGCCGCCGGAGGATCGTCAGCGGGCGGTGTCTCTTCCGTAGGAGGCGTCGGCATAGGGTCACTAAAGGATGGTGCCGGTGAACTGTCCGGGACTGTAGGCGGATCGGTTGGCATGCTACCACCGTCAGGTGCCGCCGGAGGATCGTCAGCGGGCGGTGTCTCTTCCGTAGGAGGCGTCGGCATAGGGTCACTAAAGGATGGTGCCGGTGAACTGTCATCCGCGGCGAGGGGGGAAGTAGGTGTAAATGATGACTCATGTGATACTGGAGCTGGCTCTTCTGGGGTTGTATAAGTCGGAGCAGAGTCAGTTGATGGTGAGGTTACTGGAACGTCGTCACTGGCGGTCGGGCTAGCAGGCATTGCCGGACTTGGATCGGGCTCGGAAAAACTGCTTAAGTTGCTGGTTGGTTCCTCAGTCTGGTCACTTTTTGGGTAATCAGTAGCCGGTGAGTCTGGCGCGCTGGTGTTCGGATTGCTAAATGTTGGGCTAGGTGTTTGGGGGGATGTCGAGGGGGTATCGCTCATCGCTCCTGTCCCATCAGCAGAAGTTTGATCTAATGGTGAATTAGGTAACACTGGTTCCATGGTTTGCTCCTTATATTCTTTATCTTGCTAAGCTGACTGCAAGTTTAGTCATTCTAAGCTTCGCTTATTTTAACATAAGCAAATTCACTATTTATAGTAATTTATTGCAAATGTATTGTATATGACTCATTTTTTAGTCTGACCAAAGTTCGATTAGCTGGCATATAACAATTATTCTTGACAAGCATAAGCCCATGGGCATAACCTGCTTATATGACAAGTTTGTTGTCGCAGTTTTGGAGTTGACTATTTAATAGTCGGTAAGACCCTGGCTACACAACCTTATTTGTCAGCCAAAACGAATAAACAAAATTAAGCCTCTCAGCAATGCTGGGGGGCTTATTAAATATCAGCCAACTTTTAGGGAGTCAAGCGATTAATGTCACGCGGGAATAGTATCGCTTCCTTGATATTATTCAGCCCGATCGTCCGCTCAACGAAGCGGTCAATACCAAAGCCACAACCACCGTGTGGCGGTAAACCGTGCTTAAACGCCAGCAAGAAATGGCTGAAGCCGGGGTCTTCCGGATCGATGCCTTTATCTTTGATTTGCTGAATTAAAACATCGTAATGGTGCTCCCGGATCGGGCAGGTAGCCAGCTCAACGCCTCGAAACAGCAGATCGCCCGCAAGTACAGTTTTCGGATTGTCAGGGTTTATCATCTGATAAAATTTATGCGATTCAATAGGGAACTCGGTGGCAAAGACTGCTTCGCAACCGTCATGCTCCTTGGCATATTCGCAAATCCATTTTTCTTCATCCGGCGATAAGTCCTTGCTTTGGGTGTTGGCTTGGCCGGTAGCTTTGGTATAAAGCTTATGGATATTGGCGATAGTGTAGCGCGGGAATTTCTTTTTAAGGGTTAGTCCGGGAGCGTTCAGGCTTTTTAGCTCCTCAGCGTACTGCTGGTAACACTGCGTCAGGGCATAATGGGTCATGTCTTGGACCATATTCAGCACATCCTCAAGGCCTTTAACGAAACCAAACTCAATATCGAGCATTGTTACTTCAGTCACGTGCCGGGTAGTGGCGCTTAGTTCAGCCCGATATGCCGGTGCAATTTCAAACACCCGCTCAAATACCCCAACCATAATTTGTTTATAGAGCTGCGGGCTTTGGGCCAGTGTGGCTTCTTTGCCAAAGTAATCTAGCTTAAAGACCTCAGCGCCGCCTTCGGCCGCGCCGGCAACCAGCTTGGGCGTATGCATTTCAACAAAATCATTGTCAGTTAAAAATTCCCGGAGCAAGCGGGTTAACCCTGCCCGAATCCGGAAGATTTTCTGTTCCTGTAGATTGCGCAGCCCGATTACCCGGTTGTCAAAAAGGGTGTCTAAATTTTCCGGTTTATGGCTAAGCGGCTTATCAATTTCAATTGGCGATTCCGCACTAACCGGCACCATGATGGTTAAAGTCGGCTCATGAATTTCAATACCACCTGGCGCCCGCGGCTCCTTAACGACCTTGCCTTCGATATGAAGGACCGTCCCGGTTTGCATGCCGCGCAGTTTATCAACTTCTTTTTTGTCCTGGATAACTATCTGCATCAATCCTTTGCGGTCGCGTAAGTTAATAAAAGTCAATCCGCCCAGTAGCCGTTTTTTATGCAACCAGCCTTCAACAGTTACGGCTTTGCCGACATGTTTGCCCAGTTCTGAGCTTAAAATTCTGTCCATTGTTCTCTCCTTAAATCTGTCAGTTCAAAAATAATAGCAAGTGTATTGCTCGGGCCGATCGCGACTATTTACACTCTATCTATGGTCGCCGACCCGTGAATTAGGGTTATTATCTTTCGCGCACAAGTTCATGATTGTAATTCTACCACCTCTGTCGGTTCGCTGGAATCTTTTTTATGTTTTAGGTGTTCAGTTTTAGCCTTAGCAGTTGCTACCGCCCGCGGATCGGTATAGTTATCAAATTCGTCCAAAATTGGTCCGCCGATTATCTGAGTGATGATGTCCTCAATAGTTATTATACCGACAAATTCTTCAAATTCATTGACGACGATAAAGAGGTGGTTATAAGTTTTTAAGAAAGCGTGAAGTACTTGCCCTAAGTAGAAATCCTCATGGATGTAAACCACCGGTTTACGCATTAAATCTCTGACCCGGCCGCCGTTTTCGGCTTCCAATAAATCTTCGATATGCAAAATGCCAACTATCCTTTCGGGTTTGCCTTCTAACACCGGAAAACGGGAATGGCCGCTTTTATGCAGTTCGTCCATTAGCACTGGCCCGATCGTATCGTTGAATTGGACAGTCGTGACGACGCGCCGTGGCACAAATATTTCACTGACTTTTTTATCGGCGAAAGTTAACGAATGCTCAGCCATGGTCAGCTCGTCAACCGGGATCCGGTTATCGACTTGTTCTTTTTGCCAAGCCAACAGGGCCAGCATATCTTCCCGGTCATAGATACCAGTATGGAAATCATGGGCATGTTTGCCGCGCATAATTCGTGACAGGGCGCTCAGCGGAGCGTTGGTGTAACGCAGTAGCCAGCCAATACCCGGGGCAGCAAAAATTGCCAAGCGCCGGCTAACCGTACCGGTTTTCGAAGATGGCAGCCATAAAAATGCCAGCCAGAGAGCAAATAATATAAACAAAAATGCCAGCCATGATGGTAGGGCTTGGGTAAATAACACAAAACTGCCGGCCGCCGCTATGATAATCACCGTCCACAGTAGAGACTGCAAGCTACTGCCATAAGCCACGGCTTGATAAATTGCCTTAGCCGCGGGATCTTTTTGTCGGGCTAGTAATCGGATTTCTTTGTCCGGCAGGTGATGATAGATTTTGTTGCAAATAATGGCCCACAGCATTAGTGCCGCCAGTATTAAACCGAATATAAAACTAAGCATAGTTATTATTATCTTACGATGTATTGCCAGGATTTCAAAGTTTAGGATTGTACTGCTATAATATAATTCCAATAAGGAGACAAGTATTTTATGACAAAGACTTTCTGGGGAATATTGTTAGCCATAGTAATCATTTTGGGTGGAATATTCTGGGCGACGTCAAATCATAACACAAAATCTACCACCTCGCAGAGCAATAGCAACCAAACAACCAGCCACATAGAAGGCCAGGGTAAAGACGGCATCACCCTAGTTGAATATGGCGATTATGAATGTCCGTACTGTAGCGAATTTGCACCAATTGTTAAACAAGTCGCTTCGTTATATAACACTGAAATCTATTTTCAGTTCCGCAATCTACCATTAACCCAAATCCACGCCAACGCCTTTGCCGCCGCCCGGGCTGCCGAAGCTGCCAGTTTGCAGGGTCAATTTTGGCAAATGCACGATTTGCTCTACACCAACCAATCAGACTGGGTAAATTCATCTAACGCTGTACCAATATTTAATGATTACGCCAAGCAATTAGGTCTTAACCTCAGCCAATTTGAATCAGACTATAACGGTTCCAAAGTTAATAATGCAATTAATGCAGATGTTACAGCTTTTAACAATACTGGACAGCAAATGGCCACGCCAACTTACTTTTTGGATGGCAAGAAGATCAACCCGCAGATAAGTCTAAGTAGCTTTGAGCAGCTTATTAATGCCGAGATCTTAAAAAAGACCGGTCACCCGTCTCCGGTCAGCGTGGCTAACTAAACAACCTGCTCAACGGCTCAGCAGTCGACTCAATAACTCTTTGTTCAGTTGCCAATAAACCAGTTTTATTTAGTGCCGGATGGTGCTTGTATACTTATGATTGATTATGTTACGATGTATCCAAATGAGGCTAGGGGCTAAAGATATAAAAGCGCTACTAGATCGTGGGGCTAGGTTTATTTTAGTTGCAATTCTAGCAACAGTATTTTTAGTTAGTCCGGTCGCGGCAGCGGCTAGCTCCAATGGTAGCCCGAATGGCGTACTGATCTCTCCAGTTGTTGAAGAAACTACGATCAATAAAGGACAGACAGTGCCCATCCAAATGGCAATCCAAAACCCGACGAATTCACCAGTTACGCTGAAGGCTTTCATCAACGATTTCCTGCCTAGTAGTGATGAGAGTGGCACGCCCGATATTATCCTGAATAATCCCAAAACCCCATTACCATTAGATAATTTTGAGTCATTAGTTGCACCGATTGCCAATATATCTCTCAATCCACAGCAAAGAGTATATTTTAATGTTAATTTAAACGTGCCCGCCAATGCTCCCTCGGGAGGTTACTATGGAGTTATCCGTTTTCAGAATGCCAATATAGCCAATACCGGCAACGTTGGTTTAACTGCCAGTGCTGGTACGTTGTTTTTGATAACTGTGCCAGGAAATCTTACCTATAAACTAACCCTTACTAAATTTGAAATTGAACAGAATAATCAGCCAACAAGCTTTGTCACTTCCGGTAAACTTTCAGTCGTGACTATTCTTAATAATGTCGGCAATATCCATGTGCAGCCATTCGGTACAATCGAAGTTAAGAATATGTTTGGCAAAGTAGACAAGGTTATCCAGTTTAACGGCATTAGTCCCCGGAGCAATATTCTTCCTGATAGCGCCCGAAAATTTACTAATGCATTACCTGCTAAACATTGGTTGGGGCATTATACTGTTACCGCCAGCATTGCCTGGCAACAGGGGAGCAGCAATATTATCGTGGTTTCAGCCGGATTTTGGTACTTACCGGTATGGTTTATCCTTACAGCCATAGCGGTGATTGTTCTAATAGTATTAATAGTCTGGTTTGTTATCCACAGACATCGAGCCAAGCAACATCGATACCAGCGTTGATCTACGGATATAATGTTAAATATTAAAATTTTTGTTATCTCAGCATATTAGAAATTTATATACTTTCTTGCATAAAATGCTTGTGTTAGCTTACAATTAGATGTAAGTTATTTGACAGACAATAGTGGAGACAAAGAAGGATCGTGAAGTATCTTTGGGAATTAAAAAATAAACTACTGCTGGGCGGTGCACTAGCGTTGATATTTGCTGGCGGACTTATTCCAATATTTACAGGCCAGATTGCTTATGCTGCTGGACTGCTTACCCAACGCACAATTGAAATGAGTAGTTCTGCTAATGGAGGTATAACGGCTGGTCAGGGCGTTACCTACACTATATCCTTTAAAACTGCCACAGCCGGCGCCATCGAAGGTATAGTGATCGACTTTTGTGATAATTCGCCTATTCCAGGTGAATCTTGTACTTATACGGCCGGCCAATCCATTAACCTTTCCAGCGTATCGTGGGCAGGGGGAAGCATAACCGGGCCTAGTGATACAGCTACCGGTAACTGGGTGATAAGTAAGACAAGCCCACTACTTATAATTAGCGATTCCACATCATCTACTAGTGAACCTGCAAATACTCAGGTAACGATTGTAATGAGTGGATTTACAAACCCCAACTACTCAGCCTGCACAGGCGGCACGCCACCTAACTGTACTTTCTATGCCAGATTGTTTACTTACTCTCTAAATACTTCGGCTACTAGCTATACTCCATCTCCCTTATATACCACTAACTTGCTTGATGATGGCG
This sequence comes from uncultured Candidatus Saccharibacteria bacterium, assembly GCA_963749175.1. Taxonomy (GTDB): domain Bacteria; phylum Patescibacteriota; class Saccharimonadia; order Saccharimonadales; family UBA4665; genus DATKGQ01. Next base: position 283,013 of record CAVVLM010000001.1, read on the forward strand.
GTGTAGCGTTGAGTACTAACCAACAGGTAGTAGTAACATCTAAAGTCCAAGAGCAGTTAACATTTTGTGTCTATACCGGAGCCAGTTGTTCTGCCGGAGGCGGTTCGGTAACTTTAGGTGACAGTACAGGGGTATTGTATACTACTGGTCCGTTTGTAGATAAAACAACCCAATTTACCGTTTCAACCAATGCTAATTACGGACTTTCAATACGTATGTTAGGCACTACTTTAACCTCTGGCTCCAATACCATAACTGCTATTGGTGCTTCTGCTGCCGCTAGTAATCCTGGTAATGATCAATTTGGCATGTGCACTTATGTTACTAATACTGGTATGACATTATCTCCCCAGACTCCCTACAATAACGCGGCTTGCAACACTACCACCCAAACCGCCAATCTAGCTGGTAATGCTACAGGAGGCAACGGTACTGCCCAATTCGGGTTTGATACTAACAATACTACTGGGACTACTTCACCCTATGGCGGCGTGCTAGCTTCAGCTTCTACTGGCGTATCGGCGGGTTCAGCTACAGGGGTAATCGCTATGATCGGTAATGTGGCTATAACCCAAGCGGCAGGTATATACACTACGACGTTAACTTTTGTAGCTACTAGCTCATACTAATAATATTGATTTAGACATTATTTAACTTATATTTGCTTTAAGACGTTAAAATTAAGTTTACAAATAACCATTAGTATGATATGGTATTAATATGAGTGAACAATCACCACTATTCCCCCCAGCAGAACAACAACCTCCTGAAACACCTATAAGTCGAGAAGATTATGCTGCGGCCGCTGCGGCTGCTGCCAGACCAGCTAAAAAACCCAGATATTCGGCTGCCGCTATTGAACAAGGTTATGCTCCAGCTGGGACTACTGATATAGAGCCAGAGAATACCGAAGAAGATGCATCTTTAGAAGACACAAATACTGAAAACCCAAATGGTTCAGTTGAACAAAGCACGCCAACTCGGAAACTTACTATTGCCGAGCAAAATGCCAATGAAGCTGCGTATGTAGAAAAACACCACAGAAGTTTATACGAATAAATATGATTTATTAATTATGCCTCCAAAGAGACCCGGAATAGGTGAAGTTCAATTACCAGTAATGGCTGAAGCCACTAAGCCAGTCCGTGATTTATCATCACGCAATGCTTTTGCCCGCGCCGCTACACCAGAATACTGGGGCTTAGACATAAACGATTATGCTAATATCGATTCACGCATGCTTGAACTGGCTGCTCCAGAAAATTTACGCAAATCTCTAATTGACGTAGAAGGAGGAAGCCAATTTGCCGTTAGCTATATTCCTGGCGATGAACACCGACCGGTATTTATAGCTCTAACGCCTCCTGAATATACTTTAGTAGTCCGTCATGTTCCGGCCCTTGCTATGGCAGCCATAAGTCGTACCTTATCATCCCGCCGCGGTAGAAAAAACTATTCAGCTGATGTTAATGCAGCAAATCGTTCGGGTATTCATACCCTTGAAGGTAAAAAATAGCTATGGAAACTTATCTTCAAAATTCATTACTTAGAGAAGATGCTCGCTTGAAGAGACTTGATGAAGCTGCCAAAAATCGTGGTTTTTGGAGGATGACTGAGGGTGAAATGAGGATTGAACTTAGTTGGGTGTTGGAATCAGTTTTTGGCAATATGCTCACTGCGATTAGATATCAAAGGCAATGGTCGCCTGATCAGGAAAATCTAGCAATGCGCGCTATTGAGAAGCGGCTATTTTTCGAAAGACAAAGAAACCAGCATATTCGAAATTGGCGTGACATGTTCGCTTTAAATATAGAGTATTTGGGCAATAAACAAGCGCTTTTTAAAGATCGAATATGGCAAGCTGAAAAGACAATAGCTAAAAAGAGTAAACCTAAAATAGAACAAAGTTAAAAAATACCAAATAAGAATATATATAATTTCTTGTAGTAATGATTATGGTGGATTTGAGTGGATATTTTTGGAACCGAGTTTATAGGCAACTTAATGTTTGGTATAAAGAATTCTATCCCACACTAATAAACCAAAAGTTGGTCATCGCTAAAAAGATAAGGTGTGTGGGTTATCTATAAACATCTTTACGATGTCTAATACGAAGAACAAGAATTTTACTGTCGGGCTTTAGTAGAACGATTATTCTATAAGCTCCGACACGAAATCGATAAGTGGCTCCAGGATAGTTAACAAGTGACGTCGCAAACTCGAGTGGATTATCTGTACCTTGCCAATATAATAGTTTATCTTTCAGACGTGATTGAAAGTTTTTCGGTAACTTATTTATATCTCTTTTGGCTGATTCCGAAAAGATAAATTGCATAGTTTGTTAATCTTCTAAGTTAGAGAATACTTCCTCTAGTGTATAAGTTTTATCCTTTGCAGCTTTTTTAAGAGTTGCCAAGAACTCAGTGTCTTGTGACTCTAACAGATCTTCTAGATAGTCAAGGTCTATAAGAGCTAAATCAGGGCGACCTCGCTTAGTAATGATTGCCATTGTCTTTCCGCCCCGGACACTTTTAGCTATCGTAGCGTAAGAATCGCGTAACTCTGTTGCCTTTACTATTGTAGTCATAGTATAATCCTTTCGTATATTTAAAGTATACATTTAAAATGTATACTTAGTCAATAGTAAAAACTTATTGGTGGGAATCTCTTGGTCGCAATGGCACCAAATTAAGACCTATCTAATAGAAATTTACAATTCAACACAAGAACAATCCTACGCGACAGTTGTTAATCCTACCATGCTGATTTAGAACTAATTCTATATGGATAAACAATAAAGTTACGAGTTTAACTAGCCAAGGCCTTTTTAAACTCTTCTAATACTTGAGTTTGTTCGTAAGGCGAAAGTGGTTTCGCCGATAGTTCATTGTTGTCTATTGAGCCTTGTGTCGCAAGTACTCTGCCGCTTTCCGTGTCTTTTACTGCTGTTGATGGTAATATGTTACCTTTATTTGTATTTGCTTCTAACTCAAAGAAAATATTTTGTCCATTGCTGGTACATATCACACCAAATTTTGTAGATTCTGGGCTTATAACTATTTCGTTGTTCGCAATTAATGAAATAAGGAAAATTTTACTACTATAATAACCATACAAACCTTCATTCCAATTTTCTGGCGGTAAGGGTATATCCATTTCTACTAGGTGAGATGAATACTCAATACCCTCATGCTCGAAAGAATCATAAGCTTCACCAACCAACACTTTTAAATTAGGGCTATATACAGTGCCATCAATTAATCCTTTAGTTGCGAGCACAATCTCGCTGACCGTCTTATTAAGCCCAACACCTTTGCTTTTATGATTATTAAAGTATTCAGACAAAGAGTTTACGGTAGTACGATTGTCGGCTTCTCTATATGACAGTCCTGCAATCTCATCTAAATTATATTTTGGCGTTAAACCTTCATTTGGTTGCATTCTAATAGAATAACATAAGCAATAAAGATAGTCAATATTATGGTAGAATTATCTATTATTCAATAACTATCATTGGTAATGGTTGGATTTGAACCAATTAACTTCTTATAAAGTTGAGTTACTGGACTAGATTAAAAATTATAACAGAGGCAAATTATGTATGGTGGGGATGGTTGGATTTGAACCAACGACCAATCGGTTATGAGCCGACTGCTCTAACCACTGAGCTACATCCCCTAACAGATGTGAGTATAGCAGACTACACCATGTAGTTTATAATAAGTTATGATGGTAAATAAAATAAAAAGTTTTTATCAATCTATAAAATGGCATTCTCAATGGAATTTACGCACACTTGGGCAACTGTTTTTCCTGGTCATTGTTCTGCTAATTAGTTGGAGCGGCGTAAAAGCTATCCAATCAAACTACGAACTGCAAAAACAAGTGGCAACTTTAAAGCAACAGAATCAAGTACAGCAACTTGAGAATAGTAATATGCAGCTTCAGAATAACTATTACAATACGAATCAATATCTTGAACTTTCAGCCCGCCAGGATTTAGGCTTAGGAAGCCTAGGTGAAACTGAGCTGATAGTGCCTCAGAATATTGCTTTGGCAACTCTTGCAAACTTATCTTCATCTCAAAATTATTCGTCTAAAACTACAACAAAACTGCCATGGTTCGAACGCAATATCCAGTCGTGGTTCAATTTTTTCCTTCATCGCAATAATACGACCAGTGATTGACATTACTACCTCTGTTTGTTAAAGTTAGTAATTGAATTTCTGGCAATACTTGAAAAGGTTAATGAGTTTTCTCAAGTAGGGTATAACGCGGGGTGGAGCAGCGGCAGCTCGTGTGGCTCATAACCACAAGGTCGCAGGTTCGAGTCCTGCCCCCGCAACCAAGAATGCCCCCTGTCAATAAGGACTTTCCTCAACCGGAAGGTCTTTTTTCTATGTCATAGATGTCATCATTTCATGCGGTCTGGTGCGGTTTCGTCCAAAATCAGTGATGACAAGCTGATGACAAACAACAGAGGTAGTGACGAAAATCGCGTCTGAGCGTCCAAGCTGTCCTGGTCAGGGGCGGAGAGGACTAAAAGACCTTCGAATTACCGACTATAAGGTCTTGGTGCGATCCTGTGGAGTGCTGTTCGAATTGTCATCTTGATTGACGACAGGATCAGCGTCGGGTCGTAGGAGCTTCACTAGAGGGAAGGTGGGCACGCGGATGATGCGACCAACTCGTAGGACCGGCACCGGGAAGGTTCCTTCGAGATCGTTTCGGCAATCTTCCAGCCAATTAGTGCCGCCAAAGTCAGCTGCCAAGAAATACGAGGTGTTGTCTTCAAGAATAGGGTAGATACCGATAGTGATCTGACCTGTGAGGTGTTTGCGGACAACTTCGTCAGTCAAAGGGGTTAACTGCTTATTCTGAAAATCCTTAATAGTACCGCCGTTGGCTTTGTGAGCATTAAACTCATTCCAATCAAAGGTATAGTCAGGAAAATAGCTACCATTCTTGTCCCATCTTCTGGTAAAGGCGTCGCTACGACCCCTAAACAAAGACCGATAAAGTTTGATCTTGTCTGTGGGCTTCATAGGGTTTATGCCTGTCGTCTTGGAAGGTTCACTTATTGCCGCGCCAACGATAAGTCGTACTAGGTCCACTCCCGGAGATTGTCAGATATCCATCATCTACAAAGCCCTTAAGTTTACGCTGCAGAGTACGGCGAGGTACATTTGGCAATATGTCTTTGGCTTCAGAAAGAGATATTGAACTGAATTGTTGAGCGTAGCTTAGTAGGTCTGCATCTTCTTGATTTATTTTCCGTGGAATTCGCTTTGTACCTACGACACTAGATAATATTGCAACCTCAGTTGCCAATATCTTGGCAGATGACAAAAATCCATTTGAAAAATACTTAATCCAGGGGTCAAGGTTAGCTTTTACAGCAGTTTCATAAACATCCCCTTGTACTTCATGGAGTGCACTATAATATTCCTGTTTCTCGGCCAGATAATATGAGTCAAGCACTAATGAACCACGAAAGTCGTAGTTACGTAATCCAAGATACAGCTGTGTTAATGCCCGAGTTGTACGTCCATTGCCGTCGCTGAATGGGTGTATAGATACGAATTGAAAATGTAAAACTGACGATGCAATAACTGGATGAACGTTCTCATTTGACTTAAGCCATTCAAATAACTGTATAACTTCAGGCTCTAAAATATCCGACTCAGGACCGACATATAGTTCATGGTCATTTTGGTCAACAATACGAACGCCAACATTACGCAAAGCACCAGTTTTTTCTGGAGACAAAAGACCATCCATTACAATGCCATGAATCATTAGAGCATCTGATAGAGTTATAGGCTTATGAGATCGCTTTCGTTTATCTACGTAGTCTAACGCTTTTTTATAGTTACGAACTTCAATCTCAGCGTATTGATGACGAGTAAGTATTGTGTCGTCAGCAAGTACTTTTTCTACCTGCTTTACATTAAGCGGGTTACCTTCGATGGCAGTAGAGCTATGTGTTGCCTCAACTGTCGCACGATGACGCATTTCTATCTCTCGCTCTGGTAAAATATAACTTGTATCCACCCGGGAGCGTAAAGCTTCAATCTCGGCAATGGTTGATAGTAACTCATCTGTTATCAGATATTTTGGAATATATGTCATAGAAACATTATATCACATATCGCGCCATAACAGCGCCACTAATTGCGCCACATATCAAGGCTTCGTAACTAAGCATTTCGTTAAAGCATGTTAAGTTCTTACAGGTAAACACAAGTAAAATTTTACTTAAGTTAAGATGTAAGCTAAAGTGAAGCGAGCCTAAAATCAGGCTGTAATAAGAGGTGGTTCGAGTCCTGCCCCCGCAACCATATAATAATTGACCTAAATCTGAGTAAGCAGTTCTCGAGCAGTAATCTTTCTGGCCCAAAGTGTTTAAATATAACTATCGAAATGATTTAAGTTGATCACGGTTAAAAATTAAGGCCATACTGCCGTCAGATAAGTACTTTACACTTTGCCACTGGCTAATTTCTGATTTTATTGAAGTAAGACTACATACTGATGGAGTATTTTCAATCTGATTTCCATCAAGTATTAGCGGCACTGTGTCAGTTTTGATGTCAGCTGTTGCTTTGTAATATCCTTCGTCAAAGAATAAATATGATGAGCTCAGTATCCCATTGTTGCAACTTAGCGGCAGAACTTTTACCTGAGAATTTGAATAATAATCAGCTGGCAGGGCGTCGTCCATACTGGCGTAAGCAAATGGATATTTGTTGGTAGTCATAAAGCCAATAACCGAGGTTATAGCTAAATCCTTAGTGAATGATGGATTCCAGTTGTGAGCTATCACATTAACAAGAGTAAGCGAATTTATTAAAATTATAATAATCGTAGAAATTAATATTTTTATCCGTAATTTATTATTTATTGATAGAATGCCTATTAGCAGGATAACAAATATAGGTATAGTCATAATTAAATATCTAGAAGTTTGGTTCTGTAGGGCTTGACCGCTTAGAATGTAAAAAGCTACATCACAAATCCAAAAAGTCAGTATAAAGATAGATAATTTTATTGGTAAAAGTTTCTTAAACATGTAGTAGAGCCCAATAATTACTATTATTGAGACGAATACGAGATTAAGCGCTTCTACATATCGGCCATACTCATAGCCCCCAACATATAGACGAGCCATTTGTTTAACAGCAGGTTCCAAGCTATGGGTAATTGTTGCCAAAATGTTATAGCCATTACGGTGGAAAGTTAACGCAATAAAATGGACGTTCCATATTTTTTGGGCGATAAGTATTAATAATTTTGAACCCGCAAAGCCAAGTATAATTGCAGCGACCAGTCGTAGCCATTTAGTAAGATCTTGTTTGTTAAATTTTGAACCCCAAATAATAATAAATTCGTACAACAAAAAGGGAATGAGAGTCATATAAAACTGCAAGGGGTCGGCGAATAAAACAAGGCTGGACAATGCAGTTATTGCTACCAATCGATTTATCGAACTCGTTTTGATGTAGCTGAAACCGATTAACACCACCAAGAGCCCACCATCGATCTCGAGGTTTCGAGAATTTGCAAATTGTATCCAATACATCGAACCAGCTATTAGCGCCAACCAAAAACAGCTTAAGTAAAAAACAACATTTATTTTTTTAAAGAATTGAAGGAATATTTTTTCTAATGCAAGCACCAAAAGGACATAGGTTGCTACATCAATGATCAAGGTCATTAACACCAACCCGAGACGTGGGCTAAAATGCAGCCACCTGAAGGGGATGTAAACAAATAGCATTTTTAAAATATAGTTAGTCGGGCCAATTGTCGCTCCGGCATGAAAACCCTTGGTCCACTGACCGGCTAATAATTGCTGTCCAACTAGGTCAAATGTGCTTGGCTTAACGAAGAATCTTAGCATTGCCCAGGCGCTAACGCCAAAGCTTCCGCCAATAAGGGTTAAACTACGGCTGTGCAACAAAACTTCTTGCTTTAGTTTGACCAACCAACCATTTTGGACTATGCCGGTGTTTGGTTTCGATATCATTAACTTCAATTCTACAACAGACATGAATTATATCGCAGCTCAAAGCCGTTCAGTTTTAAAGGGATAGAGAACGCGTAATTATATCTATTAACTAAGATATATTATTTGAAAGCTCATCTATTATTGGTAAGCAGGAACCGGAGGTATTTTTGGATTATCCATTAACTGATTTTCGAGTTGCATAGTTATAGGAGAGTAGATTGTTATATTCATATTGTAGCTGTTAGGGATGCAAATTATTCGGCAATTACGATGCCAGTTAAATTGGCTGGAATCGATGATTAAGGTGCCGTTTTTGACATTGGTTATGATAGAAGACAAATTTGGATGGTCATAGTAATTAAGACTTACATAATAAGCGTCTGAGTTGGCAAAGTTAATATTTACACTTGGACCGGTTAAATCTATTGAGGTGAATGGTTGAACGGAGCGAGTAAAGGTGTGGACGTTGGCGTTATAACGGTCACGGACATTCGGATAAACATCAGCCGCTAATGAACCCCCCACGGCTAGTCCGATAAATATTAACCCTATTAATATGCCAGTTACCCAAGTTCGAATCGGCCATTTCCGACGGAATATGGCAATCCCGAAAAGAATGATTATCGATGCAATCAAGGCAATAACGATCATTGTTGCGTCCAGTAAAAAGTGTTCGCGAAAGCCAATTGGGAAAATATTATACTGAAGCCAGTTCCCGCCATGAAATAGAAAGTAAGACTCCACTGTAATTAAGCCAAAGAGTGTTCCCAGACCTAAAATAACAAATACTAAGCCGATTACTTTTAGAATTACCCTAAAAAGAGCGTTTATCGGGCTGGCAAATGTGGCATTTGCCCGATGGGCCGCACCCTTGATATCGGCACGTTCGATAACATCTTTTAGGCTATCAACAGTTATTGGTTTTCCCGCCATTTGCAGCCGATCGCTGGTAGTTTTTGCTTCCGGCACCAATAGCCAAAGTAAAATATATAATAATATTCCCCAACCCAGAGAAATAATCGCCAGAATAACGAACAGAATCCGTATTAGCAAAACATCCAAACCGAAGTACTCAGCCAGTCCCGCTGCAACACCGGCCACCATGGCATTTTCTGAATCTCGGAATAATTTTTTACTAGTGGATTGTTTGGAATTAACTGGATGGGAATCTTCCTCATCTTCTTTAAAATCGGTTGGATTACCTAATTGTTCTTTGAGATAATCTACATCGGCAGGCAATATTACTTTGTCATTATTAAGTCCGTGCTCGGTTAAAAGTTCAGCCATTCTAAGCTCAATTTCATCAATAACATCCTTGTCTTTGATCTGGTCTTTAATGGCATCTAAATAGTGCCTTAATTCGTGATGGGCATCAACCGAGATAGTAAAAGCCTGGCGGCCAAGGTGGATTTTATTTACTTCGTTCATCTATTTTTCCTTTCTCTAGGGTATTAATCGAAACATGCAACCGGCTATAGGAAGTTTTCAAAGCTATCAGTAGTTTTTTGCCATCTTCCGTTAGCCAGTAGTATTTACGAGGCGGTCCTTGTTCGCTTTCTTGCCATTCATAAGTCAGGAGTTTATCTTTAGCTAATCGGTTCAGCAGGGGATAAAGAGTGCCCTCAACTACTATCAATTCAGCTTCACGCAGCGCCCGAATGATTTCAGATGAATAAACTTTTCCGTCTTTTAGCAGCAACAGAACGCAATAAACCAGTACGCCCTTACGCATCTGCGTTTCGGTTTGAGCGAGACTGTTAAGCTCGGTATCATCATTCATATACTACCATGTTATACAAGGTATTATGATTTGTCAA
>CAVVLM010000002.1:0-85013 GCA_963749175.1 uncultured Candidatus Saccharibacteria bacterium
AGCCGAATCGGCTTTGGGTGGCTTATATGAATCTTGTTCACCGGTTTCATATTCATTCTTATCTTCGGTAATAGTATTTTTCTCAAAATCAGTTTGGGTAATATAAGGGTAAACCACACTAACGTTAATATTAAATTGTTTCAATTCTTCGCGTGCTGTAAGGCTTAAATGAGCTAGTGCCGCTTTAATTGCCGCATAAGCGCCCATATTTGGCAGGTGCATCAGCGCAGTACCAGAGCTTATATTTATAATCGAACCTTGTTTTTGGTTTTTCATTAGGGGAACGACTTGCTGCATGGTAACTAGCGGACCGACTAAATCAAGATCAAAAATGTGATTAAAGTTGGTCAAGCTGATTTGTTCAATCGACGCATCATAACCCTGCCCGGCATTATTAATTAGGATATCAATCCGGCCATAATGCTTAAATACAGCCTCAACCATCTTTTTAATGGCCAAGATATTAGTCATATCGGTAGGACAGATAAAAGATCCCTCTAATTTCCGAGCTAATTTACTTAACTTATCTTCAGAGCGAGCCACTAATGCAACCCGGACGCCTTGTTTAGATAATAGCGTAGCAGTGGCTTTACCAATACCGCCAGATGCGCCAGTGACAATAGCAACGCTGTTTTTTAATTTCATTCATATTAAATTATAACTGACTTACCGATAAATTTCTTAAGGTATTTATACTAGTTGCTTAAAATTAATGTTTATGTTAAATTATGCTCTGATGAGTGAGACTTTAGACATTAGCCCAGATGAACTAGCAGATGTCATGATTAAGTTGGAAAATACTTTTACTGAGGCGCGAGAAATTAGCCAAGAAATTCAAGAATATGAAAAGAGTTTATCTGAGTATCTACCGGCTGATGAAATAGCTATGCTAGGCCGCAGGGTAGTTGAGGCTGAAAGACGCCGAAGCAGAGTGCTCAGCCGACATGCAGTATTAAGCATGCGGAGCTTTATCTTAAATGAAAACTTGGTAGCCGATGCACCGGACATATCAAGCTCAGATTCAGATGTGGCAGACAATCAAGAAACTAATAGTGCAACGGCTGAAATTCTTGTTCAATCGTCAGCGCCAGAAATTGATTCTATAATTACCACTGAACCCGAAACTGAAGAAATTCCGCAATTAGAAACTACAATTGTTGATATTCAAGATCCAGAAATTAAAAAAGTAAAACCCAAATCTAAACCACCAAAGCCAAAAAAAGCGAACAAGGCGGCGTCTAGCAAAAAGAGCTTAAAACCAGAAGTAAAAACTAAACAGTCAAAAGATGTTAAATCTAAAGTCAAACAACACCCTGCGTTAAAAGTTAAAATAAGCAAACATCAAGTCGACATGGAAGCTAGAAAAAGATATCTAGAATCACTGGATGCAGCTGTAGATGAGCCGATAAAATTGAAAGATGATCGCCCGAGTCCAAATTTTCACCGCGATTTGTTTGACTACCTAATGGGTAATGATAATCTACCGGCTCAGCGGCCCAATCATAAAAAACTGGGAGTCACTATAGGCACCTTTCTTGACACCCCACTTGAAATTCGTCCTGTTGATTGGCAACAAAGAGTTAGAGATTGTCAGTTAATCTAACTTTTTTTAAATACGTAAATTATTATCATTTTATTAATTAAGCTAGTTATATAGAATTAACACGTATGGCAGTAATACCAAAGGGCAACGATGAAAAGCATTTTACCGCATCAGATACTATTCGTGATGTGGTCATCGGCATGTCCGATGGCCTGACTGTACCGTTCGCTTTAGCGGCCGGTTTAACTGGTGCCATTGCCGCCTCGCATTTAATTATTATTGCTGGACTGGCTGAAATCGCCGCTGGTTCAATCTCTATGGGATTGGGTGGCTATTTAGCGGCCAAGAGCGATATGGAACACTATGCTAGCGAGCGTAAGCGTGAACAATGGGAAGTTGACGAAGTGCCTGATCATGAAGCCCAAGAAGTAATCGATATATTTAAAGTTTACGGTTTAACAGCAAAGCAAGTTGAGCCAATTTTAGAAAATTTCCGAGCAAACCCGAAACTATGGGTAGATTTTATGATGACTAATGAATTGGGCTTGGAAGAACCCGACCCTAAGCGGGTTACTTACAGCGCCTTAACAATTGCCGGTTCCTATATGATTGGCGGTATTGTACCTCTAACTCCGTATTTCTTTGTCCATAATTCGCATCACGCTCTTATTCCATCAGCCATTGTTACATTAATAGCGCTGCTGCTTTTCGGATATTTCAAAGCTCGGGTAGCCGGCACCAATGCTATCAAAAGTGCTATACAGACAGTGGTCATTGGTGGCTTAGCAGCCGGTGCCGCCTTTATATTGGCTAGATTAATAGCTTGATTAAAATCGCGTTTTTAAAACTCTAATGTCAGATTAATTGGCATCGCGGCGTAAAAACAATACCCAGGCTACTGCCCAGGATACTAATAAATAGGCCATAAATACTAACAGGGCATGAAATGGAGTTATACCGACTGTGACACGTTGGTCAGGATGACCAATCAGCACTACGCGGAGTGCCGTAAACGGCAAATAGACATAATTATTTTTTAATAAGAGATAAAGTAAGGCTTCAATGGTTCCCGGAGCGATAAAAAGAGTAATGATTGCGGCAACTTGATTACGTATTAAAGTAGCGATTACCGACGCGGCCAATACATAACCCCAACCATAAAAGAGACAATGCCAAATCAGACTTTTATAAGGGATGATTTGGGGAACTAGTTTTAAATGGTGCAAATGCATACCGAGAAGTGACAGCGCCGGTGAAAGTACCGCAAAGACGGCTGTAAATAATAAGGCATAACCGGAAACTATTAATATTTTTGAAATTAAAATCTTACTGCGATTATTTACAGAAGTTAAACTGTACATAATGGTGTTGTAGCGGTATTCGTGAGTGATAAGCAGCAGGGCAGACAAAGCCGCAAAGATTGATATCACACCAACTGCGCCAGTAATATCACCGGCTATGGTAGTGGGATCATGTAAATCTACGCTACTAATATGCCAACCGTTTATATAAAAAGCAAAGAGAATTACTAAGGCAAAGGCAATCGCAAAAATCGCGTAAGTCGATCGGACAGTAAATAATTTTTTAAATTCAGCTTTGATGGAATTTATCATTTTAATTTATCCTCGGCTTCTTCATGGGCTTTAAATTCCTCAGCACTCTCTGTAAGTTCTAGGAATACTTCTTCCAGTGAGGCGTGACGATTAGCAAGTTCCAGTAACGGTATGCCAGATTTAAATGCTAATTGCCCAATCTCATCTGTATTGGCACCAGTGACTTCTAAACCATTATCCGTATCCTTTACGATTAATGATTTTTCTGCCAATATTTTCTGTAATTGGTCTAACTTCGGGCTACGAATAAACACGCTGGATTTGGAGTTGGTAGCAACTAATTTTTTAATGGAGGTGCTGGCAATTAATTTACCTTTGCCGATAACTATTACATTGTCTGCTAATTGTGACATCTCAGCCAACAAATGGCTGGAAATAAATATAGTATTGCCTTTGTCGGCATAGCCTTTAAGAAAATCGCGCAGCCAGACTATGCCTTCAGGGTCCAAGCCGTTGGCTGGTTCATCAAGAATTAAATATTTGGGGTTAGCAAGGATGGCAGCGGCAATACCCAGTCTTTGGCTCATACCTAAACTAAACTTACCAGGCGCTTTTTTAGCAACGTCCTTCAAGCCAACAATGTCCAATGCTTCATCAACTCTTGATAATTTAACCCCGCCTTCAGTGGCTAGTATTTTCAAATGATTACGCGGCGTCCGGGTAGGGTGATAAGCTTTGGCTTCCAGCAATATTCCGACAACTTGTGAAGGTTGGGCGTATTCATTTAATTGCTTACCGTCATACTTGGTAGTGCCTTTGCCAATATCCAGCCCCAGCATCAGCCGCATGGTTGTTGATTTCCCAGCACCATTAGGGCCAAGAAACCCAGTCACTTTTCCGGTTTCGACTTCAAAAGAAATATCATTAACCGCCAGGGTTTTGCCAAATTGTTTGGCCAGATGTGAGGTTTTAATCATCTTGGGATAGTATACATGTAAGTTAACCGGTTTGAAAAGTGTTATGAGATCATAACCTGCAGTAGATATTCAGCTTAAATAAAAACTAAACCAATTATTTTTTTAGATTATCAACGCCTATGGCTTGGCTGATATGCTTATAACCATCTTGTTGCAGTAAGTCGACTAGTTCACGGTTGATCTTGCCAATAAGCTGCGGCCCTTCGTAAATTAAACCAGTTATTAGCTCGACCAGGCTGGCACCAAGTTTGATCTTAGTATAGGCATCTTCAGCCGAGAATACACCGCCTACGCCAATAATCGTGAAGCGCCGATTGTATTTTTGGTAAGTCTTTTTAATTAAGTTATTGCTAAGCGGCCAAGTCGGTTTACCGCTTAAATTACCCTTAACGCTGGCGGGCAACGGATCCAATAATTTAACCAGCTTGCGGTCTTTAGCTAAGTTGCTAATGGTAATGCCGGCTACTTTATGCTTATCGGCAACTGCCAGTAATTTAGCAAATTTGGGCCATGGCAAATCACAGGGCATTTTAACAAATAACGGGTGACTAAGTTTCAGTTTGTCGATGGCTTTGAGTAGGTCATCCAGCTTACTTGGAGTAGTAAACGGCTCCCCACCATAAGTATTCGGACAGGAGATATTGAGTGTAATCATTTTACCTACACCAGTCTTTTGGATAAGTTTAAGGCTGCCAATATAATCGGCAATCGACTCGCTGTCAGTGCAAACTTCCGGAACATTAGTTTTAGCTACTGATATATTTAGGGGAAAATTTTTAAGTGTTTCTGGTGGATATTTTTTTAAACGCCCAATTATATCTTCGGCGCCCTGATTGGCTAAACCAGCATAAACTACAATCGACTTGCTGTTTGGCAGCCGATGAAACCAGGGCTTGGGATTGCCGGCGCAGGGCAGGAAAGTAATTGATCCACCTTCCATATAACCAAAACCCATGGCTTTCATTAGTGGCACAACTTCAAAGTTTTTATCATAGCCGGCCGACAAACCAATCGGGTTACTAAAAGTAATGCCCTGGATTTTTTGACGTAAGACTGGCGGATTGTCATAAGCCCAAACGCCATGTAGCAATTGTCGAATGGCTTTCGAACGCTGCACTTGTGAGCCAATATATAATGTCCGGGAGTGTACTGGATCGGGTTTTTGCCTAAACAGCAGCGGCCGGACAACTTTGTGATAAGTTTTATCGGTTATGGCTGAGATTGTGCGGTTCATATAAATAAACTATAACGCGATTTTATAAATATCTCTACGTCTTTAAAATAAATTTGCAATAAAAATTAAACAATGGCTTTAGCAGCTGTGAACTCTCGTTTGTGGCGCCAATAAATTAGAGTGCAAGCAATACCCATTGCTATTAGCATGCTGCCCGCCAGATTTAGCGCTACTGATAAGCCACTGCCAAAAGCATTATTGGCCGCATTAGTGACTTGGTTGACTAATTGGGCATGGGTGGCTAATAAAGCAGGATTAACAGATACGCCTTTTGGCGTATTACCGCCGTGGGTAATGGCATAGATAACGAATGATTGGAAGTTGGCTGGAATATGTAGGGCACGCATTTGACTAATTAAGTTTGATGACAGTTGGGCGTTAACGATT
Source organism: uncultured Candidatus Saccharibacteria bacterium (assembly GCA_963749175.1). Taxonomy (GTDB): domain Bacteria; phylum Patescibacteriota; class Saccharimonadia; order Saccharimonadales; family UBA4665; genus DATKGQ01. Next base: position 5,695 of record CAVVLM010000002.1, read on the forward strand.
GCTCCCAAAACAGCTACACCAAATACGCCACCAAGTTCTCGAAAGGTATTCACGGTCGAAGCGGCCATACCAGAGCGGGAGGGTGGCACAATATTTAATACTGACGAGGTCATGGTGACTAAGCTAATACCAAAGCCAATACCGGCAATTGCGAGTGCCCAAGCTAGCGTGGCACTACTTACGGTTGGCGTTAAGACACTATTAATTAAGAATATTCCAGCACCCGAGATAAGACAGCCGGCAATCGTTAATTTAATGGTTTGGTGCTTGATATACCAGCTACCGGCGAGGGTTGCGCCAATAACAATTGAGGCGGCCATGGCTACGAATGACAAGGCAATTTGGTAACCAGAGAAATTGGATATTAATTGTAAGTAAAGTGCCACAAAAAAGAAAACCGCAAATATTCCAAAATTCGTAACAAAAGCCACTACATTGGCAATGCTAAATTGGACTTTTCGAAAGAACTGAAGTGGTAAAACCGGGTCTTTCTTGCGCCGTTCAACATAGATAAAGGCCGACCCGGCTATAAATGAAACTACAAACAACAAGATGATCCACCAAGACGAGTATCCTGCATCTTCGCCGCTGGTTACGGCAAAAATCAGAGCGCCCAGCGATGCTGCCCCCAGGACTAGCCCCGATATATCCAGTTTCCGGCCTCTGGGATTTGAGCTTTCCGGCAGCATTATTAAACCAGCGATCAGGGCTATAACTCCAAAGATGGCAGTAAAAGCAAATACACCGCGCCAGCTGGTAAAACCAATGATAACGCCGCCGATTATGGGTCCAAAAGCTAGGGCTATTCCTGATACTGCTGCCCAAACTCCCAAGGCCCTAGAGCGGCTGCCTTTTTCGGGATAAAGATGCCGAATCATGGACAGTGTTCCCGGTTCTGAGGCAGCAGCACCAATGCCCATAATTACCCGGCCAGCAATCAACATACCAATATTAACTGATAGCATGGCAACCAGTGAACCGACTACAAACAATGCCACACCAGCTAATAAGACTTTCTTGCGCCCCAAAATATCGCCTAAAGTACCGCCGGTCAGCATTAATACGGCAAAGATCAGCATATAAGCATTAACGATCCACTGCAGATCTTGGACGCCGGCACTAAGATTTGATTGTATATTAGATAAAACGACACTAACTACAGTATTATCGAGAAAAGTTAAAAACAGAATCGTACAGATTATGGCTAACGAACGGTGCCCAGTGAGTAACCGTTTTATCATCTTATTTATTCATTAACTAATAGCTTTTACAGATAGTCGGAGAATTGCCGGACTGCTTAAGTAAATTACAAAGCGTGCCGTCGCTGACTTCCCATACATTATTTATTAACAGCGCTTGGCCGTTTTGATTAGTCAAAACTGGCTGGCCATTAAGATCAACTGAATAAACTACGTTAGCCGTAGTTTTACTTGGGAATTTAACACTACTAATAACAGCGCTAGATTTAGCGGTAGCTAAACTTGTAAATTCTGTTTTGATAACTTGGGAAAATGTACCACCGTTTTGCAATAGATTCTGGCGGCCGGTTTGTGATGTGGCATAGGCAAAGAAGTCTTGCCAATTGGCTTCAATCTGCTGCTTCGCCGAGGTTTGTTGAGCAGGAGTTAAAGTTTTACTACTATTGTTATTTACTACTAATATAATGACTACTACCACTGCCGCTACCACGATTAATCCTACTAGGCCCATGAGCCAGGATTTTTTACTTTGCTTTTCCATGACAACTCCTCACAAAGTCATTAAAGTTTAATATCTTCTCAGGGAAATTATAACACATTAAAAATAGGGAAAATATTCAAGATAATTTATCTGTTGCCAGATTATCTGGCTACCCTTAATATAGGTAAGGATCAAAACAGACATTCAATATAAATATAATACCTATTAAATAATTAGGAGTACGATGAAGCGATTTAGTAATTTTATTGTCAGAAATCGGTGGTGGGTAATATTGGCTTGGTTGCTTGCAGCCATTACGATTATTTCTTTATCGCCTAGTTTAAGCAGTGTTGAAAGCAACAATGAAACTAATTTTATTCCTAAAAGCTATGAATCAATTCAGGCCAATAATGTCGCCAAAAAGTTTTCTTCAACCAGCCAAGATGGAATTGATATTATAGTTTTTAAAAATAAGTCAAACCAAGCTTTAAGTACTGCTAATTTATTAACTATAGACAGCGCCATTCAAGCGATTTCCGCCAAACATTTAGCACATGTTGCAGCGATTTCGATAAATTCGCAAATGCTATCCCCAAACCATAAAGTTCAATTGGGCGAAGTCATATACTCAGGCAGTCCACAAAGCACAACTACTATCGATACTGTTAAATCAATCCGTGGTAATCTAGATAGCCAATTAAACCATACTACTATTTCAGCTACTTTAACTGGTGACGAATCAATTAGTTATGATACCCAGGGACAATTTGCCCGCACTCTAAAAATCGTCAGTATAGGTACTTTGTTGTTAGTGTTATTATTGCCGGCTTTTATATTCAAAAGTCCATTTGCAGGATTGCTGCCAATTACGGCAGTTGGAATTGTGGACTTAATTGCCAATTCACTAATCGCTGATTCGGCGAGACTTTTTGATTTCAAAATAAACCAGCAATTAAGTGTAATCTTCGTTGTTGTGTTGTTTGGAATAGGCACGGATTATATGCTGTTTCTGTTGTTCCGTTACCGGGAACGGTTACGCACCGGAGATCACAGTCGTGAAGCTGTGGCCTTCGCCTTGAGTCGAGCCGGCTTGGCAATTTTGTCTGCTGCTTTAGTGGTGCTAACTTCATTTTCGGCATTGTTTTTTGCCAAGTTCGGAATTTTTTCGACTATGGCGCCGTCTTTGGTTATATGTGTCGCCGTAATGATGCTGTCGGCATTAACACTTATTCCCGCCATTGTAGCTATCGTTAAAGATAAGATATTTTGGCCAAGTAAAGCTTGGGTAGTTAAACCAAAAGGCTCTTCGTTATCTAAAAAAATCGGCAAATTAATTGCTCGGCGTCCAGCGGTTGTGGCCGGTTTGGTAATTATAGCCCTGGTAATATTAAGTATCTTTGCACTTGGCTACAAAGCAGATTTCAGCACCTTTAGTTTGCCGCCTAAAAATACCCCATCGGCAACCGGTTACAACGAGTTAGTGAGTGCTTTCCCGGCAGGCGTGATTGATCCAACCAAAGTCTATATAAGTAGTAATACGCGGCTTTCAGTTGCGCAACTTTATCCTATAGCTCAGCATCTAGAGCAAGCTCAAGGTGTAGCCAGTGCCTATCCGCCAGTAATATCATCAAATGGTAAAATCGGCGTAATTTCTGTAATCTTGAAAAATGCCGCAACTTCCACGAAGTCGATTGCAGATGTAGCCGGGCCGATTCATACCGCTGCTCACAGCATAAATATCCCTAACGCCCGCGTTTACGTAGGTGGGGAAACGGCCTTAATAATCGACATGAAAGCCGTAACAAGTCGCGATCTTAAAGTAATTTTCCCAATTGCCGCTGTGTTTATTTTTATAATTTTGTCCGTCCTGCTACGCAGTTTAATCGCCCCGATATTTCTATTGTTGTGTGTTGGCTTAGGTTATATCGCAACACTTGGTGCTACTACTCTAATATTTGAACGGCTTGGAAGCGCCGTAGGACTAATCTTTTTTATCCCACTATTTATGTATATTTTTGTGGTGGCAATTGGTACCGACTATAATATCTTAACCATTACTCGATTGCGTGAAGAGGTTCAGGAAGGCAACCCACCACGTCTTGCGGCTGATTTAACTGTTGAGCATAGCAGCACAACAGTAGCTTCAGCCGGTCTGATATTGGCTGCGACTTTTAGTTCCTTATTGTTAGGTGGGTTCAGTGCTATAACCCAAATGGGCGCTGCAGTGGCAATCGGCGTTGCGCTGTCGGCCTTTATTATTGCGCCATTTTTACTGCCAAGCATATCGGCACTAGTTGGAAATATTATCTGGTGGCCCGGTCACCGACCGCAAAAAAAAGAAGACTAGATACTATTCTGAACGCTACTATTCGTTGGCTAAATCCCGTTTATTGAAACTGATAAATCCAATTATACCCAGGACTAGGGCTATGCCAATTAAAATAAGGTTTGTTGCCCAATTAGGCGAAGCTGCTGGCGCAAACACGATATGGTTTAACAGTGAAGTGTCTAGTATCCAGTGGTTGATTTTTATGCCTGAGCTTATCATTTCGAGTAAAAACGACCAGGCAATTACTGCGTAAACCAGCAAGCTGGTTAGCCGTGGTCGAATACCAAACGTAAAGACACCAATTCCAAGTGTAAATATCACTGGTACTATAGCATTAGCGCCAGCCTGTATTAAGGTGTTAAAAGATATACCTATATTCTGGTTGATCATACCCAGCCAAGTGCCGGCACCCAGTACAAACCCCGCTAAAATTATTACTATTAAGATTAAACTTATTCGACCCAGCAGCCAACGCATCCGGCTATAAGGTCGGACTAATATATTGTCTAAATAGCCTTCAGCTTCATCGCGTCGTAATGCAGATATAGCGCTAGCTGCATAGCACATAATAACAATCATCTGTAGTAGAAAGACCATTCCTAAAAAGGCTAGTGCACTAGTCAGATGGGATTGATGGGTTATACGGTTTAAAAAATGTTCGGCAGATGTCGATTGACTAAAAGTTTGGGTAACGGCTTTGGTAAGCAGGCTATAAATCAGCGATAATACACCGATCGCTACCAACCAACTAATAGACGATGTTCGGGTTAATCGGAAATTAGCCCAAAAAGGCGATTTGAGTAATTTAAAGTGAGGTTTAGCGCTGTCTCTATCAGCAAATGTACTAGCCCCAAGGTCACGTTTACCGGCATAATAAATAGTTAATCCTACAAGCACAAAAATTAAACCGACAGCCGGCCATATCCAAATCGGTTGGGGTTGCGATAAGGGTTGCATTTTCTCTATCCAACCAAACGGCGTGAAATACAACAACCAATGGAGGCTAGAAACATCGGCAATGCCGCGTAATACGAAAAAGATTCCAAAAAATGCTACTGAGACGCTTGAAGCACGACTACGAGTTGGCATTAGCTGGCTAGCTAGTGCTCCAATCATTAAAAAAATGAAAAGCCCACAGATTACCGCTAAGGCTAAATAGGACGCAGCTGCTACATTAAAGTCAACTCCATGGGCTTTACCGACTAAAGCGAAGGTAATAGCAATGATCATATAAAACAGCGCTAAACAAGCACTTAATCCAACAAGAGTATTTACAGCTGCTTTTCTCATAGTTGTTTGGCCAGACAATAAAAGTTCAGCCCGCCCGGCGTCTTCTTCGCCTCGAAACATTTTAGTTGCCAATAGTATTGCCCAAATTCCACCGATTAATACCATGACAACCAAACAATTCCAGGCTACATACCCACCAATCGTATTAGCGCTATGAATTGGACCTAGCAGCAACTTTATACCAGTGTTTTTGCTGAGCGTTGCAACTGCCTTTTGTTGCGCGATTGCTGTTGGGTAAGTTTTTACAAAACCAATGGCTTTGGAAGCCACATAGAGACCAAAGGCCAGTGCCCAAAGTGCGGCGCTTCGAAATCCACGCCTAGCTACAAAGCGACCAATAACAGTTTGCGGTGAATGAAATTTATGCATTGTTAAGCTGGATAAAGCGCTTTGACTTTCACTCATTGTTGATTGCCTGATTTTTAATTTCTTCGTCACCATAAAGTGATAAGAATAATTCTTCCAGTGTCGGTTCACGGCTTAGTAGCGTTTTAGGATGCCCCTTTAAAATTTCGCGCAATAACGGCTCGATTGAACCTCTAATTTGGCAAGTAAATTGATGTCCAGTAATTTTAATATTAGTAACACCCTCAAGATGACCGATGGACGGTGGAACGGAATCAAAGGTTGCTTCCACGGATACTGCTGATAGATGACGCATCTGGGTGAGAGTGCCTAATTCCACTAGTTTACCGGAGCGCAATATGCCGACACGGTCGCACAGGGCTTCAACTTCTTCTAGGACGTGAGAAGACAAGAAAATAGTTTGGCCATTAGCTCTGGCTTCTAGGGCACTCTCTTTAAAAGCTTGTTCCATAATGGGGTCCAGCCCGCTAGTTGGCTCGTCCATAATTAATAAATCAGCTCGAGTTGAAAAAGCGGCAATAATATTTATTTTCTGGCGATTGCCCTTAGAATAAGTCCGGACTTTTTTAGATGGATCAAATTTAAATCTTTTGATCAGCTGTTTTTGATATTTTTGGTCAATTTGGCCATGGATCTTCCCAAGTAAGTGAAGTGTCTCGGCGCCAGTTAAAGACGGCCAAAAAGTTGCTTCACCAGGCACATAAGCCAGCCGTTTGTGGGCTTTGACTTTATCAGTCTGAGCATTAATACCGAATATTTCAGCACTGCCGCTGGTGGGTTTAATTAATCCGAGCAAAGCTCTGATAGTTGTAGTTTTACCAGCGCCATTAGGCCCTAAGTAACCTAGGATTTCACCCTTAAATACATCTAAATCGAGCGGTGCTAAGGCAATTAATGAACCGTAATGCTTACTTAGTCCCTTAGTCTGAATAGCTAAATCCATGCCGCTTCCTTTATTTTATTAAACTTTCTTTATAGTCTCAGTAAATGCAAAGTTTGACAACCCACTAATGTTATTCTGGTTAGCCCTATAAATATCTTGTTCGAGTAGTTAATGCAAACCAATGAAACCTGAAAATTGAATATTACTTTTTATCTTCTCCGGTAAACGGACTTAACACGCTGCCTACAATTTTACCGGCTTGCCGGGTCAAGCTGAAGCGTTGGGCTTTTTCCTCGTCGATCTTTTTATGTAGTTTATGAAGCGCTGAAGGCTTTTTAAGCGAGCTTAGTAATTGCTCAAATTCTTCGTCAATTTCGGTTAATTCGTCATCCGTCAAACTTTCCAACCCAATAAAGGCGTTGCGAGCTTTTTTATCGGCAATGATTAATTCGTCCAACTTTAGCTGGATCGCTTTGCTGTCCCGAACTTGGGTATTTTGGATTGAGAATACCATTAGGAAAATTACGACATCAGTAATTGCACTTATTACCAGCAGCCAGGTATTGGAATAGTGCGTCAGCGGACCGATAATCAGCCAGATAATAATGATTGATATAGCAACGCCGAATGCCAGCACTGAACCAGCGAGTTTTGAGACTTTAATTGAGACCTTGTGGAATTGTTCTTTCATGTCGTTTGAGCTTATTATAGCGTATTAATTTTAGAGCGAAGAATCATTTTTTAGGAAATAGCAAACCGACTTCCGGATGGATGGTGCCCCCGGCAAAAGTTGATGAAATTTTATTGGAGCTTTCGGGTAGAAACGGTTTTAGCAAATTAGCGATTAATAATAAATTAGCAACCGTCTGCCTGACGATTTTCTCGAAATCGGCTTTGTCGGTTGCCACTTTCTGCCACGGTTTCTGATCTTGTAAATAAACGTTTAAATTGCGGATTTCCTGCCAAACGCCTTTCAGTGCCGAAGATAGTTTAAGCGATTTAATGGCTTGCTCATAAGCTTCAACTTTAATAGTCGGCTCAGGCAAATCACCAATTTTGCCCTCAAGATGTTTGCTGATTAGCACAGCAACCCGCTGTACGAGATTACCTAGGTCATCTGCCAAATCGGTGGTATAGACAGTATGAAATCGCTGATTATTAAACTCGCCGTCTTCGCCAAAGGGAATTTCAGCAAAAAGGTAATAACGCAAGGTATCAATTCCAAACTCATCAGCTAAAGCCAGTGGATCAACCACGTTACCTAGTGATTTAGATATTTTTTGACCATCAATCGTAAAAAAGCCATGCGCAAAAATTTGCTCAGGCAAAGGCAAGCCAGCGCTAATCAGCATAGCCGGCCAATAAATGCAGTGGAATTTAATAATATCTTTGCCAACTAAGTGCAGGTTGCACGGCCAGTATTTCTGGTATTCCGGGTTCGGGAAACCGGTGGCTGTTAAATAGTTTGTCAGAGCATCAAACCAAACATAAACTACCTGGTTGGGCTCGTCAGGCCAGGGAATGCCCCATTTTTGAGTGGACCGGGAAATTGAAAAATCCTGTAAGCCTTGTTCAATAAAAGACACTACTTCATGGCGACGGCTTTTTGGTTGGATAAAGTCTGGGTGCGATTCAATGTGTTCAAGTAATTGCTGTTGATAACGGCTTAATTTAAAGAAAAAATTGTCTTCTTCTAACCATTCTGGTTTGGTTTTATGGTCTGGACACAAGCCGTCAACTAAATCCGACTCTTTGATGAATGATTCGCAGCCAACACAATAAAAACCTTTATAAGTTCCTTTGTAAATATCGCCGCTGGCCTGGACTCTTTTAATAATTTCATAGACTGCGGCTTTATGTTGTTCGGAAGTGGTTCTAACGAAAGCGTCATTAGTAATGCCTAGCTTTTCCCAGGTTTGCTGCCACACATTGGCCATGTTTTCGGTGTACTGGGCAATTGGTTTGCCGGCCGCTTCGGCTGCTTGAACGGTTTTTTGGGCATTCTCATCAACCCCAGTCGCAAATAAGACGTCGTAGCCCTTCTGGCGGTAATAGCGGGCTAAGATATCTGCAGCAACCGTTGCATAGGCATGTCCGATATGTGGCTTATCATTAACATAATAGATTGGGGTGGATAAATAGTATTTATTCATAACTTTCAGGTAATTGCTATTTATTAAGTTTACTATAAAAAGTCTAAACTATTACATGGTAGAGTTAAGATATATGCGTTCTAAGTTTGATCAAATATTTCGCATTAGTATTTGGCTTAAGACCCTAGAAGCATTACTAGAGGTTGTGGGTGGGGTTGTTTTGTTTTTTATTACTCCACATTTCATAAACCACTGGGGCAATATCTTAACAAAAAGTGAGTTAAGTGAAGACCCCAATAGTTTTATTGCTAACTTCATATCACATAGTGTCCACCACTTAAGTAGTATCTCAACGACTTATGCCGCCATTTATCTGCTAACACATGGCGTAGTTAAACTTGTCGCTCTGGGAGCAGTATTAAAGGATAAGTTCTGGGGATACCCTCTACTACTAATTGTCTTGGCCGTATTCATCGTTTATCAAACCGTCCAATTAATCCACCATCTGACTTTTGGGCTGTTAGCGCTAAACATATTCGATCTCTTCGTCGTTGTGTTAACGGCGATTGAATGGCGTAAACGAATTATCCAATACGAAGCTAAAAAATCTAAAGCCGAAGAAACTTAAATAGCCATACGTGTCATTTGACTAATTTATGTGTTCGTTATGATGAGCTTTAAATTAAGGTTTGTTTGGTTAGGCGTCGTTTGAGTAATTTTGGCGTTTTATCCCGGCCAAAGCGATGTTGTACGCGATTTTGAACCTTTCTTAAAAACTGTTGTCGACGAGCTAATTTAGCTGGGTTAATGTCAACGAACTGATGTTGAAAAATTTTGTGATTTGTCATAAGTAATGTCCTCTGCGAGTTAGGATTTTACAATTGACATTGTATAGATAATGTCTGCAAATGAGCTGTATAAGTCAAGCTTATAAACTCAATTGGGCTTTAATTAATAACAGAGAAGCACCTGAGCGTGATAGACTAAACAATATGTCACTGTCGACTCTTATACTGCGGTTTAAAAGGCTGACCTCATCCAAAAAAATCCAGCAAACTTTGGCCTTGCTGATAGTTTGTATTACGATAGTCGCTTTTAGTTTGTTTTTTGCCCATCATCCGGCTTATGTGTCGGTACTGGGTAAGACTAAAATTTCTACTCTGGTGGTTATTTTTGCCCTTTATACCTTGCTGCTGCTTTGCCTCATTGTGGTCTACCAATGCATCTTGCTGCTCTGCGGTAAACCAATTACCTGGCGTGAAAACGGACTGTTAACTATTTATACATTGTTGGTTAATTTTTTCGGTCCACTGCAAAGCGGGCCAGGTTTTAGAGCAATCTATTTTAAAAACAAGCACCGTATCAGGATTCGTGATTATGCGGCATCTACTTTAGTTTATTATGGTTTTTATGCCTTATTCAGCTTATTGTTCCTGCTGGTAACTAATCGTCCATGGTGGCAGACTATAGCCTCCTTATTGGCAGTCGGTATTATCGGGGCAGGCGGCTATCGTTTATGGAACAAGCGGCACCAACTTAAAAATGTAACTGATGACAGTCATTTCAAACTGACACCAAAAGCCTGCTTATTTTTAGCATTAGCAACCCTGGTACAGTTAAGCATCACAGCTGTTATATATTTTGTCGAGTTAAGGTCTATTCACTCCTATATTAGTGCCGGGCAGGCTCTGACTTATTCTGGTGCTGCTAATTTCGCTTTATTCGTCTCGCTTACTCCCGGGGCAATCGGCTTTCGTGAATCTTTCTTAATTTTTGCCGAACATTTACATCATATTAATACGGCAACTATTTTATCCGCTAACGTGATTGATAGATCGGTTTATATAGTTTTTTTGGCAGTCTTGTTTTTGGCAGCAATCGGTATAAATATTAAGAAGCGCCTACACTTTAAAGTTGGTTAAAATTATTTTGCTTGTAGCTAAGTCTGTAGCTTGCTTAGCCGACTACTGATACTTTACAATTAAGTCTGTCAAATAATTATGTTAATGCTTATTAAATATGGCTCAACACAAAACTTCTAAACCAAAACGCTATTCGAAGCGATCTTTATTGATTAGTTTACCCGGTTGGGCCGGTACGTTTTATGCTGGCGCGGCAGCTTTACTGATCCCCTGGACGGTCTATTTATCAATGACACTACCTACCCGGCAAATTACTCATCATTGGGATATAGTCTGGGAGGGATTTGATTGTTTGGTACTGATAATGCTGGCATTAACTGCTTTTTGTATTGCCAAGAAGTCGATTTGGGTAATTCTAACTGCCAGCTCGCTGGCAACCTGCCTGATTATTGACAGTTGGTTCGATGTGTTAACTTCGCGCCATGGTATGGACCAGCTGCAGTCTTTTCTATTAGCTTTATTTATTGAACTGCCGATTGCTTTACTGTCATGGTATTTTGCTATCAAAACAACCTTTCAATGTTCAAAATATTATCAAAAATTATGATATTTTTTTCTTCTTATCTTAACTACTCGGAAGAAGTTAGCTTATGAATATTGTTGATTTAGTAATCTTACTATTTTTAGTCAGTTCTATGATCCGGGGTTATGAGATCGGCTCAGTCCGCCAGATTTTTTCGACGGTTGGATTCTTTGGCGGTTTATTCCTTGGTGCATGGATTGAACCGCATTTTACCCATCTAGCCCATACCGCTTTATCACGATCCTGGCTGGCCTTAAGCATCACTTGCGGCTTTGCTCTTATCTTCCTGTTCGTCGGTGAGTATGTCGGTTTTATTATTAAAACCAAGATGATTAGACATGAGATAGACAAAATTGACCGCGGACTGGGCACAGTAGTCGGCGCCGTCACACTGCTAGGTACAGTTTGGATAATCGGCGGTATTCTTATTAATCTGCCTTTTCCTAGTTTCCAAAGCCAACTTAAAAGTTCTTCCATTATCCGGTTACTTAACCAGCACCTGCCATCAGCGCCTAATGTAGTAGCTGATCTAAGTCATGTGATTGATCCGAACGGGTTTCCGAAAGTCTTTATCGGCAACGAGCCGGCACCACTTAATCCTAATGTCAGCTTACCGCCGTTGGGCAGTCTAACTGCGGCAGTAACTAAAGATGAGCCATCGGTCGTTAAGATCCTGGGCCGGGGTTGTGGCGGCATTGTTGAGGGCTCGGGCTTTATTGTGGCGCCCAATATCGTTGCTACTAACGCCCATGTAGTTGCTGGAGTAGCTCATCCGTATGTAGTTGACCAATCCGGCGAACATTTGGCAACGCCAATCTGGTTTGACCCAAATCTTGATTTATCCATCCTAACTACCAGTGATTTAACGGGTAAGCCGCTCTCTATCGCCAATTCAACAGTTAAACTGGGTACTGACGGAGCGGTATTGGGTTTTCCGGGAGGCGGCAATTTCATGGCTGACCCAGCGGTAGTGTTAGATGATTTTTCAGCTACTGGTCGCAACATTTACGATCAGGGTAATACTAACCGCGATGTTTACGAGATTAAAGCTACTGTTATTCCAGGCAATTCCGGTGGACCGTTAATTAATAGCAACGGTACTGTTATTGGTATTGTTTTCGCTGAGTCAACAACCTATAACCAGGTCGGCTATGCCTTAACAACACCGCAAGTGTTAACCGAGATCCAGCAAGCTGAAGCTCGAAACCAAGCCACCTCGACCGGTAGCTGTGCCGAATAACATCTCTGATTCATGGTATACTGCTCATAAATGAACAAGGTGAAAGACAGTGCTAAAGCAAAACCCGTTATGCCGACTTTTTCCAAAGTCTTACCTTACATCTTGATAATCACCGGCGCACTAGGATTATTGTTTGCGTTTCTGCTGATGTATGACAGCATCAAAATATATATCAACCCGCACTATTTACCGAATTGCAACCTAAACCCGGTCCTTAATTGTGGTACGGTAATTAATTCTAAAGAATCTGATGTTTTTGGCATCGCCAACCCGTTAATCGGCATAGCGGCTTTTCCGGTACTAATTACAACCGGCGTCATTGTATTGTCCGGAGTTAAGCTAAAACGTTGGTTTTGGTTGGCGCTCGATGCTGGTAGTTTTGTCGGCGTGTTGTTCATGCACTATTTATTTATCGAGAGCGTGTACCGCATCCATGCGGTGTGCCCGTTTTGTTTTGGCACCTGGATAATGACAATAACTGCTTTTTGGTATCTAACTCTTTACAATATTCAAAATAATAACTTTCGTTTGACTAAAAAATATAAACCTTTTACGGATTTCATAGTTAAACATCACGTTGATTGGCTGATATTGTGGTTCTTAATAATTATCGGTTTGATACTCAAACATTTCTGGTATTATTACGGTCACTATATCTAAAATTTACTGGTAGCGCAGGGAATCAATCGGATCTTTATGGGCGGCTTTGGCTGCCGGCATCAGCCCGAAGACAACCCCAACAATTATAGAGACGGCGGTAGCCAGTAACATTACTTGCCAAGATAGAGCCGGTTGTAAGTTGGTAATTATTCTTAAACTAAGATTAATTAACACTGAGACGGCAATACCGATAATACCGCCATAAGTGCTTATAACAATCGCTTCAGTTAAGAATTGATTAACGATTTGGCGGTTTGTGGCACCTAGGGCTTTACGAATACCGATTTCTTGGGTCCTCTCAGTCACGGCCACTAGCATCACATTCATGATACCAATGCCGCCGACTAGCAGTGATATCGCGGCAATCGCAGCAATTAATTCGGTAATCAAGTTCAGGATTTTATTAGCTGCCGATAGCTCACTGGCTTGAGTAAGGACACTAAAGTTTTGAGTACCGTCATGAGCCACTAATAAGTTTTGCTGGATTTTATTTACTACCGTATTAGTGGAATCTGAATTAACCGGTTTGACAAGGATTTCGTAAAGCATCGCGCCGGTCGGATCAATTTGCTGGGCGGTTGATAGAGGGATAAATATGACATTGTTAAAATCGGCATCAATTGATAGCGGTGCGATATCAAACTGGTTCATTACACCCCGGACCACAAAAGCCTGGTTATGAAAAGTAATGCTATGGCCCAGTGCCGAGGTGCCCGGGAATAGCTGATTAGCAACATCTTGGCCAATCACCGCACTGTTAGTAATGCTGTCATTACTTGAATAAAATTGTCCGTACTGCAATGACTGGTTTAAGACTAAGGGAAGATCTGAGGTAGTGCCGATAACCGGGATATTGTCATAAACCTGTTGGGATGATTGGACCGGACCAGCCACAATTGATAGCGGTACTGCTAAACGGACACCTGGTGTTTGCTGGATAGTTTGGGCATCATTTTGAGTAAGTAGATCAGAGTCGTTGATGCCGGCAAACAGGTTCAAGAAACTAAGTGCGCCAGTGGTAGTATTAGTGTTTATACTACCGGGCCGGATGGTAATTAAGTTATTGCCAAGCCTGTCGATTTGGCCAACGATTTGGTGTTTAATGCCTTCGCCTAAGCTGACAATAGTTACTACCGATGATATACCGATGATAACGCCCAACATCGTCAAGAGGCTGCGCCAATGGCTTTGGCGAATATCTCTCATGGCGGATTTGGTGTGATGGATGGCTAGCAGATTCATGATCGTCTCCGCGCTGATTTAGTTTTTTTATTCCAATGCTTGGATTGTTTGCGTTTTCGCTGCTTAACCGGTGGTTTAGCATCTGGTATGGCTTTCATAAGAGCCGATACACCCGCCAAATCATCCTCTTCGGTTTTCATAGTCATGCTATACATACCATGGCGAAATGTTGGCGCTAATTCACCAAGCTTAGTCAGCTCTTCATGGACAATGGCGCCATCGCTCATAAAAACTACCCGAGTAGCATAGCGGGTTAGTTCCGGATTATGAGTAACCAGTAAAATTGTTGTACCCATATTATGAATTTCTCTAAGCAATTCCATAATCAGAATACTGCTGTCACTATCTAGGTTACCGGTTGGCTCATCGGCAATGATGATTGATGGATTATTAATCAATGCTCGGGCAATGGCAACGCTTTGGGTCTGGCCGCCGCTCAACTGGCGCGGCATAAAATACTGGCGATCGGCTAAACCTAAGCGCTCCAGCATAGTGCTGGCTAACTTGAGCCGGCGGACAGTCGAAACGCCTTTGTAGGCCAGAGGCAGGGCAACGTTATCGATAACATTTAAGTGGGATATTAAATTATAGGACTGAAAAACAAAGCCGATTTTGTCACGCCGGATGCGGGCTTGTTGATTAGGTCGTAATTTAGCAACTTGGCGGTTGTTGAGATTATATGAGCCATAAGTCGGCCGGTCTAATAAGCCGATGATGTTCATTAGAGTTGATTTACCACATCCACTGGGACCCATCACCGCAATAAATTCACCATCATCAACATTAAGGTTGATTTCTTCCAGTGCTAAGGTTGTCGCGTCGCCGAAACCATAAAGTTTACTTACTTCGTGCAGTTCAATGATAGCCATAATTACACTTAAGTGTAACCCTGTTATTGACAGGCCGGCAAGATGTTTTTTGTTGTGATTTTAGGCTATACTAAATTTTGCAATAGATCGCTATAATACTTCAAATTTTGGAGAGATCGCATAGTTGGCCTAGTGCGCTCGCTTGGAAAGCGGGTACAGGGGAAACTCTGTCGAGGGTTCGAATCCCTCTCTCTCCGCCAAGAAAAATGTTCTCAAGCAACCTGTCCATGCGATCAATAACAAACGTTTAATTATTTGAAAGATTGATCTTTGTACAAGGTTCCAAACCAGGGTGTCTGCAAACTATCTATAAGTTTTCGGGGTGGATATTTTCGATAAGATTAATTATCGTTTCCATGGCTGTAGCTAACGGCTCTATGTTGCGGTTTATCTGGCTTAAAACCAAGCCACCTTGAAATACCGCAAGCATTGTCGTAGCAAGGTCGTTAATATCTGTAGTAATCTCGAGTTGTCCATTATCTAGCATTTTTTGGAAGCCGGTCTTTATAGAGTTTCTTACCAGATTTAAACTTTTAGCCACTTCTTCTCGGTTTTCTTGATCAGTCCGAGCCACTTCTACACCTATCGACCCTATAGGACAAGCTCCAATACACTGCATGTCAGTCGCGAACTGAACCACATCATTACGCCAGACACGGAAGCTTTCTATGTCGTGTAGACCGGCCAAACTTTTATTACCAAGCATATTGTCAGTTTGATAGGCAATGACTGCGCGTACTAGGTCGTGCTTATTATCGAAATAATGGTAAAGCTGTGAGCTACTAACTTTGGCACCTGACTTCACTTCATCGATGCTTGTGTTATTAGTGCCTTTTGCATAAATCAACTCCGCTGCCGACAAAACAATTCGGTCGCGCGTCTTATGGCCTTTATCGGTAAGGCCGTTAGGTCTAGCTTTTGATAAAACTTGTGTCATAAGTATTATTTTAACACTTTTGGATTTGACAATCCAGAAAATAACATTCAGAATGGATTATGTAATCCAATTTTAAAAGGAGAAATGAAATGAGTACATATTTAATTGTCGAGTTCACTGTCAAAGATCCGGAGCTTTATAAAGAACACTACAGCGTTCACGCTGGAATGACGGCCAAACAATACGGAGCCAAGCTTGTTGCTAACAGTGCCTGGGAGGTTCTGTCTGGCGATCACAAGTTCTCCTCTGGGGCAATAATGAAGTTTCCAGATCACGAAACGGCTCTCAAATGGTACAACTCGCCTGAATATCAGGAGTTGATCGAAACTCGAGGCGCCGCTATGGATGCCCGTTTCAGCTTGCTCGACGGTGTACCTAATCCCGCAGAAAACGAAAGCAAATAACAATGAGCAAACTCCCAGGAAAGACAGCACTCATCACGGGCGCTAATACCGGGATCGGCAAGGATGTGGCTAGGCAACTTGCATTACGTCCCGAGTTTGAGCGAATCTACTTGGCGTGTCGGAACAAAGATAAGGCGATAGCGGCAAAAGCCGAACTCGAAGCCGTGACAGGCAGACATATCTTTGAAATCATTATCATGAACGTAGCCGATCTTAGTTCGGTTCGCGCCGGACTTGCAGCCATCAACGGATCCGTCGACGCGCTGGTCATGAACGCTGGTGTCATTGGCCCGCAGTCGATGGGCTTGACTGCTGATGGGGTCACGACTGTGTTCGCGACAAGCGTCCTTGGCCACGTCGTCCTCCTCGAAGGGCTCCTGAAAAAGAGCCAACTTGACGAGGTGGCAGTTTTCGTCGGGAGTGAAGCAGCCAGGGGAGTTCCGAAGTTGGGGATGAAGCGGCCATCATTCGTCTCAACCTCTGCCGATGAACTCTCTACCGTCATCGACGGCAGCTATTTCGCTGGCAAAAAACCGGACTTCAACCTAGCGTTCGGCCAGGCCAAGTACATCGGAGCTCTCTGGATGGCCTACATGGCCCGCCAGCACCCCGACCGCCGATTCGTTACCGTGAGCCCCGGGAACACCACCGGGACCCTAGCTCCCAACGACCTTCCTCTACCGATGCGAGTAGCCGCCAAGTACGTCATGCCCGCCCTAGGTCTCGCCCACAAACTTGACGTCGGAGCGAAGCGGATCGTCGACGGCGTCACCGACCCAATCCTATCCAGCGGCGTGTTCTACGCCAGCGCGGCCAACACGCTTAAAGGTCCGTTGGTCAACCAAATGGACATCTTTCCGGAATTCGCTAACACAGCCTTTCAGGACAACGCCAACGAGGCCATCCACCGCTTCATCACCCAAATACCGATATGCTCAACCAAAAAACGGCACACGGCCTTTTAAGGTCGTCTCAGTTCCATTTGTCTAAATGACTTCTCTAAAGTGCTAAAATGTGAGACAGGGTCTTAGTTCGAGACCCAAGTGTTCCGCCATTAAATATATAAAGGAGTAGTTATGAAGTCTTACAGATTATGCCAAAGTTGCGGCATGCCAATGAAAAAGGATAAAGCTGGCGGCGGTACCAATGCGGATGGGACTAAGTCGACTATGTATTGTAGCTACTGCTATCTAAAAGGTGCTTTTACCAATGAATGCAGCGCCCAAGAAATGCAACGATTTTGCACTGGCAAATTAAAGGAAATGGGTTTTCCTGGTTTTATGGCCAAAATAATGATGCGGAATCTACCAAAATTAGAACGCTGGAATGTTAAAAGCAAGACTGCTTGAAAGATTGAATAAATATTTATTATGAGTGAAACATTTGAAGTAGTAATTACGGCGATTATCGTAAAAGACCATAAATATTTGATTTTACGGCGATCTCCAAATAAAAAGCGATTTCCAGGAATGTGGACCGTTCCCGGTGGTCATCTTGAAACTCGTGACTTTGTTAATACTCCTAAAGAGACAAAGGAATACTGGTATAACGTACTGGAAAAAACCCTACGCCGCGAGGTTAGGGAAGAAGCCGGGATAAGCATTAAAGACATAACCTACGTTACAAGCTTAGCTACTATCCATCCGGACGGTGCGCTGTCGCTTGTTATTTCCTGCTTAGCCCAATATGATGCCGGCAAAATAAAACTCCAAACCGAAGAAACCGACCAGTCGGCCTGGGTAAGCTTAAAAGAAGCCAAAAGCTATGACTTAATTGACGGGATTTACGAAGAGCTAGTCATGGCCGATGAGCAGTTGCAAGGCAAAAAGCACGAATGGGTTAGGCGTTAAACTTTTATTAAGCCGAGGATTACCAAAAGCTTGGATGCCCAAGTGATATAATCCTATAAAGAGCAAGTGTTTAATTAATAATGAGGGTGCTAAAAATGTCTAAACTACCGTCAACTAAACCTAAACAGTCCGGCTTTACTATTATTGAGCTTTTGGCAGTGTTGCTGATAATCGGCATTTTGTTGGCTTTGGTCATCTCTTCATATGCCAGCGTTCAGCGCAACCAACGCAACCAAGACCGACAGCAGAATATAAACCAAATCTATGAACAATTAGAGGCTTATTATGTCGAAAATACTAAGTACCCGACACTTACTGACATGAATAATCTAAATTGGGTAGCCACCAATATGAAAACGCTTGCCAAATCAGCCCTAAAAGATCCTTCAAGTAGTTCGTACGCTCTTGCCGCTAAGCCAACCAAAGATACCTTCGCTTATACCGTAACTTCGTCTACCGGTACAACTTGTGACAATATTAAAGTACCTTGCGCTCATTACACTTTAACGGCCACTTTGGAAGCCAGTGCCTTAAAGACTTATGTCAAAACGAGTCTTAATTAGATAACCTATCGGCTACTAAGTCTAGCGGATTTGCTGACTGTTAGTTATACTGACTACAGATGACCACAATCTATTCATGGAATGTTAATGGGATCAGGGCAGTTCTAAAAAAGAATGCCTTACAGCCGTTTTTAGCTAAATACCAGCCGGACATTATTTGCTTGCAGGAAACCAAAGCTACTCAAGAACAAGTCGAAATTACTTTGCCAGAATATCGGCAATATTGGTACTCAGCCAGTAAACCGGGATATTCGGGTACGGCGATTTTTTCTAAAATTGAACCGCTACAAGTTGTAAATGGTTTGCCCAAAAAGTTTATTAAAAAATACCAGGTGACAGGCGATATTTACGGCGATCCAAATTTAGAGGGCAGGGTTATCGCAGCTGAATTTAAGGATTTTTGGTTAGTAAATGTTTACACGCCAAATACTAAAGATGATTTAAGCCGTTTATTACTGCGTTTTGAGCATTGGGACCCGGCATTTTTAGACTATTGCAAAGAACTTGAAAAAACTAAACCGGTAATTTTCTGCGGTGATTTTAACGTCGCTCATACTGCTGAAGATCTGGCTAACCCTCAAGCTAATCGCGGTAAAAAAGGCTTTACTTTGGAAGAAAGGGAAGGTTTTCAGAATTTTATCGACAAAGGATTTATTGATACGTTTCGGTTATTCCATAAAGGCAATGGTTACTACACCTGGTGGAGCCACTTCGCTAATGCCCGGGCCCGCAATGTTGGCTGGCGACTCGATTACATTTTGATATCTAAAAAGCTCAGCAAACATGTCATTGACGCCTCCATTTATCCCGCGATGATTGGCTCCGATCACTGTCCGGTCAGTTTAAGCTTAAAAATATAGGTTTATAAATATGGACAATAACCAAGATTACTGGCAACGTCAAGTAATTGCTAAGCCACTTTTTCCAGAACTACTATGGTCAAGGCCGGAACAGCGTCAGTTAGGCGGGAAACTATTAATTATCGGCGGCCATGAAGGCAGTTTTGCGGTAGTCGCCAAGGCATTTGAAGCTGCGCAAACTGCCCGCGTTGGCACTTTAAGGGTATTGTTCCCGGATAAGCTTAGGAAAACCGTCGATCAGTTTATGCCCAGCGCAATTTACGCACCTAGTAATATTAGTGGCAGTTTCGCCCAAGCGGCATTAGACAGTTTTTTAACAGAGAGTAGCTGGGCAGACGGGGTTTTGCTGGCTGGAGATTTTGGCAAGAACAGTGAAACAGCCATAGTGCTGGAAAAATTCGTACAGAAATATACAGGACATTTAACACTAGTACATGATGCAATTGATTATTGGCTGCATGCTGCTCAACCAATCATTGATCGGGAAGACACGATGATAGTTTTAAGTCTAATCCAATTCCAGCAATTGCTAGCTGCTAATCATTCAACTGTCGCTATTACCGCCGATATGGGCCTTACGCCATTAACTAAATGTTTGCATGAATACACTATCTCGCACCGAGTGAATTTAATTATCCACTATGAACATATGGCAATCGTTGCCAGCCAAGGGAAAGTAGTATCGACATCGCTTTCAGAAGATAATCAAGTCAGCACCATTCAATTATCGGCAAGAGCAGCAGTTTGGTGGTTACAAAACCCAAACAAAGTATTCGAAGCCCTTAATTGTGCGGTTATTCCGCAAAGTTCTATTAATTAAGAATATGAACTCTAATTACACTACTATCAAAAAGCATTTTGGTGGGCAAGGAGGGACTTGAACCCTCAATCCGTTAAGGAACACGATTTTGAGTCGTGCGCGTATACCAGTTCCGCCACTCGCCCGAAAGGTGGTCTACAGAGGTGTATTGTATTATACTTATTCTTGCTACGCTAGCCCAAACAATGCATTTTAATTATGAATAACCCCCTATTTACAGATAAAAAAGATAAAAGCCTAGCTGATTCACCACAAAATCGGCAGGGTCCCGCTAGCGCCGATCCAACACCGCCAATTGCTAAACCGGCAACTCCTTTAATCAGTCAAGATCCAACACCCCCGGCAACTAACCCGGCGGCATCTTTAATTCGCCAAAAAATAGACAAACTATACGAAGCTGAACCTACAGCCCAAGCTGTTATGGGTGAAGCCGAAGTAGTACAACCACGCTCGAAACATCAGCAGTATATGTATGAATTAAGCCAAAGCGGAAAAAGCATAGTCGAAATTCAGACAGCTTGGCATAATTACTATTCGAATCTTCCCGATGAGCAAAAACATCAAGTTTGGCGTGAGTTTTATGCTGCTAATGAGCGGCTACAAGAGTCTAAAACTCATAAACTGCAGACTCAACCAAATATTCCGGCGGCAGTAGTGCCGGTTAAGCCAGCGCCACCGCAGGTTATCGCGCAAAGTTCGCCAGCTGTAGTGGCAGAGCGTCAAAAATTCGGCTTACCGGCATCAAGCGATTTACGGACAGTTGAGCTTATCAAGAACCAGATTATCCAACACTTAGCAAATCGTCCTAAGCCGGCAATTAAACAAAACATTAAATCTTTAATTTTTGGGCTAAGTGCCGGCGTTGTGGTGATTTTAATTGTAATGTTTAGTTTTTTTAACCAGCTCATTATCACGCCGTTTATCCAACCGAGCCGCCATATCACCGCTTTGCCTCTGATTATTAACGCTAGTGCAGTTGCTCCTAATTCCACGCCGGAAGTTATTATTCCCAAAATCAATGTGGAAATACCGGTTGTATACTCAGCGGCCAGCGATGACGAATCGGTAATTGAAACCGCCTTGCAAACTGGGGTAGTGCATTACCCCAGTACAGTTTTGCCGGGACAAGACGGTAATGCGGCATTTTTCGGGCATTCCAGCAACAATATTTTTAACCCTGGTAAATATAAATTTGCATTCGTGCTACTCCATGAGCTAGTGAACGGTGACACTTTTTATCTAACTTATAACGGGCAAGTTTATGTCTACCAAGTTATCAGCCACCAGATTGTTTCGCCAAATGATGTAGCTGTTCTGGGTAGTGTGTCCGGCCAAACCGCAACTGCCACACTCATTACTTGTGATCCACCGGGAACTAGTATTAACCGTTTGGTAGTGGTAGGATCACAAATCAGTCCTAATTCAAATGTAAATACTGCGGGTACCTTCCAAGCTTCGGCTCAGCCTTCTATATTGGCCGGTAACGGTCCTAGTTTGTGGAGTCGTTTATGGCACGCTATCTTTTAGATTATTGATCAGCCGGTATCCGCAAAGCAGTTGTCGTCAGCTCAAACGGTAGGGATGTCGCCGGTGTGGAAGCTGACACTGGAGTCGGTGCAAGGGCATAAGCCCATTTGTATGTTGGATCAAAAGTGACTAAGCTGCCGGCAATGATTGGTTGTAGTGTTTGCTGGTTGGTACCGTCGTAATCAAATACGCTAACTTGGTTATTGGTAGTAACGTAAAGATGATCGCCGTCCATCCAATAAGCGTGTTCGCTGTTGGATACAGCCGTCGTTAACTGATAAGAATAGCCCTTTTGATTTTGGGCATCATAAACCGAAAATGTCGGACCGTTTTCAGCCACTACAAATTGCGAATTTTCAGAGAAACTTAAATAGTTAGGGGCAATTACTTTTAATATATAGGCTGGCACCAGCGGCTGTTGCGGATTATTGGACAGCTCAGACATCGGGTTTTCGTATACATAGACTTCATTATCGGTGGTGGCCGCAGCGGCAATATACCAATTGCCGGCATACTGAGTGCTGTCTAGTAGATATGTTAAATTGGCCGGGAATTGACGCAGCACATAATTAACTCCACCCTGCATTACATCAACATTAACATCGCCAACCGGCGCGTTCTGGTTAGTAACATAGGTTATGGTGTTCCCGCCATAACTATTGAAGGCCAAAACATGAGACATTACCAATGTCGGCGTAAGTGATGATAAATTTTCACTACTAACCGTTCCGGCAGCAGTGTCATAAATATAGTACTGGTTGTACTTGTTGTTAAGCAGAGTCAGCTGGTCGGTTTGGTTTAAATTAAGACTCTTAGTGAGATTAAGCGAATCAGCAGGTGTTTGGCGGTCCAACAAGATATATTCTTGGCCGCCTTGGTAGGTATGATTCAACAAGACACGCTGATTATCATCTGCCCAACTAATCACTTGCCAAGTTTGAGCGCCAGTTGCCGGTGAAGTAATAAGGCCATCGGGTAGATTTATAGCAGTTTCTGACGCAGCCATTTTTGACGGATTGCTTAAATCATACTGTAAAAAACTGCCTTGAGTAGTCGGATCTTGGACAAGCAACCAGTGTTTATCGGGGCTTTGGGTAAACACTTCGGGTTGAGTACTAAATTGCCGAGTCATGGTTGTGGCAATTGTTTTCGGGAACAAAAATGGATAATCAAAGTACTCAACGCTGCCGCCATCGACATCAATAACTCTTATCCATGGGTTATAACCGGTTTTGGTTAGCTCTACCGTATACTGACCAGCCGGCAGAGTCAGGCGAGTGTTAGTAGTTGAACCATTGAGTACGCTGTTTAAGGTAATAAATGCCGGTTTAGGCGCTGAACTGACAAAAACCAGGCCATTTTGAATTATTTGACCTTTGCTAAATCCATAGCCCCGTGACTGATAAAGCAGTACTAGAGCCATTAATAAAATCATTATCGACACTAGAATGTAGCCGATAATTAGACGCAATCGATGGTAACGACGTTTTTTAGGGTTTATAAAATCCATAACGAACTTTCTGCTGCTAATGCTCCATTATGATCACCCTTGCGGCATGCTACAAGTAGGATTAAGATAATAAGGATAAGCGAACAGCTGAAGAGCGGAGAATTGCAGTGGGTAATATAAATAATATAAACCAAAATGACATTCGCTTTAATGCCGTTTCGGGTATGTTGAGCAATAATTCAGCCAAGCCACAGACACTACAACCAAGCAAATTTCCCGCCAAAAGCCAACGTTCAATCCTAATTGATGATTATTTGCCGTCTTCCAAGGCTCATCAGCGGCTAATGCCGTCGCTGAAATTAGCTAGTCAAATCAGCCAAAAACCCAAAACTGTAAAACTGCATTCGTCAGTTGCGCCGCATGACGTACGGATTGTCAAAGCCCACCAGCCAGAAGCTGCCAGCACTCTAATGAGAAAAGGCTTGCCTAAACCAACCACTAAGGAACGAGTCAAACATTTTCAAGCGGCCCTAGCTCAATCCACACCGAAAACTATCAGCCCGCACGAACAAATCCACCGTCACCACGCGCGACACGCCCTAGCTGTTAAGCGCGATTATCGAATCAGTCGATTTGGTAGAAAAGAAATTGCCAAAGCCAATAATGATCTTAAGGTCCAGCCAATGAATGTAAAATTACCGCTTTACGGATCTGGTGTAGCAGCTGCTAACGACATAACACTTAATCCGGCATTACCAGCAAAATCAGTTGAGCACCGCCGAGCAGCCAACAATCGTTACAAGAAGCACCACCAACTTCATCGCCGAAGGCATCGACTATTTATAGTGACAATTATCTTTTTAATATTGCTGGTACTGGCTTACATTTTTTATCTTTTAACACCCGCGATCGATGTCAAGGTAGCGTCAATTCACGCCGGCATTCCAGCCCAATTGCCAAATTATCACCCAACTGACTATGCATTTAAGGCACCAGTGCGCTATTCGGCCGGAATTGTTAATATTAGTTACAAATCTAAAAACTCTAGCCAAACCTATTCTATTGTTCTGCAGTCTTCGCATTGGGACAGTCAAATATTAAAGACCGACTACATAGCTACTTTAAATGAGCCCTATAGCACAGTGATGGAAAATAATCGGACAATCTATGTCTACGGAACCGGCCAAGCCGCCTGGATAAACAATGGCGTCCTGTATCAGATTTCGGGCAATGCAGATTTGTCCCAACCGCAACTACTAAATATTGCCAATAGTATTTAGTTAATGATCAAGTAAATTGTGTTTGATAGATAATATCTCTTATAATATTAGCCATGAATCAGTTCCGCACTCGTTTTGCCCCAAGTCCAACCGGCTTTCTCCATGTTGGCGGTGTCCGTACGGCGCTTTTTGCATGGTTGGTAGCCCGGCAAAGCGGTGGCCAGTTTATATTGCGTTTAGAGGATACCGATAAAGTCCGGGAAGTAGCCGGCAGCGACAATCATATAATGGAAAGCTTAAAATGGCTCGGACTTAATTGGGACGAGGGGCCAGATGAGATTGGTGGCCCATATGGACCTTACCGCCAAAGTCTACGTTTAGATTTATATAAAGAATGGGCAGCAAAGCTAATCGACAGCGGCCGGGCTTACAGCGACCCTTACAGCAATGAACAGGTTCAAGCATTTCGGGAAGAAGCCATTGCCGCCAAGCAACCATTTCTATACCGCACGCACCGGCCGGAAAACCCGCCGGCTTGGGATGGCCAGCAAGCGCTGCGTTTTAAATCAGACCCTAAAACTTATAAATGGCATGATGAGGTTTTAGGAGATTTGGCTACCGGCCCAGAAGTAGTTGATGACTTTATTCTTATAAAATCAGACGGCTATCCGACTTATAACTTTGCTCATATTATTGATGATTATTTAATGAAAATAACCCATGTCATTCGCAGCCAAGAGTTTATTGCCAGCGTGCCGAATTATCTCAATCTTTATGAAGCTTTAATGATTGAACGACCACTACTGGCAACTTTGCCTTATGTCATGGGGCCTGACGGTAAGAAAAAATTAAGTAAGCGGGACGGGGTCAAAGATATTCTCGATTATCGCCAAACCGGTTATCTCCATGAAGCCTTAATTAGCTTTCTAGCAACCCTGGGTTGGAATGATGGAACTGTTCAGGAGATATATTCAATCGACGAATTAATTGCTAAATTTCAACTTTCCAGAGTCCAACGAGGCGGCGCACGCTTTGATGAACAGCGGCTTAATTGGGTTGATGGTTATTTAATTCGGCATCTGCCAATAGAAGATTTATACGAGCGGTGCGAGAAGTTTTGGCCAGCTGAGGCAAATTCAGCCACCAAAGAGTATAAACTAGCGGTACTTCCTACTGTCCAAGAGCGTCTTAAATTCTTATCGGAATTAACAGAACTTACCAAATTCTTTTTTTGTGATTTACCAATAGACCCAAGTCTAATTAGCAATCACAAACAGCTTTCTGCCTTGGCAGCCGATGATATCAAAAACTTGCTTAATACTAGTAGGGAAGTTTTAGAGCAAAGTGATTTTACGCAAGCTGACCTTGAAGCACGCTTAAACCAATTACTCCAAACCCTTAACCAAAAACCAGTCGTGTTATTCAGTTTAATAAGAATTGCCACCACCCAGGCACCAGCCAGCCCGGCTTTAGCCGATACACTGGCAGTATTAGGCAAAGATAAGGTTTTACACCGAATTGATGCCATGTTAGCTAGCCTTTGAACAATTAAGGTTTGGATTTGCTACAATAGTGCTTATGATTGATGATTTTCTGCCGCAACGGCCGGCTAATAAAAAACGGCCAATTGTCCGGTCAGAATTACACCACAAACTACCACCGCTAGCCGAGCCAATACCAGAAGTGATTTTAGACGATGATTCTGCTTCCGAAGTTATTGAAAAAACTCAGACGCCAGACATTAAAAATGATAATCCAGCGAAGCCAAAGGGTAGTATCTGGAAAAGATTACGCCATTGGCGACCAACCAAAAAACAATTCATTATCATTGGCGTAGCCGCAATTGTTGTGCTGGGTGGCGGCGGATTCGGGCTGGATAAAATGCTAACACATGCCAAACCGCATAAAATTACTGCGACTATAAATGTTACGCCAGTAAAACCGACACCTAAACCGACCACTGTTGCTTCAACTTTAACCGGACTGCCGGTTGCACCCAGCATTAATAAGCTGCCAGTTACAGCTGTAATGATTGAAAATAGCACTGATGCTCGGCCGCAATCCGGGTTGGCCCAAGCTGGTATGGTATTTGAAGCTGTAGCTGAAGGCGGCATTACCCGTTATATGGCGCTTTACCAAGATACTTCCCCTGGTTATGTCGGTCCGATCCGGAGCGCTCGACCATATTTCATCCAATGGGAGCTGGGATTTGATGCCGGTTATGCTCACGTCGGGGGTAGTCCAGAAGCTATTTCTGATATTCACAGTTGGGGAGTAAAGGATCTTGACCAATTTTATAACGGCAATTCATACCAACGCATTACTACTCGGGTTGCTCCGCATAATGTTTATACTAGTATTGCCACATTAAATACTCTGGAAGCCTCCAAAGGCTACACAACTAGTTCCTATACCGGTTTCACTCGTAAATCTGACAGCCCAGCAAAAACTCCCACTGCCACCAGTATTACGCTAAACCCATCAGGGCCAGATTTCGTGGATAATTACAGCTATAACAGCACAAATAATACATACTCACGCAGTGTTGGCGGCGCGCCTGAAGAAGACGTGGATCAAGCCGGTAATGAAACGCAAGTTGCCCCCAAGGTCATTATCGCCCTAGTGATGCAACAAGGTTTAGAAGCTGATGGCATTCACACTACATATGCTAACATCGGCAGTGGTCAAGCTTATGTCTTCCAAGACGGTACGGTTACAATTGGCACCTGGCAAAAGGTCAGCAATACTGCCCAAATAACATTTACTGATTCTAAAGGCCAAACAATAGCGCTTAATGACGGCCAGACCTGGCTGACGGTTGTAGGTAGCAGCGGTTATATAAGTTACCACTCCTAGAATACTAAAATGAACTACTTACCTAAATTCCGCCAGAAAACCGCTGACTTTATTGCCGGAATAATTATTATTAACGATCTGATACTGGGCGGAATATTGCTGCTAGTGCATCATTTTTGGTCAATCCCGACGCTTTGGTTGCTAATTGCTTTTGCCATCGGCGGCATACTACTGTCGATGCTAATAAGTTGGCTAGCCGCCAAATACATCACCGAGCCGATGGCCATCATAGCCCAAGCCGTTAATCATATATCGCCTGAGGGCGAGTCAGTGCCAGCGCCAAATACCCAAACTAATATCATCGGTCGGGAAATAGTAACCGTGTTGGCTAAACAGATTTATCAAATTACCACCAACACCACTCGTTTAACTAATATGTTAGAGGTTAAAAATATTGATCTGCACAATAATGTCGTTGCCAAAAACTTGCCGCTGCCGTTATTTGTTCTAAACCATGAGATGACAATTATATTTGCCAACGAGGCAGCCTTAAAGTATATCCAGAAATCTGAATTAGATGTAATTAATAAGAATGTAAATTCTGTACTTAATATGTCGTTTGAAGATGAAAATACTTTTGAGGCCTGGTTAACTCATAACCATAGTGAAGTGATTGTTGCCAGCCAAAAATGGGACCATGTTCGCTTGGAAGTCGCCGACGCCCCCAAACCTTTGTTTTTTGATTTAGCAGCTTATTACAACAAAGGTAATTCATACGGTTATGAGACTATGCTAATTTTGTTTGACCACACCAATCAGTATGCCCAGAGCGATAACGCTATGAATTATGTAGCTCTGGCGGTTCACGAGCTTAGGACCCCCTTAACACTTCTGCGTGGCTATATTGAGGCATTAGAAGACCACATGAGCAACAAACTTACGGTTGAGGATTCAGCCTTTGTAAAGCAGATGGATGCGGCCGCTCAGCAGTTAGTCACGTTTATAAACAACGTTTTAAATGTTGCTCGGATTAATGATGATCAATTCGCCATTCAGTTGTGTGAAGAAAATTGGGAAGAAGTTATAAACTCAGCCATTAACGATATGAAGTTAAGGGCAGCGGTGCAAGGTATTACATTTGATATTAATATCGCGCCCAATTTGCCAACTGTCGCAATTGATAAGGTAAGTATTTATGAAGTTATCTCCAATCTGGTAGACAATGCTATTAAATATAGCGCCGATAGTAAAAAAATTAATATTACCAGTTTGTTAAATAAGGATGGGATAGTAGAGACATCTGTTCAGGACTTTGGTATTGGCATTCCGGCATCAGCTATGCCCAAGCTTTTTGATAAATTTTATCGCAGCCATGAAAGCCGTAACCAAGTAATTGGCACAGGTTTAGGTTTATATTTATGTAAAACGATTATATCGGCTCATAAGGGCAATATTTGGGTTGACTCTAAAGAGGGTCACGGCAGCACGTTTAGTTTTACAGTTTTACCTTATTCCATGCTGCCAAAAACTGAAGGCAACGATCAATCTGATAACGTCAGCGGCGTTCATGCTTGGATCAAAAATCACAATCTCTATCGTCGATAATTTATAAGTATTCTTCGTTGTAGCTTTTTCGTCCTTTTGGACTCGTCAGCATAAGTACGCACTTATGGAAAGCGTACGGAAAAAAGAAAGAGGGGTTGGTGGGGCGAGAACAAATTTTGTCCTCAAGCATCCTCATTCTTTTTCCGACAACTCTCTGTTGCATCCTTTATTTCCTATTTAGGAACTCTATTACGAACATGCTGCCGATTAGTGACATTGAAGCCCCGAATAAAAGGCAAATTTTAGCCACCGATATGGCACTACCACTAGTATTACCTAAAATCCACATCATAAACCAGCAAAAAAGGCCGGCGCAAATAAAAAGCAGAATGGGGATTGTAAGATAGGGACTGACAATGATCTTCCTCAACCGAATCGGGGACATTTGTCTCCTTAAATACAAGGACATTGGGAGTACAGAGAGCAAAAGGTGCTTCTGTAAAACCTATTTTGGCTTTACAAAACAACGTATTATAAACATTTTCATTAACTTCTGTCAAGTTTATTAGTTCCTATTATCTACCGTACTAGCAAGATCTTTTTGTGTAATGCCGTTTGGCTATTCGTGGTACTTTAGGGTTGAACGGGGAACCATTGTGTCTGGCAAGACTAATCGGCGCTAGCTGTTGCAGGACTTCTCCTGTCCTGGAAATTTTTAAGGCATAAGCTATTTTAATTGCAACTTCTTCAGTGCGCTCTATTTTGAGTTGCGCACTTGCGCTTTTATGCTCAAAATCGAGTGATAAAAGGGAGCAGGGAGGCTCAAACTCATCATGGTTGATTATCAATGTAGATCGATCAATTATTTCAGCCATTTCCATGGCGCGCGTTTCATCAACTGTTAATGGAGGAGTTATGCCAATATAACGTTCATCACCGTTGCGGGCTAAAACGACTTTTGTCTCAAAGTTTTCAACTGTCATTATTATGTATCCTTACGAGATGTATATAATATACTAATTTAAAATTATTACAACACCAATTTGAGTTGATTTTATTACAGTCACAATTATGCGTTTAGATATAATCAGACCATGCCCAAGATTACAACTGCTCTGGTATTTAACAAAAACGGCAAAGAAGCCGTTGACATGTATATGTCCATTTTTAAGAATTCTAAGATAAATACTTTAATGATGATGCCAGATAGCGAACAGTTATTATTTGCTTCATTCTCCCTTGACGGTCAAGATTTTATGGCAGTGGATGGTGGTGAGCATTTTAAATTTGAAGATGGGATGT
The DNA here is from genome assembly GCA_963749175.1 of uncultured Candidatus Saccharibacteria bacterium. GTDB lineage: Bacteria > Patescibacteriota > Saccharimonadia > Saccharimonadales > UBA4665 > DATKGQ01. The sequence goes on from CAVVLM010000002.1 coordinate 36,066, forward strand.
CTTTGTTTGTCTCATGCGAAGATCAAGCCGAAGTCGATTATTTCTGGGAAAAGCTAGGTAAAGGCGGCGAAGAAGTGATGTGCGGCTGGTTGAAAGACAAATTTGGTGTTCGCTGGCAAATAATTCCTAAAATTCTCGCACAATTAATGAGCGACCCCGACCAAACGAAGGCCAAGAGAGTAAGAGAAGCAATGTTAAAGATGAAGAAAATTGACATTCAGGGCTTACAACAAGCCTATGATAACGCCTAAAAAATCTCTGGTTGATCTAAGAGTGGTACATTAATAATTAAAATTGACGGTTTAACTTGTTACTTAACTTTTTTAATCATAAAAAATATGCTCGGGCCAAAATAAAAAGGTGCCAGTGTTCTTTGTAAATGCGATTCCATACTTACTAAACTTCTTTCAGAAAATATTGCTTTAATTCTACGATTACGGAAGTTGGATACCGATAGGGTGTTTAAAATTTTAAAGTGATGCGTCTTTAGCTCGTTAACAACAGTTTTTGGGTTATGGTTAACAAACGGTGTTTCGTCTGAAATTCCATTTGCTTTACTGCCTATTCTGACAGGTTGTTTGGGGACTCTTTTAAGTTGCGTCAAATATCTTAGACGGTTGACAATATCTGCGTTGTTGGCAAGTTCTATAATGGCGTGGCCATTCGGTTTAAGAACTCTTTCAATTTCGGATAATGTCCAATTTAAGTCAGGTAAGTGTTGGGCTACCCGAACCATCACCAGCAGGTCAATAGTGGCATCTGGGACCGGAATGGGCTTGTTCTCTTCAAGCAACTTATATTCAACGTTTTTAACATCTTTTAAATATATTTTCGCTGAATCAAGCATTTTTGTAGATGGTTCAACCAGATATAATTGATCGGCATGTCCGATAATAAATTTTGATAACCGGCCGTAGCCTCCGCCATAATCCATCGCAGTCTTATAGTGTTTATTGGCTAGCAATTTGTGTAATGCTATTACCTCAGATTGATGCTCATAATCCCGAGTTTTCCAAAAGTCCTCATAGTTGAAATTTTTGTCATCATAGAAATTAATATAGCCGGCCTGGTTTAGTTTGATAATTCTCATATGTGTTCCAATTATTTAAGTTATTATAATTTTCCAACAATTTACTCAGAATAATACCCGAGCAAATGTATATCAAATTATAGATATAGACTATTTTACTATTTATAATCCGGTAAGAGAAACATTATTGCACTTTAGTATTGTTGCTAATATCAGATCCATTTATTTTTAAATCTTCTTTAGGGCAATCGTAAACCAGTCGGTTTTCCCAATATGCTGAAAGTCTTCATAGACGCTAGTAAATGATTTGCCAGCCATTTTTTTAATTAAGTCTGGGTTATAGAAATAAAACATTCGTTGCCCATAAATATCTTTTACGATTTCCTCGGCATAGGTTGGTCGATATTTTAATGAAATATAAAATATACCGCCAGCACGTAATGACTCTGTAACTTTTGCAAATACTGCTTTTAAATCGACTTTGTTAATATGCAGCAAAGAGGCAAACGCATAAACAACATCAATATTGCTAGGGTATGAATAGGAAAGAGCGTCGGCTAACACAAAAGAAGTTTTGGGATTTTTTTTATGAGCAAAATCAAGCATGCCTTCTGAGGGATCAAATCCTTGATACCAAATATCGCGCTTAATCATGTCGGCAGCATCTCTACCGTCGCCACAGCCAATTTCAACTACACGGGCTTGGTTGCCAGCTACAGCCAGTTTAAGACCGCGGTCAATATCCTTGCTGCGTGGGCCGATTCCTCGAAAAAAACGTGCCAACTCAAGTGCTGAGCTATTATATGTTTCAGTAGTTTTTTTAGCCCAATCCATCATTAATATAAAGTATAACTTATCGACTTAATTTTGAATTATGATCATATGGCATGTATTAGGCTGGAGATGCATTGGTTGCCAAACGAAAATGACCAAACGCGTTTTCTTTAGCTCCATCAGCCCGAGGTAATTGAATAGTTACAAGTGTGCCTTTGCCGGGCTCTGAAACAAGATTCAAATCACCATGTAGTGATTGCATGATTAGTTTAGCAACATACAAGCTAAGACCGATACCTTCGTAGCTGAAGTCAAGGGCAGAGGCTTGGGCCCGCGAAAACGGCTGGAATAATCTTGATAGATATACTGGATCGATACCTTTACCGTGATCTTGGACCATAAATGACAAACTATGGCGGGTAGTGTGATAGTAAAGCTCTATTGTGCCGTCGTCAGAGCTAAATTTGACTGCATTACTGAGTACTGCGGTAATCACTTGACTGATCAAACCGCTATCAGCTATGACATTTAGTTCACTTAAGTCAGATACGCCGTTTATGGCTAGGTGTTTGGCATTAATATTTGACATCAGGTGTTGAATCGCATCATTTATCACTGTATGTAAGTTTAGTTGATAATAATTATCAGCAAGGTTGGAAGCGTTTAGATCAATTACAGTTTTAATCTTAGTGCATAAAACTTGGTATTCACTAAGTCCATTTAAGATACTGCGCCCGGCAGGGGTTGAGCCTGAAAGATTTTGAGTTATTTTGTTAAGCGATTGCAAGGGTTGAATAAGGTGATTGTAAATATCGGCTATAAAACTTATCCGGGCATTGTCTAGCGATTGTTGCTGGTTGAATTCGTTGACAAGAGCAACTCTTCGCTGGTGCTGCAGTCGATAAGTTCTTAAGACTCCGTATAGCACTAAACTTAGCAGTGCATAGAGAGCTATTTGGGTGGCATAAGTAACTGTTGAGGTATGAAGATGCTTATAGTTACGGATAATAAAGTCAATTAAGACACCTAAAACACCAATAAAACCTGTAAATATCCAAAGTCGGCGAGCTAATTTAATCTTGACTTCTGATGATGACACGGTTGGGGCGCTAATTGATTGGACTGGTTGGTTGCTGGTTACTTTCTGAAGCACTTGTTCGGCATTAAATTTAATTTGGCTAGTCTGGGATTTAAGTTCAGCTAATATTGCCAGATTAGGATTAAGACTTTCCAGGAGTTCCACGCCGCCGCTTAATTTAGACAGTGGCGTCCTAAGGTAGTGGGCCGCTAATTCTAAGAAGATATTCTTCGCCTCAGCTAATTGTTTCATTTCTTTGAGTAATCTGGTGCGTACTTTAACTTGATAAGATTCGCGCCTGGCTTGGCGTATAGTCCACAAAACCATCAGTAGCAGCAACAATAAAAGTAACCATGGAAAACCGACGGCAATTGGAGCTGGAACGTGCGTAAATAAGACTTGGATGTAGTGGAAACCGCTTTGCAGTAGGCTACGATTATGTACTGTTGGTGTATTACTAAAATTTGAATTTGTCGAAGTTGTAGTAGGGTTGGAGGTTGTCGTAGTTGGAGTGGTGGTTGGGGTTGAAGTTGGCGATGTTGGACTTGTCGTCACTGGCACAGTTGGATTAGTGGGGCTGCTGCTTGGTGGTGATTTAACCGGAGCAGGGGGTTTAGGTATATTTATCGGTATAAAAATCGCCGTAATAGTATGAGGGCCAGTAATATTATTAAAAGTATAGCTGGAAATTGCACCGTCATTTGTGCCATCTACAACTACATTTGATATTAGATTGCCGGAAGCTGGTGCAATTGTAAACGACTGATTTGACAAATCATCAACCGTGACGATACCTGTCGGGTTGATTGAACCGCTGCCTTGCGTGGCGGCAGTAATAATATGAGTCGAAAACCAACGTACTGTATTACCGCTATCGACGCTGTCGGCCGGATCAATGTAATTATAAATTGTACTGACGTTTATATTATCTTGAACGTCAACGTACGATACAGCTAAAGTCCCCTCGGGATCAACCGTGGCTTGGGTTGGGCTAGCCGTGCTTCGAATATTAATTAAATTGCTCGGTGAGCCGGTTAAATTAAATATGCCATCTATTGTTTGCGTGGTTCCAGCTTGAAATACTAAAGTCGTGCCTGGAGCAGCGCTAAAATTGTTAAAGGTTGATGAGCCATCAATTTCCGAACTCCCACCACCATTAAATGATACTGTTCCGCCATCAGGATCAAAATAAGCTGGGTCATTATTGTTCGTATCATTTATATAATTACTAAAATCTTGACTTATATATAGGGTTCCGGTCGGAGCAGCGACTTCTGAGTTGGCGTCATTATTTAGACTTCCGAAATGCCAATCTCCATCAGTGCCAAATAATTGGGAAGGAAAAGGAGCACTATTATCTGGTGTAATATTCTCGAGTAATCCTGTGACATTTATTTGTCCCCCGGTTGTATTTGTATATATGCCACCACCATCTGAATTAATAACATTTCCATTAAAATCCAAATTTCCAGAACCAGAAACTTGAACATCTATAGACGAACCGGTTTCATTTGTGGTGTCTCCGTTTACTACTAAATCACCAGTGTCACCAAAATTATATATATAACCGTAATCTTGATTTAGCAGTGTGCCATCTATTGTTAAATTATTATAAGCAGAGACTGAGGAGTAGTCTTCGGACAAGCCATCATATAAATAAATATCACCGGCAGTAGCATTTCCAATCGCACTGTCATCGATATTGTTTACAAGACCGTGTATTGATATATCACCAGAATCACTTTGAATTAAACTTCCGTCATTTGTTACAGTACTGCCGATTGTTACGTTATTGGCTGTTAATATTTCGCTACCAACAGTACTGTCAACTGTGCCGGTAATATAAATATCTCCAGTTCCAGACATAATATTGCCACTATCATTGGAATCATTGCCATTTATCGTAATGGGACTGTTACCGGTACATTTGACATTTCCATCTGTATTTGTAACGTTACCGGTAATGGTGATGTAGCCACCATCAGCACAGTCTACATTTCCGACGTTGTTGTTTGTATCACCACCTATGGTGATAAAGCCAGTTCCTTTAGTTAATATATTACCTTCATAATTGTTGGTTGCTCCGCTAATGGCAATATTGCCTCCGGCACAGCCTCCGCCGGCGTCTAATTTATAACCTATATTGCCATTAAAGAAATAAGAAACGTTTACAATACTGCTACAGGCACCTTCAGTAGAAATATTACCCGTAGTATTGTCGACTGTGCCGTTAACTGAAATATTATTGGCGCCTGTGAGTAATGTTCCCCCGTTATTATTGGCGTCTCCGCCCAGACTGATATAGCCTCCGGTGGTTTCAATATTGCCATTTTGGTTATCTACAGTATTTGTCGTGACAATATCACCCGAAGCTGTATCAATATTCCCGTTATCATTATTTATAATCGGGCCGGAAATATTTATATTACCAGCTCCAACTTGAACTATATTGCCATTCTGGTTATTAATATTGCCGCTCAATGTAATTGTGCCTGTAGCAGTAGTCGTTATATTGCCAGTGTTGGTTATATCGCCAGTTATATTTATGCTACCTGTGCCATTAGCTTTTATGTTATAGCTATTGTCTACGTCAGTTAAGTCTATTAGACCAGTAGATACAATAATATTTCCACTATTGGTAGTTAATCCACCGACTTCTACTTCTCCCGAATCAACCGTTATAGTTCCAGTGCTGGCATTATTAAGGTTACCGCCAATACTTAATAGGGGCGTGTCATCGACGTAACCGCTATTATCAAAATCATTAGTTATAGTCAGGTCATAACCGTTTAAACTTAAAGTAATATCACTTGAGTTAATTTCTAAACCGCTAATTGTGATGTTTGATTCAGCGCGTATCAACAGAAAAGTTCCCGAAGTAATGCTGGGTACATCTGTAGTAGAGGGAATTGCATCAGTTGACCAGTTGGCTGGGTCATTCCAACTAAACCCATCGCCACCGCCTATCCAAGTAATTGTCGGGGTATCAGCATGGATGTAGTTGGGGTTTAGATAATTTGCCATGAATGGACTTAAGCCAAAAAATAATAGACTCATGGTCAGGATACCTCGAAATAGCCGCAACTTAGGTTGGGAAAGGACTTTACGATTAAGTCTGTATGGCTTTAACAACCATTTCCAAAGCATATCTTTATTTTTTAATATTGCTCACACGTTTTTGAATTTTTAACGCTTATGTATAAGTATAAACAGATAAATACAGGAGTCAACCTCTATAGTATGAGCAAATTAATTAGTGGTTTTTATTTATGGTTTTGATTCGTAGAAACTGATCATGCCTTCAGTTTTTCTAACAGGTACATAAGTTGTTTTGCTGACTGCTGATTTTGAATGATCTAAACTATCCGGTTCGATCGTAAAACAAGTTTCTAATCGCTCTTCATCGCTACCATACCATGGCATGGGCAGTTTATCGTCTTCCGGAAGCTCAGATCTATCAAATATAGAAATTTCTCTTAATATACCAGATAACTCTAGATTGCTGTCTATCCGATTAGGCGATTTCCGACGCGGCCCAGAATCGACATTTGCATTTTTAATTAATTCGAATGCTTCAGTTGCTTCTAAACGAATACCAAGCCCCATAAATTTATTCAACTTTTCGTTTATGTCGGCTAAATTTTCAAATAATTCGATCCGACTCATCTCATAGGCACACAGGGTATAGCCAACTGCCGCCCGCAAAGTATCTAACCGGCGAACTTCGTCGAGTATTTGATCAACGCTTTGACTGTTACTTAATTCAGTCTGTTTTTCCATATCAACAAATATGTTCTTATAAAATTGAAATATTAGCAAGAATAAGCATTTTATTTAATTCAGCATAAGGGATTAGGCTTTTAGTTGAAAGGGAGGATATTGATCAGTAACAAGTACTAGTGCGTAACTTACTACTCGCAGGTTCCAACTGATTACTTCTACTACAAAGTCGAATAGCGGTTTTGGGTATTTACCAGTTATAAGTATCATAAACCAAGCGATTACAGTCACCACTAAGACAGCAATGTTTAAAAAGATAAGTACTATGTAATGTGGAATGGCTAGAAACCACTTTACTAATGGTAGCCACCTATTTAAATCTGTAGCAACATTTGGATATTGTATGTTCAAATGGGCTGACTGTTGCTCATCTGTGGAGGGATATTGATCATTCATCAATAACAAGTAAACACTTACGCGATTTGTAAAACGCATAAGCTCCAGATTCCAGTCAAACCACCAGCGGGGATATTTTTGGCGGAATAAAATCATAAGCAAGGGGCCCAGAAATAACAACCCTCCGCCGCCAGCAATTACCGATGCAGTATTGTTAGGCCCATTGTGAGTCATGGAAATTGCTGAAACAGTGCCTAGTACAATCAGTATCGGGATAGCGGCAAAAATTCTAAAGAATGTAGTCAGTCGATTTAATTTTCGGTCAGGAAAATCGACTGAGAATGTGACTGGATATTTAGGGCTCATAGTTTATGCATTAATCATAACACTTTTAACCCCTAAAAATAATAAATTAGGTTATTAACAACCTATGTTGGCGTTTATTAAGTTAGAGCAATATTTTATTTGCTGGTTTATCGTGCCACCACTGTTGAGAGGATTTTTAATTGGATTAGGTATGCTAATATTTGAGTTTGAACTTCCTGAGGTAGTCTTAGTATTATGGTCCGAAAATGCATATATCGCAGTTGCAAAAACTATTAACACTACAGCCGCCATAACTATAAGAGGTATTTTTGAGTGACTAGATACTTTGCGGGCTATTAGACCATTAATTGTAAGTAGAGACTTCGAATCAGCCGCTGTCAATTTTGGCTTATCTGGTGTTTGGGCATATGGATTTTGAGGTTGAACAGGTTTGGGATCAGACTTTAACGGAGGTTTATTAGAATTTAGCTCATCTATTTGAGGTTCCATCCTATTATTAAGAATATCATAAAGCTATTGTCGGTTTGGTGACCCCGGCGGGATTCGAACCCGCGATCTTCAGGCTGAGAACCTGACATCCTAAACCACTAGACGACAGGGCCATATGTAACGCTATAAGTATATCTTGAAACTAACATATCTAATAGATGGAGTCCAGGTGCTAATATAAATATCTATAAACAGTGGCACTAAGCACAAGCAAAACGTATAATATGCTTCAGTAAGGAAATCAATTTATGCAACTTGTCTCAACACTTTGGTACCGCATCTATTACTGGTTCATGTTGAGTGTTTGTATATTATATGCAGTCGCCGCAATTGTTTTTTCTCAAATCCACCGACTACCAGCCACCCAAACAGCTTACGCTTTAACTGCCACAACAATCATCATTGCAGGCATTCAAATTCTATATAGCGTTTTATTCTATGGTGCTATTCAAAAACGAAGTAAACCAGTCGCTACTTTAGTGGCTTCAATATTATTCTCTGTACTGCTTATATATTGTTTACGCGAATCAGCCCAAGTTACAGGGCAGTGGATAGCGTTGGCATTGTGGTTAATAATGATTGCTTTCAATGGTTTGTATGGGTTAGAAATTTTAATTGTATCGGTGTTTATCAGTTTTATATATCTGTTGCTGGATAATAACTTCGTCTTAAGCTCGGCCAACCAACGATCTGTAATTTTGGCGGTTGGTTCCGTTGTAGTGGCGGTATTAGCGTATCAGTTGTGGAGAAGGGAATTCGCTAAAGCCCATTCCAAGCAGCTTAGCCTTCTATCAGGGATGTTACAGACTAAGCAAGAACAATCAGAGATAATTATTCAATCTATAACCGATGGGGTTGTCGTTTATGATACATCGGGGAAAATAAATCTGATAAATCCTGCTGCTGCTGGAATGGTTGAATGGTCAGTCAAAGATTCTCTGGGACTAAATATCCACGCCGTTATTAATCTGGCCCAGGAAGACGGCAAGCCATTGGATAATAAATTAGATATCTTCAATTTAGCTATAAATAGCAAGCAGACTTATGCCAAAACTTTGACGCTAATCGGTCGACAGAACAAACACACAATAGTGTCTTTGGTTATATCACCAGTGGTTATTCAAGGAAAAGACAACACAGTTGGAGCAGTAGCTGTTTTCCGAGATATTACTAAGCAATTCCAAGAAGAACAACAGCGGGCTGATTTTATAAGTACAGCCAGCCATGAGATGCGTACTCCAGTTGCAGCAATCGAAGGTTATCTAGCATTGGCGCTTAATGATAAAGTTACCTCGATCGACAGTAAAGCTCGGGATTATCTTGAAAAAGCCCATGAGTCAACCGAGCACCTTGGTAAACTTTTCCAAGACTTACTAACTAGCGCCAAAGCTGAAGACGGACGTTTAAGCAGCCATCCAGCAGTTATCGAAGTCGGTAGCTTTTTGGAACAAATAACTGACAGCTTACGGTTTAGCGCCGAAAAGAAACAACTGACAGTTGAATATCTAGTTGGATCTAACAGTGTAATTGATGCTACTCATGGAGTAGGCGGAAACCGGGTGATCAGACCGCTCTATTATATCTTTGCAGACCCGGAACGGTTACGTGAAGTGCTTACTAATTTATTTGATAATGCCATAAAGTATACCGACCAGGGTAAAATATCTATCGGCTTAACTGGCAATCGGAGCGTTGTCCAGTTCTTTGTCCGCGACACTGGAGCCGGCATACCGTCAGATGATTTACCGCACTTGTTCCAAAAATTTTACCGAGTCGACAACTCCGCTACCCGAACCGTTAGCGGCACTGGGTTGGGTCTGTTCATTTGCCGAAAAATCGTTGAACTATACGGGGGACGGATTTGGGTTGAAAGCAAGCTGAAAACCGGCAGTACGTTTTATATTAATTTGCCTCGGCTAACTAGCGAACGAGCAATTACGCTAAAAAATAACGAGACGGCTATGTCTAATTTACCGCCTATCGCATCACTGGCCAGTACGTGATACAATTACAGACATAAGCATTACAACATAATATGGTTTAATGAACAGGAACAATATGGCCGCTAAAATAATGCTGGTTGAAGATGATACAAACCTAACCGAAATATATAAGGCCCGGTTAGAAGCCGAAGGTTACCAAATAACATCTGCCACCGACGGCGAAGAAGCATTAGCGATGGCAGTCAAAGATCATCCCGATTTGATTATCAGCGATATAATGATGCCAAAAATCAGCGGTTTTGATATGCTTGATATCTTGCGTGCCACTCCTGGTGTGGAAGCTACCAAAGTCATAATGATGACAGCCCTAGGTCAAACTGAGGATAAAAGCCGTGCTGAAAAATTAGGCGCAGATCGTTATTTAGTAAAATCCCAAGTTACACTTGAAGATGTTGTTAAGACAGTCCACGAGATATTAGAAGGCCCAACCGAGGACTCAACTCCGGTGGCACCGGCTGATATCTCAACGCCGCAAAGCCCGCCAGTAACTCCAGTCAGCCCGCCACCGGTGGAACTAGCAGTAACGCCTACGCCAATGGCTACTGAGTCACCAGCTCCATCAGCTCTGCCGACCAGTCCGACGCAAGCTATATATACTCCCACGCCAACCCCGTCTCCTACACCTGAACCTAGTCCCAGCGTTGACCCGACAGTTAGTTCTAACCTAAGTCAATCTTCCGAAGAAGAAACGTCCAATATTTCAACCCAGATACAGGACTTTTTGAATCCCACGCCAGTTGACATGTCTGCTTCAAATCCGTCGGCTCCAATTAGTACCCCAACGGTAATTGGGCAAGTTCCACCGCCGATCACTCCCGAACCAGTATCCCAATCCGATACCCCTCAACCGACCCAGGTAATTAACCCGACCACGCCAACTGTCCCAACGCCGGATATGCAAGAAAATAACTACGTCAGTATAGCCAACAAAAAAACTATCGCTCCCGATTCCACGCCGCGACCGGACATTAACACGCTGCTAGCTAAAGAAGAAGCCCAAGAAGTCAAACCAGTATCCGGACAAGTGGTTACTTCTGATCAAGTCCAAGATACCAGCCAGATTGATCCCAATAGTATCGCTTTATAATAATTAATTAACTAAGTGATTTTGACTATCAGCTGGTTTTCAGTGTAGGCTGACAATATGCGTATAAATAAATTTGTTGCTCAAAGCAGTATGCTTAGCCGGCGGGCGGCCGACCTAGCAATTTTAAACGGTAGGATTACAATAAACAATGCAGCCGTCCAACCGGGTCAAATAGTGCTTGCAGGAGACATTGTTAAACTTGATGGCCATAAGCTTGAGTCAGCAGCTAAATGCACTATCATGCTGCATAAACCAGTTGGTTATATAGTCAGCCGTAACGGGCAAGGCAATCCGACAATTTATGATCTGTTACCTGACAACCATCAAAACCTCAAAGCTGTCGGCCGGCTTGATCGAGATTCCAGTGGTCTAATATTGTTAACAAATGACGGGAATTTGGCGCAGCAACTAACACATCCGTCTTATAAAAAAGCTAAATTGTATGAAGTTATGTTAGACAAGCCCTTAACATCAGCCGACCAAACTAATATAAATCGAGGTATCCGATTGGGCGACGGCATTAGCCATCTGCAAATTAACGGCAGAGGTAAGGTTTGGCAGGTTAGAATGAGTGAAGGGCGCAACCGTCAGATCCGTCGGACATTTGAAAGTGCTGGTTACGGGGTAAAATCATTACGCCGAACTAATTTTGGTCCATACGTGCTAGACAATTTACCAGTTGGTAAGTGGCAAATTATCGACAAAACTGACATAATATAATCTTATGAGCGCACTTCCAATTGTTGCAATAGTTGGCCGGACAAATGTTGGTAAATCCAGCTTGTTTAATGCTATCCTAGGAAGCCGAGAAAATATTGTGGCCAAAGAGGCTGGTACTACTCGCGATAGTATTACCGCAGTTGCTCATCATAACAATAAAGATTTTTGGATTGTTGATACGGCCGGTGTAAAAGATCCAGCCGATGATTTCGAAATTACGATCCAAGAACAGATTGAGCAGGCCGCAGCTAGCGCCAATGTAATTATGGTAGTAATCGAAGCCGATGTCATAATCACCGACGAAGACCGCAGTATTGCCACGATGGCTTTAAAAACCCGTCAACCAGTACTGCTAGCCGTCAATAAGATTGACAAACTGAAAGATAAAAATCTTGATCAATTCAAACGACTTGGGATTAAACAAATAGTCGCGACTAGTGCTACCCAGCATAAAGGAATTGATCAAATGTTAGATGAGATAACTGACATTATTCCAAAAGCTAAATATAAAAAAGCCGATGATCGGTTGCACTTAGCAATACTAGGTCGGCCAAATGTGGGCAAATCACATCTGTTTAATACCTTAGCAAAAAAACAGCAGGCCTTAGTATCGGCTAAAGCCGGAACTACCCGCGATATTAACCGGGTAACGGTACGTTATAAAGGGCGGGAAATTGAATTAATGGATACTGCTGGCATCCGACGCTCCGGTAAAATTCAAGTTGGAGTTGAGCGGTTCAGCGTAATCCGTTCACTTAGCGCTATTAATCAAGCCGATATTTGTTTGCTGCTGATTGACTCAACTGAGCTACTTGTTCAATTGGATAAAAAGATTGCCGGGATGATTGAAGAAGCCGGTAAAGGACTAATCATAGTTGTTAGTAAAATTGATTTACGGCAAGAGGGTGATTTAAACCAAAACCAGATGCTTCGGCAAATTGCCGCCGAATATGATTTCGTGCCCTGGGCACCAGTTATTTTCACTAGTGCAGTTACCGGGCTTAATGTCGCCCAGATATTTGAGTTGCTGATAGACATTGATGCTAACCGCCACCGGCGTATTTCCACGCCAGATATTAACCGCTGGCTTGGTGCCACGGTAAATAATTATTCGCCACCGAGTGCTAAGCGGATTACGCCGAAACTGCATTACATGGTCCAGGAAACTGATAATCCCACGCCGGCGTTTAAAATATTCGGCCATAATACTAAACAAATTCATTGGAGTTACCGGCGATATTTTGAAAGAAAACTGCGTGAACAATATAATTTTAATGGCAGTGCCGTTCAATTATGGTTTATTGAAGAGGGACGAAAACAACTAAAAGCAGCTCGCGTAAAGGATAAATAAAATGGCATTATTTCAGCGAAAACAAACCACCTACCAGAACTTTCAACTTTATACGCTTGGTCAGCATAAAACGATACTAATTATCGGTCTTGGCAACATTGGCGAGAAATATGTTGGTACCAGGCATAATGTAGGCTTTGAGGTGGTTGATTACTTCGCTTCGATTAGCCAATTCGAGCCATGGAGTGATAAACCGCAACTACGCTGTCTTTTGACGGTTGATACGATGGCCGATAAACAAGTATTCCTAATTAAGCCGACTACTTACATGAATGCCAGTGGCGAGGCTGTCCAGGCTGTGATGCAATATTATAAAATTCCCGAGGAAGATGTGGTCGTGGTTCATGACGAACTGGCCATACCATTCGGCCAAATCCGTACGCGAATCGGCGGCCAATCAGCAGGGCATAATGGCTTAGAATCAATTATTGGGCACATTGGCGAGAATTTCGGACGGGTCCGGATTGGAATAAAATCCGAAATTGCCGATAAGACTGATAGCGCCAAATTCGTGTTGGCTAAATTTTCAAAGGAAGAACAAAAAAACACTACTACCTTAAATAAAGAAGCGGCTGCCATATTGAGTGAATTCGTTTATGGTAGCACACCGCTAACGGCTGAAACTCGCAGTTTTTTACTATAAAAAACAGACCTCCAGAGGGGGTGGGCACCACTGGAGGCCTGATTCATGGGGACATCACGAGGGACATCCCCCGCCAAAGTAAACTTTGGCCAAACCCTTCAACCCACCCCAGTGAAGCATCGAAGTCCAAAACTCCGTAAAGACTCGTGCCGGCCTAAAGACCATCTTGGAGACTCACTGGCCCACAAAGGGCCTCTGAAATCAGAGGTGTAGTTAAAGGGGTTAGTCTGCTTTAGAGCGCTTGCTCTTAACGGGCAAGCTAAGGTTAAAGTGGAGGGTAACAACTTATAGGCTTAGCACGCTCTAAAACAATCTAACAAATTGTTAGAATGGGGATATAAGGTGCGTAAATGCTTATAGTTGCATTTACAAGTTGCAATTTTAACAAAAGTATTATGTTGTGTCAATACTAAAATATAATATTGTACTATTGTAAATTAGCTTTAGCTCTATATTTTGCTTATCCTTGGGGTGCTTAGATTTAGCTTAAGCGATGATCATGATAAACTTAAGCTAATGATCTCCAAAACAATGATCTGGTTAAGCATTACTATTTTTTCTACTGTCGGCAGTTGGATTGGGGATGTAATAGGCCATGGTTGGTTAAGCGTGTGGAGTTTGGTGTTGGGAGTGGTTGGCGCCTTCTTTGGCATCTGGGCAGCGTGGTGGTTCGGTAAAAATTATTTATAAGTATTAGGAATTGGAAGTTTACTTAATATTCTTTATTAATTAAGTTGCATTATTTATAAAATACGCTAATGATATATAAATGCCTAAAAAAGATCTAGTTATTGTCGAAAGTCCGGCTAAAGCAAAAACCATTGAAAAATTTCTTGGGTCAAAGTATACAGTGAAAAGTAGCTTTGGTCATATCCGGGATTTACCTAAAAAAGGTTTAAATATAGATATTGAACATAATTTTAAACCGCATTACGAACTGAGTACGGACAAGAAAAAAGTTATTTCGGAATTAAAAAAATCTGCAAAGACGGCTGGATCAGTTTGGTTAGCCAGCGATGAAGACCGAGAAGGAGAAGCCATAGCTTGGCACCTATGTATGGCCCTGGGACTAGACCCAAAAACTACCAAACGGATTGTCTTCCACGAGATTACCAAAACGGCTATTGACCGAGCAATCGCCAATCCGCGGACTGTTGACATTAAATTAGTTGAAGCCCAGCAGGCGCGAAGGGTACTAGACCGCCTTGTTGGTTATGAGTTAAGTCCGATACTTTGGCGTAAAGTCCGGACCGGGCTTAGTGCTGGCCGAGTCCAATCAGTTGCCGTTCGTTTATGTGTGGAACGAGAAAGAGAAATAAAGGATTTTAAGCCAAAGGTTTTTTATAAGCTTACAGCTACTTTTACAGTCCAGAAAAAACGTCAAGAATTTTTAGCTGAGTTAAGTGCGACAATTGACAACCACGACAAAACATACCGTTTTATAGAGTCTATCAAAGATGCTAAATTTACCGTTGAAACTGTCAATAAAAAACCCGGTAGCCGCAACCCACCAGCGCCATTTACGACCAGTACTCTTCAACAGGAAGCCGCCAGGCGGCTTGGTTATGGTGTCCGCCAGACAATGGTGTTGGCTCAACAATTATATGAAAGCGGATATATTAGCTATACCCGGACCGACAGCACTATTATGTCGAGCGAGCATCTAGGCTTAGCAGCCAATTATATTAATAAAACTTATGGGGCTAAATATTATCATCGCCGGCAATACCAAACCAAAAATAGCACTGCCCAATTAGCCCATGAGTGTATTCGGCCAAGCAATTTTAAAGTGCTTGAAGCCGGCAAAGACAGCCAAGCCCAAAAGCTTTACCGATTGATCTGGCAACGGGCTATTGCCAGCCAAATGAGTCCTGCAAGAGTTGAAAAAACCGAAGTTAGTATCGGCATCTCTAAACACCAAGAAAAATTTTTAGCCAAGGGCGAAATTTTAAAGTTTGACGGATTTTTGAAAGTTTATGGTAAAGCAAAAGACGACACTATTTTGCCGCCATTAGTTATTGGTAATAAGCTTGATCTTTTACAACTAAAAGGCACTGATACTTTCAGCCGCCCGCCCGCTAGGTATTCCGAAGCTACTTTAGTAAGGCAACTTGAAGAGCTTGGTATTGGCCGCCCGAGCACCTATGCGCCGACTATTTCGACCATCCAAAAACGTGGCTACATTGATAAAAAAGATCTGCCTGGAGTCGAGCGACCAACTATAATCATCTCCCTTGAGAAAGGGAAAGTCTCAGAACATACTGATAATATAATAACAGGGGCCGACCGAAGTAAATTAGTGCCGACTCTATTAGCCGATATAATTACCGATTTCCTGACGAAATATTTCCCGGAAATTGTTGATTATGATTTTACGGCTGGTATCGAGAAAGATTTTGACCGGATTGCTGACGGGGAAATCAAGTGGCCGAGTATGATTAAAAAGTTTTACCAACAATTCCATCCATTGGTTAATAAATCCGCTAAGGCCAGCCGGGAAGAGGTATCGCAAGCCCGAGCTTTGGGTGTTGATCCAAATTCTAAACTACCGATTATTGTTCGGTTTGGCCGTTTTGGACCAGTCCTGCAAAAAGGCAGTACCGACAACGAGCAAAAACCAGATTTCGCCCCTCTGCCTGAAGGAACTGAAATGGGCACTGTAACTTTGGCGCAAGCTATTGAGATGTTTAAATTACCTAGAATAGTCGGTAAAACAGAAAAGGGTGAGGAAATTACCGCGAATATCGGACGCTTCGGTCCTTACATCCAAGTTGGTAAGATTTTTGTATCAATTAAGGATTTCGATCCTCATGTAATTACCGAAGTTGAAGCTCGTAAGCTATACAAAGATAAACTCAAACAATTGTCTAAAAAAGTAATTAAGGAATTTGATAACGGTATAAAGATATTAAACGGACCTTATGGCCCCTACATTACTGACGGCAAGAAAAACACTCCAGTACCGAAATTCAAAAAACCAGCAACGCTAACCGCCCAAGCCAGCAAAGAAATGTTGGATAAGGCTCCGGTCCACAAGGGATTCAAGCGCCGCCGAAGCGGTTCCAAAATTAAAGCAGCTAAATCTAAATAATCTAGTAATTTAAGGTCCGTAACTCTGGCGGCCATAGCCGGGAAGATGATTGCTGTTATGCGACGAACTTTTAGTTAATATACCGAGTATTGCCGGCAAGCCGATAAGCGCACCCAAAACTGAGAATATACTCAATATAAACTGTTTGCGAGTCATTTCGGTTTGAAGGATTTCGTCCAATTTCGACATTTTATGCCTGTGTTTTTATCTCTACCTTGTTAAATATACACTACAAGAAGTGTTTACTTGCTGTCAAGTAGATTTTCGTAAGCAGTTTGGTTAATTCGTTATTGCTGTATATGTTATCTGTGAAGTATAGGTTCCGCTGGCGATACTCGTATCAGTACAAACGCTATACCAAACATAAGTATTAACTGCTGGGTCAGCCACGCCGCTGGTTGTGGCAATAGTGTCCGGGGTATAGTTGCTGGCTGGTACTCCGGCAAATAGTATCGAGTCCGGGCTGACATTTGATTGAGCGGTAGTCGGTCCAGCCCCAAATCCGCCAACGCCGTCAACCCGATAACCCCATTGGTTCGCTACTAAGGCAGCTGGGCTGGCTTGAGCTGCGGTGATTGAATTGATTGCTGCTGAGCCATTAAGCAGGGCAGTATTGGTATTGCTGTTAGCCAGAGACAAGGTATAGCCACTCGGATCATCTGTTAAGACTGAGACAGTATCGTCTTGAGTTGAGCAGGCTCCGCCAGCCGCAGGAGTTACATTGATAGTCAATGTGCCAGCACTGCTAATCGATAAACTACAAGAATTATATTGGCAAGATCCATAAGTTCCGCTGCCATAATTAATAGCCATTGCTTGAAGTATCGGCATTGTGGCGGCTATGCCAAACAGACAAAAAATAAAAATTATTTTCTTGGCCATAATTTTACGGACTAGTTTAAGCCTCATTAATTTATTACTTTTTTGATGTTTGATGATATTTTTTACGGCGTTTACGACTAAACAGTAGCCGGGCAATTACTGCTAAAACTAACAGAATCCCAATTATGACAAAGATATATCTAACCGTTTGCGACATGACAAGTACGTATTTAGTTGGGAGCTTATGATTATGCCCCAATATTGTCACTGTTCCGGTAACTTTAAAAAAGCCAAGGCTAGGTGTTTTTGTCCAATTATCAGATATCTGGCGGATAGTTTGGGGTAACACTACTTTTTGAGTATTCAATGTAAATTTGGGTGAATTAAATATATCCTTAACGATAATTGAGATATTGGAAAAGTAATGCAGTCCACCGCTATTTTCTAATCTTAAACTATAAGTTAAAGGTGGTTTCTGTAAGAAAGGGCTTGACCAACTAAGTACTTTACCGGATTGCACCACCGGTCCGGCAACTTGAATATAAAAGATCTCACCAACCTGTTCATTGACGATCACGCCAGTAACATTTTTAGGCGCTTGAGTTTCCACAAAGGCGACGGCGTAATAACCGCCTGCCGGAGTATTAGCCGGAACTGTCAAAGTATAATCTATAGTTAAAGTTTGATTAGGCTGAATTGTCGCACTGGTTTGCGAGAAGTGTAGCCAACTGGCAACTGATGGCGCGCCAGGGATAGGTAAAAAATCCGGAGTATAATTTTCGCTTTTAACAGAGTACGGTGCCGCGTAAATAATAACATTGTAACCTTGTTGGCCTTGGTTAATCGCTTCAAAACTACCGGTTTTAACTGATCCTGGATTTATGTCTGGTCGAATAGAAGTAGGTGAGATCGTTAATACTTCAGGAGCAGCTGAAACAACTTGGATGCCAAAATAGAATACAGATAATACTGTAAAGACGGCAATCAAATATGTCGCAATTCGCCTCATCATCTAATCAAATGCTTTACTAGATAGTTAGTATATATTAATTGGCTGTGCAGGTATAGGTAACAGTATTTGTATACAGCCCAGTTGGTTGAGAGGTGTTTGCAGCTACCCCGTACCAGATTGTAGTAGTAGCATTAGTAGCTGTTCCAGAAGTATTTGCCAGAGTATCCGGCGATGCAGCTACTGGAATGGCGGCAAATTTGAGTGTGCCACTGATTGCCACACTGTTTACTGCAGACGTTGGGCCAGTCCCAAATCCACCCACGCTATCAACCCGATAACCCCAGGTATTAACTGCCATATATACAGGTGTTGTTTGACTGCCTGAACTGGCCGCTATACTATTACTGCCTGATTTTAGAGTTTGATCAGCAGTTGATTCATTTAATACCAACTTATAACCCGAACTGTCGTTAGTGCTAACTGTTGCTGTGTCGCTTTGAATTGTCTGGGCACCACTACCGGTTGGGGTAACATTATCCGTAACTGTTCCACTGGTAGTAAATAAACTAATTACCGGGCTGAGAGTCGAATTAATTGTTGTACTAACGGCTTGAGCGGATGTGACTGCAGTTGCCCCAACCCCAAGAATAATTACCAAAAAAACTGCTAAATAGAATCGGTATCGTTTGAAAAATGGGCTCATGATATATGTATTTTTAGCTATCCTTTGGAAGCATTAGTATTATCATAATAGCTATATATCCTAACGTCAACTGAATACTCTAAATATGTCTTAAATCATCTAATAAATTTGTGGAAAGAAAATTCTTAGAATTATTGATCATCAATCAGTGCTTATGGTATTGTAATGGTTGAACGTGCTGAAAAACCAGCACGGAGATTTAGTATTTGGAGGGTATTAATGGCGCGATTGCCAACCGTCGGCGGTGACAATAATGACTGGGGATCTGTTCTTAATGACTACTTACAGCAGGCGCTAGATACAAGTGGTCTATTATTAACTTCAAGTACAAATAGCTATACAGGGTTACCCAACACTAATTTAGCGACTAATGCTCAACCAGGTTTAGTTCAGTTAGCTGGTGATCTAGCGGGTAGTTATTCTAGTCCGGCACTGGCTTCGATAATAACTGCCGGCAGTGTAGGCTCGAGTACATCAGTGCCAGTTTTAACTTATGATGCTAAGGGCAGAATTACAACTGTCAGTTCGGCCACCGTTGTTGGAGGTGGAACTGTAAGTAGTTTTAGTATTGATGGTGGTAATTCGGCATCTACGTATACTGGCACTCTTAAAATTGATTTCGGGGGCTCGGTGTGAGTTACGGCCAATTCCAATTCCGGAGAGATACAGCTGCTAATTGGACAACTAATAACCCTGTCTTATTATCAGGCGAGCTAGGTATAGAGACAGATACCAAACAAATTAAAATTGGTGATGGAGTTACGACTTGGACATCTTTGGCTTATGGCGGGATACAGGGCCCAACTGGACCCAGTGGTGTTGGAAACTTGGCGGTCCAAGTAGTCGCCACAACCAACAAAGCTTTAAGCGGTTTGCCGACTATTGATGGCGTAACAGTAACAAATAGTGCTAGGATTTTATTAACTGCCCAGAGCACGAATACCCAAAATGGCTTATGGATAACTCCATCAACTGGTACTGGTGCTTGGACAAGGCCAACAGACTTTGCTTCTAGTTCAAATCAAATGGGTACAGCAGTAGATGTAGAAGCTGGTACGGCAAACACGGCTTCAAGATGGATATTGACTGGTAACTCTACAATAGTGGTTGATAGCAGTCCGCAAATTTGGGACGAAGTGGCTGGTGGCACAAGCGCCGCTTATTCAATTCAAGGCAATAATACTGCAACTGTCGGTCCAACTACTGATTTAACGATCACTCAAACACAAGCTATGCTTAAAGTAACTACAATTGGCATATCGTTAGCAGCTTCAAAAGGATACAATTTAAATTAATTAAAAGGATAAACTATGGCAGCCAATACATCACCAATTTACTCATTAACACCAAATATTAGCGGCGCGGAAATTACTACTGCTAATACTAACTCTGACGGCACCGGGACAATAGGCACAAATCATTTTTAGAATTTATACCGCTGGAGCAAATGGTTCATATGTATCGGTTATTCGTTGGTCTGCCGTTGCAACAACTGCAGCTACTGCTACTGCTGCAACTGTTGGCAGGTTATTTATTACCTCTGTTACTACTAACACTATCACTACGCCTGGCACTAATGTGTGGCTTCTAGCTGAGTATGGTCTGGCATCACAATCGGCCGACAACTCAGGTACTGCAACTTTTTTCATTGAAGTTCCTATTTATAAAGCCATACCAGCAACATGGTGCCTATTAGCAACTACTCACGCTGCTGCAAATGCCAGCACGGGCTGGCAAGTAGTAGTTTATGGTGGAGATTATTAAACTGTGATTGACGAATTTTTCTTTCCATCGAACACTTTCGGTGACGTAAAGACATTCTATAGCTCAGGTTCAGCCAGTAACTGGCAAGAATGGGTTAAACCTAGAGGCTGTAGTATGGTCTTAATGTTTTGCACCGGTGGAGGCGCCGGTGGAGGCGCCGGCTTCGCAGCAGCCGCAAGTTCAGCCCGCGGCGGAGGTGGAGGCGGTGGTTCTAGTGGCGCATCGAGATTATTAATACCAGCTTTTATGTTACCAGATCGACTTTACATTAATGTTGGAATAGGTGGCGCAGGGGTGGCGTCCGGGGGTTCCGGTACGGCTACGTCTGGAGGGTTAAGTTATGTTTCAGCGGCAGCTGGGAGCGTTGCGGCCGCCAACCTATATTTGGTGTCGGGAGCAGCAGCAGCCACTGGTGGTGGTACTGGAACAGGTGCAGCTGTTGGAGGGGCTGGCGGCGCAGGGACAATTGCAACTATAGCAGGATGTATCTTGTCTAATTTCGGTATAACAATGTTTATAGCCGGTGTAGCTGGAGGGGCTGGCGGCGTAGTGGCTGGTGGCGCAGGAACAGCAATAACCGCATTGGCATCTGTTGGATTATCCGGTGGTGCAGGCGGTGGTGGCACTACATCCGCAGACTTTGCTGGTGGTGCCGTTACCGGAGCGGGGATTATTCCGACAGTACCTGGTGGCTTAGCAGCCGGTGGCAACGGAAGCCCTGGTGTCCTATTAAATGGTCCTTTTTTGACTACTGGTGGTTCTGGAGGCGGAACAAGTAATACCGGCACCGCAGGTTATGGCGGGATTGGTCAATTAGGATCAGGCGGTGGCGGTGGTGGTGGCGGAGTTACAAGTGGAGCTGGCGGTAGAGGTGGTGACGGTTTAGTGATGATTGTTTCGTTCTAAGTAATACCTTCTCATCAAGAAGATATAAAATTATCAAACTCACAGATCGCTTCAGGCATACCATAAAATTTTACTTCGTGCTACTATTGTTAAGAGTAGACCAAAATAAAAAATCATGCCAAAAACTAAGACAAGATCTAAGCATATAGTTAAGAGAACTACTGCCAGTCGTAAAAGAATTGTTCGACATCGCAAGCTCCACAAACGCATTTTTTTGCATCCATTAATGAACCTGTTTTTGATGTGCGTCGGCGTGGTTTTAGTCAGCTCTACTCTTATGCATAGTAATGCTGCCAATACCACGATTTCAGCTACCGTTGAAGCGCCAGAGTTAACCGACCCAGCCGTCATAACATCACCTCCTGATGGCACAATATTTAGTAGTACTCCTATTACAGTGCAAGGAACTTGTCCGGATAATTCTTATGTAACTTTAACTAGAAACGGCCAGTTTAGCGGCGTAGATATATGCACGAATAATGTCTTTCAAATTCAGACTGATCTATTTAGCGGCGGTAACCAACTAGTAGTTCAAGATTACAATACAACCAATGAAGCAGGGCCGCAGAGTCTATCGGTAAACGTTACATACAATCCGCCGGTAGTTACAAATGTAAATTCGAATTCGCCATCAAGTAATTCAAGCTCTACCTCAACGAAATCCACTACGCCACCTTCAGTTATACCTTTACTGGTTAATTCACAGTTTCAATACCAAGCTATAACTATCGGCCAACTGTTTAGCTGGAACATAAATATAACCGGTGGAACATCACCTATATAATGTCACCGTAACCTGGGGAGACGGCAATCAATCAATCTATAGTTTTAAATCTGATCCCACTTTCACAATATCTCACAATTATAAACAAGCTGGTAATTATGTTATAAAAATCAGCGTTAAAGATCTTGTTGGCTCCAAGACAGTTCTTCAACTTGTGGCTATTATTCATTCCTCATCTGTTACCACCCCTGTTACTACAGGCACTAGTGGAACTACTTCTGTTAGCTCTTCTGTATCAAAAGCTATCAGGAATTATTCATGGGTGGCTTGGCCAAGTTATTTTATCGTGGTGGCATTAGTGTTTAGTTTCTGGTTGGGCGAAAGGGAAGAAATTCGAATTATATCGCGACGTAATCATCCGGCACGTCGTTAATGGGTGGGGTTAATAATTAATTTGGAGGTAATTATTTGAAATAATGCACGTTTTCTGGAACTATAGCATTACTTTTTCCACTATTTGCTACCTTGGCAACTTGTTGTGTTATGATATTTCTACAACATGTAATGTATATTAAAGTCTAGATAGTGATACAATATATTTATAGTCATGAGGGTATTGACTTTTCTAATTATAAGTTTTATAATTAGGTTAATCTAAAGAGAGATATTCAATAGGGAATAAAATATGGTTAATTCAAAGGCAGTAAAACAACAGCTTAATATTGAGAAATGTGTCAACGATATCCTCGCTACAATTGATCGTGAAAGGGAACGAGCGATTATTTCGCGTCGTTTTGGTCTTTTCGATAGAAAAGAAACCCTTGAGCAAATCGGGGAATTGCTTGGTATTACTCGAGAACGGGTACGACAGCTTGAGAAGGCTGTAGTTATGCGCTTACAAGAAGCAGGTACTAAGTTACCTGATGTTATTGATCTGCAAACCCAATTTATAAAATATTTAGATGTTAACGGTAAGATTGCCCGAGTCAGTGAATTAGCTGCCAAATTCACCGTTGAAGGAAGTCGTATCGATCAGTCTCGCATCGCCTTTTTAGCTCATTTATGCCCTGAGCTTTTTGTTCTTGAAGAAAACGACGATTATTACCACGCCGTTAGTATTAGATCCACCTATGATGAGAAGGCCATAAAGAGCGAAATTGACAAGATTATAGCTATTATCAAGAAGATTGGTGAGCCAGCAAGCATTGATAACATTGCCGAGAAGGCTAGCATCAAGGATAGCAAACAAGCCAATGCGCTAGCCAGTGTTTCTAAACAGTTAGCGACTTTAAACAATCGCTGGGGGCTAATTAAATGGCCTATGGTCAATCCTAAGAATATCCGCGATAAAATATACGTTATTCTCAAAGAGAACGGCAAACACATGCATTTTAACGATATTGCCCAAACTATTAAGAATTCCGATTTCAAGCGTAAAAACGTTACCACCCAAGCTATTCACAACGAACTAATTAAAGATGACCGGTTCGTGCTGATTGGCCGTGGAATCTATGCTCTAAAAGAATGGGGCTACAGTAAAGGCACAGTTGCCGACATTATCACTAAGGTTCTGCACGATGCTGGCCAGCCGCTGCATCGTGATGAAATCGTTAAGCGAGTACTTAAGAGCCGCTTCGTCAAAGAAACTACAATTCTGCTAAACCTACAAGGTAAATCCCAGTTCAAGCGAGTTGCTAAAGCGACTTACGATATAGCTGACGCGCCAAAAAGCAAAGCTTAATATAGTATTTCTTCTTAGCTTAAAAAATTAAGTACTAATCTTAATTGGTTTATACTTTTAGTTGATGATACGAAAAAATATTAAACTGCTCTTAAGCAAGGCAACTAGAAATAATTATAAAACATTAAATGTAATTGAGATTAACGAAGCAAATCTGTTAAGTAATTTTAATTACTTTAAAAACAAACATCGGTCGCTATCTGTTATTCCGGTCCTCAAGGCTAACGCTTACGGGCATGGAATAACTAATGTGGCAACAATCCTTAATAAAGCTGATTGTGATTTTCTAGCCGTAGACGGCTATTTTGAAGCAGCCAAGATCAGGGACATAACAAGGCACAAAATATTGGTATTGGGCTTTATAAATCCCATTAATTTCAAACTACTCGATACTAAAAAATGCTCTTTCGTAATTCAAGATATTGCTTCTTTAGAAGCCTTAAGCAAATTAAGTGGGCAAGTCAACGTTCATATAGAGCTGAACACTGGGATGAATCGACTAGGCTTGTCTACTAATGAGCTAGAAAGCTATCTAAAAGACCTTAAAAACTTAAAACATCTGAATTTAGAAGGAGTTATGACGCATCTTGCTGACGCCGATAATGAAAATGACGATGAATTTACTAATAAACAGGCTGTGCTTTATGACAACATGGCAGAAATAATCTTATCCCATGGGTTTAAACCAAAGTATTTCCATATTGCCCAAACGGCTGGCAGCACAAAAGTTAAAAGTAAATTCGCAAATTCACAAAGAATCGGAATTGGAATTTATGGCATTAATCCGCTGCACCACGACGATCCACATTTCAAGGAACTTGAAAACCTGAAGCCCGTGCTAGAGCTAAAAAGCACAATTATTAAAGTAATTAACCTTAAACCAGGCGACAAAGTTAGTTACAATGGTATTTTTACAGCTTCGCAAGAGATGAGAGTCGGCGTTCTACCCCTAGGATACTATGAGGGCGTACAGAGAGAGCTGAGTAATAAGGGTTTTGTGACTTATAACAATGAAGTTTTACCAATGGTTGGTAGAGTTTGTATGAACCACGTAATGATAGATTTAAAACAGACAGAATTAAATGTAGGTAGTACGGTGGTCGTTATAAGTAATAATCCCAAACTACTTAATTCAATTAAACAGATCAGCCAATCAAATAATCTGTTTAATTATGCCTTATTAACTGGTTTATCGAGCAGCACTAGAAGGGTAATAGTGTAATTTTATATCTGTTGGACCCCTGTTTTTTCTGACATTCTTAAAAAACAGCCAAATTGAGTTTTATTTAAATATAATTATAAAATCATAATGATTGAGAATTTTCTCAATTTTTGGCAATTAAGCAACAAAGTAAAAGTATTTAGAACAATTTACGAACATTTTTATTTAGGCTCGTATATATCGGGCAATTGAAATTATGTCTAAATTTATAGCAGCAGACCATGGTGAGTGGGGATCTAATTTATTAATCGTGTATATAAATATAGAAATCTGCTGCGGCGGGGGATGTGATTCAATACCAATCCAACATATTGACAAAGAGTCGTACAATGTTTATTTTGCGACGTGGTTATATATTCAAAAGTTATAATGTAACCCACCTATTGTAGGGGAGTTTACCTGACAATAAGCATAAATACTAAATAAATATTAATAGAATCATTTATTAAAATACTGTCTATATGTATGGCCATTAACAGATGGATATTGGTTTAAAAAGCCATAGTGTTTGACTCAACTTTCGACACACTAGTCATATAAACATCATTTGACTTATCCACAGTATCATTGTGAAAAGAATTTGCTTTTTTAATAATATATATTAAAACATATATTTTAAATCCCCTTGCCTTGTACTGCCCTATAAAATTATTTTTATTAAATTCCAATAGAACATCGTATATATTACAGATAAAATTTATAATTATAACTGAACAAATTGCGAACTTTGAGAAGAGACGTGGGGTAGTATTCTGAGTAATTCGTTATAGAAATTCTGTGTGAAAGTTTATCTACCCTGCTTTTTATTATTTAATAGTAAACTAATAAATAATTTATTATTCAATTCTTACTATATGTGCCCTGCTCGCAATTATGTGAGCATATTATTTATAGAATACCCTGCCCGGCACACGAGCATCAACATATTGTGACGGAACTATTTGGTTTTTGACTAAATAATTTCTAGTAGCCAGAAAAGTGCCTATCTGAATGTCAGCCGTTCCAGGATCTGCTAAATCAAATTTTATAAAATATGGTTGGCCCGTTAAATAGACATCTAATTCCCTTGATGCGGCCGGGAGAGACATTGATTGAATCTTAAGACCATGAACTTTAAGCTGATCCGATACGTTTTGAATAAAATTTGTATCTGATTGGGCTAAAACTTGCTTGCCAATTTGAGCAAGTAAAGCAGTCTGATCATTAACTACAGGAACTGCAAAATCAGATATGTAGTTAGATGTGATTGCTCTTAGGGTATTCCCAGTCGGTCCGATCAAGAAATGCTGGTTTGTCTGGTCATTTAATATAAGCGCCGGATAAACTGGTGTGATAGCAACTGCTAATTTGCCTCCAATCAGAGGTACTTGCACTGAAACATTACTTAATTCTGGATAGGCTTGAAGCATTTCGCTATCAATTTTAGTTGTATTTATAGTAAGTTTGGTACGACTAGAGATTGATTTACTCAACAGTTCGTCGGCAGTCTGTTTGTAGGCTTGCAAAGGATGCATGTAAATGCCAGTTATCCTTGTCGCGCCAATTGTAGTTATGCTGACCGTGCTTGAAAGTAATAAGTCATAAATTAACAGTCCTACCAATATAGCAAACACAATTGTAGCTTTGACTTTTCGTTGTATATGATTTTGATTCTGGATTTTTGGTTGAACTACTTGATGTTCGCTTAAAGTATCAAACGTTTGGCGTGTTGGGCTGTCTTCCCTGTATGACCGAGATTTGTAATATGTATAAATATTTTGTCTACCAGGCAAACTTCTCAAGGGGGAGCGGTTAGCTTCTAGTTCATTTGGATTTTTCTTTTTAGGCATAATAAAAAATTCGACTCAAGTATTACGTTTTACAGACAACAGCAGTTGAGCAAGTTCGGTCGCTGATTCCGGATGAGCTATTTGTCGTAAACTGTCACCTAATTTTAGTCTCGCCGTTCCAGACTCTAACAAATCAAAGATGGTCGACTCAAGCACTTTGGAATTTTTTAGTTCAGACTCGTTAACAACCTTAACTGCGCCCTGCTCTGCTAATAACTTGGCATTTTTTAGTTGGTGCCCAGCCGTTAAATGAGGATTCGGAATTAATATGCAAGCTTTGCCTTGTACGGCGAATTCGGCAATACTAGTAGCCCCCGCCCTAGTTATTATTAGATCAGCTGCGCCGCTGTACAGATATAAATCATCTAAATAATCCTTAACAATTACTCGCTGTCGCTTATCTACGGATAAGATAGTGTTGTAAAGCAGCGTTAAAGAGTGCTCATTCTTGCGGCCCGACACATGCACCATAACTAGATTTGAATAATAGTCCAGTATATCTACTACTGACTTGGCGACAGCATCATTCATGCTGCTAGCCCCTAAACCACCACCGGTCACAAATAACATCAGCTTATACTTTGATAATCCGATCTTGTGACGGAATTGTATTTGGACATCATCAGACACAAATTGGTATTCCGATCTGACTGGAACACCCACGGTGTGAGTTTTGTTTGCCGGATATTTAGCGTATACCTGTTTCGGCAATGCAACAGCATGGGCACTAGCCCAGCGGGCTATAATTCGGTTAGCTAAACCAGGAATAGCATCAGAATCATGTGTAACATAAGGGATATGCAGCATCGCTGCCGTTAAACCGACCGGCACTCCCACATAAGCACCTTTTATGAAGATAATATCCGGTTTTAATCGTTTCAATAATCGCCAACTTTCAAATATGCCGATTATTACTCTGTAAAAGTCACGCATATTTTTGGCAATAGTTTTAAAGTCGATTAATTGGCGTAATTTTTGGACGTGGTAGCGACGAAACTTCCCCGCCCTTATGGCATAGTTTTCATCGATAGTAGGATCATCGGCGACTGTTTTATTAAAGATATCGCCTCGCTGGCCGATATATATTATCTGACTGTTGGGTTCAAGTCTTTTCAGCTCATGAGCGACTGCTAGCAGCGGAGTTATATGTCCCCCGGAGCCGCCGCCTGTCAATACGATTTTCATCACGGATATTCCCCTCTGGTTTATTTGTGATCGGTACTGTGTAGCTTGTATGGCGCGAGACCTGGAAGACCAGTCCCATGGCTGCCATAATAAAGACAACGCTGGTGCCACCATAGCTAATAAATGGTAAGGTAATGCCTTTCAGAGGCAACAATCCTATCATAGCACCAATATTAATAAGCGTTTGCACGCTAAGCCATGCTAGTACGCCAACTACCAGTAAACGGCTGAAATCATCAGGTGAACGTTCAATAATGTTTTTAAGCCGGCTAAATAAGGCTACAAAGAGCCCTAACAGCACAATCGACCCGACAAAACCGAATTTTTCGGCATAGATAGCAAAAATTGAGTCATTACCAGATTCTGGTAAGTAACCGTAAGCTTCAACGCTGCGACCCAGACCAAGCCCGATTGCCCCGCCGGATCCCACGGCAATTAATGCCTGGCAAGCTTGTAAACTTGAACCTTGGCAATTTTGATCAGGGTGCAAGTAGGTTGCTAGTCTTTCCCGCCGGTATGGCGAAGATGATATAGCCAGAATCGTGCCGATAAGGATGATTCCGCCGATCATAATAATCCGCTTGAATGGCAATCCGGCAACATAAGCCATCATACCCATCATTATTACCAGTACTCCCGTCGAGCCTAAATCGCTTTGGATAATCGCCACTACAATACCAATCGCCATTACAACCATTGAAAGTAATATCAGCGTCCTTCTGGTAGCTATAGTTCCCTTTCTAATACAATCGGCAAGAAATACCGCCACCCCTACCAATATGGCAAACTTAAGTAGTTCCACCGACTGGAATGAAAAACCGCCCAAACGTAACCAGCGGTGGGCTGGATATTGGGCATTGACCGGCATAACCAGAGCTACAAGTGTTACAATTGCCGCCAGAACCAGCAGTGGTTTATAAAGTGCCTTCCATTTAAGTAATGGAATTTGAGCAACTATAAAGAATGCAACTACCCCCAGTAAAACCGCTATTACTTGCTTATAGGCATAATAATTCGAACTTACGCCGTTGACTATACCTAGAGCTGGGCTAATAGCGTAGACAACGACTAAACCGACAGCTAATAAGATAAGACAAAGCACAAACAACCAATAATCTGGTTTGTGGCGTCTAGGTAGACTACTCAGGGTTTCTGTGGCTAGATGCCGCCGAGAGCGTACTTCCATTTAATCCACCCTTTTAAAGATACTTACCAATTAAAAAGACGAACAGTCCTAATACGGCGGCTATCTGGCCAATTACCCAAAATCGCATAGTAATTTTCGTTTCCGGCCAGCCACTGGCTTCAAAATGGTGATGAATTGGTGCAGCTTTTAATATCTTTTTACCGTGGCGGAGACGTTTAGAAGTTATCTGAATTAATGTTGAACCAGCTTCTATGACAAAAACAAAACCAATTAAAGGTAAAAGAATTACTGTGTTGGTTAACATCGCTACTACTCCCAACGCCGTGCCCAGAGCAAATGAGCCAACATCACCCATGAAGAATCGGGCTGGGTAGATATTGAACCAAGTATAACTAAGTAATGCCCCGACAATACAAAGACAAAATGCAGCTATGCCAATATGCCCTTCTAGGGCAGCAATAATCGTGTAAACACTAAATGCCGTTGACGCTAGACCGCCAGCCAATCCATCTAGACCATCAGATATGTTAACGGCGTTAGCGGTCGATACGACTACGAGTACAAATAATAATATGATCCCCCAACCCAAGTGAACACTACCGTACATTAATGGAATATGGATACTGACAACGCCTAATTTAAAATAAAACCAGAAGCCGCCAATTAAAGCGACAAGCGTAATTAATAAAAATTTCAGTTTTGACGGTAAACCGGCTACACCTTCTCCGTGTCCCCGTAAATTAATAATGTCATCTGCTAGACCGACTACAGCCGCTCCGACAAAAGCCGTCAGTGGCAACCAGGTTTGTGATCGGCTAAAATTAGCTACCAGAGTAACTATGGCCACTGAGATCACAAAAATCATTCCAGCCATAGTTGGTATATGGCGTTTTAGCTTAGTGGCTTGTAACTGATTAACTACTACTGCCACTTCCCCAGTAGCGGCGGTGGTTCGCGGTTTTTTCCACCAACTGTATCGATAAGCCAGTCCAGTATAGATCGGCGTTATCACCATACTGACGATAAAGCTCATTAGGCCAAGAACAACTATTCTATCTAAATTGTGGCTGGTAAGGATGATTTGAAGTGTGGAATGCATATTTATTAGGGTTTATTTTTCATTAGACTATATGATTATACATCCTTAATTCGTTTTTGGGGTGACATATCCGTCATTTATCAACATATGCGCCAGATCAGCAAAAACCGGTTGTCCACCAAGCGCCCCGGCATAACCCGGAACGGTTGGTTCTATATTAAAGACAACTATCAGATATTGTATTTTATCGCCGCCCACAAAGCCGATGTAGGTACCATTATAAATATTTGGTAAATAACCGCCGGTTGGAGCAGCAACCTGAGCTGTGCCCGTCTTTCCCCCCACCATATAATTAGGGCTGAAATTCATAAATGAGTACCCTTCATGATAATAGGTTGTGACTACATTCTCGAGCAATGGGATCATTTCTGGGCCAATATTCGGTCCAACGGTGTGGGTTTGAAGCACTTTGGGCTGATTAACGGTTACTTTTCCATCTGGTGAAATCGTCTGATCAACTAATGTTGGCTGATAATAAGTTCCCCCGTTTAAGATGCTGCTAAGCGCCGACCCCAATTGCAAAGCAGTTAGTGTTACACCTTGCCCGAATGATGTATTGGCGTACGTTAAGCCGATAGCTGGTTGATTTAAATCAGCTGGCGGTACATAACCAGAAGCTTCATACCCCTGTTCAATACCAGTTGTCTGGCCTAACCGGAAATGATTTACCATATAATTATGCCAAGCTTCAATTGCTTTAGTATTGATTTGGCCACCGCCCATTTGCATCAACATCCAAGTGGCACCGGTATTTAAAGATAATGACAAAATTGACGAAATACTTTGTTCGCGCGGGCCGCCATCTTGTTCAATATCTGTAATGTTAAAGCCGTCCACAATCCAGTGGGCCGGATCATAAAATGTTGTTGTCGGTGTTATAACCCCCTGGTCTAACGCAGCTGAGGTGGTTAATGTCTTCATTGTCGATCCGGGTTCAATTGGATTATCAACCGCGGCATTTAAAAACAAACTGGGGTCTGTCACGCTGGAATAGGCGCTAGGATTATAAGTTGGGAAATTAGCCATTGCTTTTACTTGGCCACTATTGGGATCCATAATAATGGCGCTAAGCATATGGGATTTAGTGCTTTTTGCCTCATTTTGTAGGATGGTTTCCATTTGGGCTTGCATACCCATATCAAGTGTTAAGACAACATTATTGCCGGCTACCGGCTGAGTTTCAACATTGCCACTACTAGCAACTAACGGGACGCCACTTGCGTCAGTAATGGCTTTTAAGGTACCTGGTGCTCCTGATAACTGTTTATTAAGGGCTTGCTCAACGCCATACTCACCTACCCCATTGTTGTTTACAAAACCCAGTAATTGCGAGGCTAGGCTTCCCTGCGGATACGTTCGGTAATCTTGCGCCTGGGTACCAATACCTGGAAGTTTATAGCTAAGTAGCTTTGTATTTTGGTCAGCACTTAATTTATAACCCAGTACAACATATCGGGTATTCTTGGTTTGCATATCTGTCTGATAAGCCGCCGCATTACCACCGATTACACCAGTAATTATGGATGCGTCTTGGGAAACGTTTTTTACCATAGTCGGATCGGCATATAAGGTGTAAAGCGGTTGGTTTAGAACTATCGGCACAATAGAGTTACCTTCATGGGCCTCAATTATTCCCCTGGTGG
Organism: uncultured Candidatus Saccharibacteria bacterium; assembly: GCA_963749175.1. Classification (GTDB taxonomy): domain Bacteria; phylum Patescibacteriota; class Saccharimonadia; order Saccharimonadales; family UBA4665; genus DATKGQ01. The sequence goes on from CAVVLM010000002.1 coordinate 68,512, forward strand.
CTGGGATTTGGTATTGTTTCAACTGGGAGCTAAGAGCGGTAGCGTGATAATACTGATATTTAATAACTTGGACATAAAATAAACGTATACCAAAAATGACCATAATAATAAGCAGAACAGCGTACCAAATTTGTGTACGCCGGATAGCCTTAGCTATAGTTGAGAGCCGATGAGGATCCATCTATAACTAGTATAAACTAATGCACCGTGGCGCTGGGAGAAACAGGAACTAAAGCTTGAGCAACAGAACTGGTTTGAACTCGGTTTACGGCTTGAAGTTCGGCTGATGTAACTTGTAAATTATTATTCTGTTGTTCGAGTTGTGATTGCTGTTGCTGCAAGCTATTTATCTGATAGCCATAAGCATTAGTTTTTGTTACTTGCGTTAAATACAGCAACCCCAACAAACACGCTAGTATAATCAATATACTGACGTTAGTTATTGGTCCCATACGACGGCTACTGCTGCGAAACGCAATAGCGTTTTGGTGTCGACTGGCAAACATGTTTCGACGACCTTGAGCAAGTGAGTTTGAATATGTCATTTGTTTGTTTTTCTGTTTATTTTTATTTTTGGTAAGGTGATGTTGTTTTTTAAGACAACATCACCTACCACCTTTTGGCTATAAAGCCATTTGGATAAGTGTTACGTAACTCTTACCCTGACTTTATACGTTCGGGAGCTGCTTTTTACCTGTATAGGCACGGTAGCGTCCCTTTCTGTTTTTTATTTTAACAGCGGCGCGTAGTTTGGCACTACGGGCACGCGGATTAATAACAAGTGAAATTTTGTCGCTACTGACCGGGTGTTTGGTAAGTAGTTCCAGATCGGCATCATATAGTTGTCCGCTTCTCTCCTGAAAAGCTTGTTTGACCAATCTGTCTTCCAAGCTATGGAAACTTATTACAGCGATTCGTCCGCCTGGAGCTAACAATTCTATCCATATTGGTAGACTGTCTTTAATTTGGTCTAACTCTTGATTAACGGCGATTCGAAGCGCTTGAAAGGTTCTGGTAGCTGGATGAATTTTCAGGCGACCGGTATAAACCCTAGCGACAATAGTAGCTAAATGCTGAGTGGTATGAATTGGCCGGTGGCGAACTATGCTTTGAGCAATATTGTGTGCTTTTGGCTCTTCGCCATATTCCGCAATTATTTTTGCTAACGTGGATTCACTATAAGAGTTAACAATAATGTCAGCGGTTAATTGTTGCTGCTGATCCATACGCATATCTAGCGGACCATCAACTCGAAAACTGAAACCGCGTTCTGGTGTATCTAAATGAAGCGAAGATACGCCCAAGTCGGCTAAAACCATGTCGAACTTTACGCCGCTGGACTGTAGTTCTTTGCTAACAGTTAGAAAATCACTTTGAATGATTTGGACGGTGTTGAGCTTAAAGTGTTGCCGTAGGAAACTTACCGCATCTTGATCGCGGTCGATTAATACTGCCTTTTCAGGAGCTTTTGTCCTTCTTAGTACAGCATCAGCATGACCGCCGTAGCCAGCAGTCAAATCTAAATAACTCTCTCCTTTTTGAGGAGATAGATATGTTAGGGTTTCTTTGAGCAAAACTGGAATGTGTTTTGTGTTTTCGTTTTTCATTTTTGTTTTTATTTTTGCAAGGTCACCTAATCAGCAGCCAACTTTTTGTTTTTTTGGAGTTTTTGTTTTTGTGTGATGATCGAGCGTATGTTTGGAAGGGTTATAGATAGAGAATCTAGATAACTTCCGACTCTCGATTATCAAGTTTTGAGAGACTTATGTGTGAGGTGGAGTTTTGGGAGGTGTTTTAAAAAAAGGTGCGAGGGTTGTTGGAGTGGTTACCCTTGCCACTTGCTGACTGCCAATTAGCTAATCTCGAATCATTATTGATCCGATATTTTTTAGCTACCTAATTGTTAAGGTGCGGTTAGTACTTTAACTGCCCCGCATAAGACGCCAGTACTTGCCGGCTCTTACTGCCACAAGATCGTGTTTTATCCCGGCATAGTCCAGCAGATGCTGTTCTAGCGTGATCCGACCCTGTTTTTGATCCAAGGCACTTTCCGATTTTCCGGTACGAAATTGAACATTGAGATCGGCCGTCTTTTCGTCCAGGATATTCCCCTGAAGTAACGGTTCGACTTCTTTGTCCCATACGTTCCTAGGATACACGTGGAGATATTTTTTAAATCCCCTTGTGACGACTACTCCGCTTGCAAACTCGATTCGAAGCTCGGTCGGTATTGTCAACCGGTGCTTATCGTCTAGCTTGCGCTGGAAATAGTCTACCTTTGCCATTGGAACAGTTAATTTACTAGTGGTTTTTGTTTTGTTTGGTTAATCTTTTTTGGATTACCCACGATTACCCACTGACATGAATATACTACCCAAAGTTACCCACAGCAAGTAGATTCTTTATAAATCGGTGGTGTTTATAACACCACTTATCCACAGAAATATAGATACTGTCCACTTATCCACAATATATGGTGGTTGGCAATAACTAGCTAACACTAGGTTAGTTATTTAATTAATACAAAAAGTTATACTTAAGAATTATTTTTGGGCGTCACTGAAATAAGGCACTTCCCATTTACCGGCTGGAAGAATACCTAAACTTGCATCTTTGGGGTTTACTTTATTAACTTCATTCATAATTATTGTCTGACCAACAGCTAGAGCATTTTGATCATAGACACTTCCGCCTAATATCCCTTTATTTACTTCTTGGAGAATAACGTTCATGCCCTCTCCATTTGCGGCAATTTCAGGAACTTCTTTGCTGGGAGTCGGAGAAACATCAGCGTGAAGAATACCAATAGTAGCCCCTAATAAAGCTAGCGCACCTAAAGGTATGCCTACGTGCTTATTAAATCGGCGTTTTTGTTCAGCTGATTTAAAAAACTTACCTGATTTAAAATTTTCTTGTTTCATGATCTATACATTAGCATTATATATCTATAATGTCAATAATATTTTACGATGACTATTCCCTGGTAATAAGGGTAGCTGCCATATTAAAAACAAATGTCACAGAAATTATCGATGCAATCGCGCGGCAATTGCGAATTGCAAAAAGTAACGGTCTAAACTGTCAATTTTTTCATAACTAACATGCTTGCTATAAAGAGCATTTAGATATTCTTCTTTGGCCCTAAGCACTTCTTTGGCCCTAGGTGATTTAGAAGCAATCAGATCACGAGTAGTAGCATTAAATAAATCAATTGCCCGTTCTGCAGCTTTATCGCAATTGTCTTTATCGTGACGTTTTTTAGCGGCAAACGATCGGCCAACTTCGCTGTATATATTCCCCATTTGTTCAAAAATGCTCAACTTTGCCCAACGTTTTTTATCAATCTTGTAGCTCATTTTTTTACCTTATCAGCAACAAGATCAATAATCTGTTGCTTTATTGCTTCACTATCAATGCCTCTTGATCTATTGTTTTGACTTGGCCGGATGTTAATCATGGAATCAAATTCAATAAACTCATCTGTACCAAATTTGGCCGGATAAAGGTTAATGCCCCATAAGTCGTTTTGATTAGATCCTTTTTCTAAAAGAAAATATTCTTCGTCGGCATGCATTTCGGCATCTATTACTAAGATGCTTTTATCAATATCAACTACCGCCTTAATTAAGTTCTCATACTTATCTTTAGATATTTCATTTAATTCAGATATAGATATTGTGTCGACTTGTTTCATGATCCTTTGTTGATTATATCAATATATACAAAAATACAGATTACTTGATATGGAATTTTATTTAATTACCAACTAACTGAATGATGTTTGTTCCTTTTATTAATTAGATTGTTTGCAACTAAGGGTTAGTCGACTATTTAATGCCAAGTTATTCTATTTCAGTCGATTCCCCGTTATCCAGTACAATAACTTTCAAAGTAGTATTACCGTTAAGTAAAGTTGCTATAAATAACGGGTCTCCCGGGAAATAATCATAATGTATCGGGATTGCAGTATGACAGCCGAGCTCTTTAACAAACTGAAACACATCATGTGGACTAATATCGGGTCCAGCTATTGGAACTGCAGTAGAATCGACTGTTAGGTCTTTAACTTCAATTCCATCACCGGGGTGAAAAAAAGTCTTATTTATAATATAGCCAGTGTTTTGTGGGCCAAGGCTGCCATTAACCAATTTGCAGTGTGGTAGTTCAAACGCTTTAACTGTAAATCCGGCTAATTCAAGCTCATTTCCGTTTTCAATAACAAGAGTAATTAAACTTCCCAGTAATTTGGCAGTACTTTGATTACCAACAACTGGAATCGACGTATCATTAATTAAAGATTTAATAAATTCTGGGTCAGCATGATCTACGTGTTCGTGGGTAATTAATATACCGTCTATCGGTAATAGATCGGTTGCTTTATAGAGCTGAGGGACTAACGAACCAGGATCAATTAGTACACGTTTTCCATTTTGCTCGATAAGTAAACAGCTTTGTGGGTATTTTGTAATTTTCATCGCCAAACCTCCTGCCTTATTAAGCTAGTTTAAGCATAACCTTAATAAACGGCAGTAATAATCACGACAACTTAGCAATAACTTGGTCAATAGAAAGACGCTCTTGGTTAGTAGTGTCCCTATTCCTTAGAGTAACCGTGCCATCTTCCAGGGTTTGGAAGTCAACAGTTACGCAGTATGGCGTACCGATTTCATCTTGCCGGCGGTAACGTTTACCAATATTGCCGTTATCATCCCACATCACTAATCCGAACTTATCATGAAGTTGCTGAAAAATTATTTTAGCTTTGTCTACCAGCTCGGTTTTATTTTTTAACAGCGGAAAGACAGCTAATTTTACCGGTGCCAATTCAAATGGGAATTTCAAAAACACCCGTTTTTCGCCGTTAACTTCATCTTGAGCATAGGCTTCACATAAGACTGCTAAAATATGACGATCAAGACCGAAAGTTGGTTCAATAACATGTGGGATAAACGACTGGCCACCGCTTTTTGGGCGGTATTCCATGCTATGAGAAGACATTTCCTGATGTTTTTTAAGATCGAAATCCGTCCGATAGGCCAAACCAGCAATTTCTTTAGTACCGATTGGAAAATCATATTCAAAATCAATTGTCCGCTTGCTGTAATGGGCTCTGTCACTTTCTGGCAGTTCATGCTCATGAATATGATCCGGATTTAGATGGAGGATTTTCGTAAACCAGTCCATCATCAGATCATGCATCGAATTAAAATACTTTTCCCAGTCGTCCGGATGGACAAAGTACTCGAATTCCATGATTTCCATTTCCCTTACCCGGAATATAAAATCGCGCGGGCTAATTTCATTTCGGTAACTACGACCGATTTGGGCTAAACCGAACGGAATATCAGGGTAGAAACTATCAAGAATATTTTTAAAGTTCACGAACATTCCCTGGGCGGTTTCTGGTCTTAAGTAAATCAGCGAATTATCATCTTCCAGCGAGCCAATATGAGATTTGAACATTAAATTAAACTGACCGGGGTTTGCTAGATCATTGCCTTCTGGGCTTTTGATATTCTTGTCCTTTAGCGTTTTGAACATTGCGGCCAAATCCATGCCACCGACATCAACGCCGTTTTCCTCTAATAATTGGTCAAGGCGATACCGTTTCTTAGTTTTAGTATCTTCCACTAAGGGGTCATTAAAAGTTGCTACGTGGCCACTGGCCTGCCAAACTTTTGAGTTCATGAGAGTTGCGGTATCTACTCCCAGAATATCTTGGCGGTCTTCAACAAAGAATTTCCACCACATATTAGCAATATTACGTTTTAGGGTAATTCCCAGTGGGCCATAATCCCATGTCCCGGCTAGGCCGCCATATATTTCACTACCCTGATAAATAAATCCTCGGCGTTTGGCTAAGCTGGCGATGGCTTCTAAATCATATTCCATATCAGATCGATTATAACCGAATATAAGTTCTGAACATAGCTTGAATCAGTGGAGTTATGTCTCTTGAAAAGATTTCAATGCCAGTTATTCTCTGTAATGCCTTTGGAGGATTATTATTCAAACCTAATCGGAGAATTTTAATATGGTTAATGTTGTATGTGCCGGATACATGTGGCACAAAAGACATACTGTCAAAGTTAAAGGTGTAGCTAGCGTCAGCTAGAAAATTTTGGCCGTCTGAATCTTTATCAGTATGTGGTGTCTGACCGCTTAAGCGAATCAGCTGCAAAGCAAACCAATTTTGAATCAAACTTAACTCAATTGCCGGCTCGTCAAGCGCCGAAAAACTAGTCTCTAAAACATCAAAGTATTCCGGTTCTGACAGTTCTTCAGTAGCCCGGTTTAACTGTTTGATAAATTCATAACCCGCCATAGTGCGTTCTAGATCACTGCTAATATTTTGGTAATAACGGATCAATCGGGTCGAAATTAGAGTTCCGATTTCACCCCGCCCTTTTATGTATGATATATGGCTTACAGCAAACAATTCTATGCCACCTGCTAATTTTGATTTTATTTTCCGGACACCTTTGGCAATTAAGCGTATTTTGCCGTTATCAGGAGTTAGAATCGTAAGAATCCGGTCAGCTTCGCCAAAATTTGTTCGACTAAGGATAATCCCTTTGGTATTAATTTGTTTCATATGGTATTTTGAACAATTGGCGACAGATTACTATTAACGCTATCGAGCAGCTGCACCAAGGTACTCTTTGGCTTATACAAATAGCTACTAATTCGTAGCTTATGCCATAAAACGTAATTATCTTTAAACTCATTGGGAGAAACTAAGCTCTGGATGATAACTGGTATGTCGCGCCATTCGCTGTATGAGCGAAATTCATAGAGAAATTCTAACCCGTTATGCTGTGGCAACTGAAGCTCTAATATAATTAGCTCAGGATTGATTTTATCAGCAATATTAATGGCTTCCTGGGCATCTTTAGCCAGCCAGACTTTATGCTTATTTTTAGTCAGAATTTTATGATAGATATCGGCAAGAATTTGGTTTGGTTCAATGACTAATACTCGTGCCATAATATTAAGCTTATTTAGACTAATTGCATCTGATAACTAGGTTGCAAAGTAACCGCCAGCCCAGCTTGTTTATTATATCTGGCAGTTCGTAGCCTGACCGACATGGCTTGAAGAATATTGTGAGCGATAAAAATCCCGGCGGCGGAGCTTGAAGACAGCTGATAAAGCGGTTGACGAGTGCGGCTATAAAGCTTGCAGGCAGCCCTTAAATAAGCCGGAGCGATCGGTTCCATATCACTATAAATACCCGCTACAACTAATCTGGCATAATCGTGAAGCCCCAAATTAATAATGGCTGGTTTGGAATGTTCGGCTTGCGACTCTATGATTACCCTGCCCATATTCACTAACGCCGCATGCAGCCCACTACTGTGCGCCATGACTGAGCGCTGTGTCTTTTTGAAGCTCAGTTGAACTATAGCGTTATGGGTTTTAGCATACTGGCTCAAGTCATGGGCGGTATCATAAAGTACCGATCCGATAGAAGTAGGTTCAAGTTGCAAAATTTGTTGTTGGCCGGCTAGTTGTAAACCCAACAAATAACTATCAATTAGATCTAAGGCAGTATTGGCGCTGGATTCTACGGTAGTAATAACGGCTTCCATTGAATCGTGATCAGTTAGAGAAACTAGCTCACTGGAACGGGCAATTTCGATTAGGGGTCGTTTAATTTCTTCTGCTACCACCTTAAGAAGATCAAGCGATTCATTCATTTGAGAAGAATTCGTTAAGCTCATAAACCCTCCGTAAAGCTTTCTTTAAGTATAGCATTTGCGAAGCTTAAATTTTGGGAATTTTACGAATATAAATTGTTTATTTTGGTGGCTGAAATAAGTATAGACGAAGTCCCTTGATCTGTTTGATAGGCTGGCGATCAGGAAATTCAAATGTAAAACTAACAACTTTAGTTGGTTTGGTGATTTCAGACATTATTTTCTTATCTAATTTAGCCATATATGGGTTAAGCAGAAAGACATAAATTCCATCAGTTGAGGCTATTGAGGAATGCCAAAAATTTTGCCATTTAAAAGTGATCAGTTTACGATAGTGCCACGCTAGTAACTGGCCGTATAATACTAGCAGAGGGTTGGCTTCATAGCCAACAGATAAAATACCCCGTTTGGCTGCCGCTCGTAATATTCGCCCGTCACCACAACCTAGATCTATTAATTTTTGTCCGGGTTTAAGATCAAATAATTCAAAAATATCTTTAACCTGACTATTTAAAGTTGGTAGGAATGGCGCGCCGATTAATAAAACAGCACCGAAGGATAATGCAATTAAGATCAGGGCAATTGCCAGCCAAATCATGGTTTAAGCTTTTTAAGCTTTTTCTCCAGATATAGTCCGGACCGAATTTTCAGCTTGTTCTAGATATGACTCCAACTGTTTAATAATTTCCCTACCCCGCTTATACAGCTTCATAGATTCATCAAGACCAGTATCGGGGTCTTGTAAATTAGCTAGTATCTCATCTAGCTCAGCGCTTAATTTTTGATAATCAAATTCTTGCTTGGGCATAATTTTATTCCTTTATTATCTTATAAACCTTATTTACAGCCGCTTCAAGCGTACCGTCACTTAATTGAACGTTTATCAGATCTTTTTGCTTAACTTCTGCAGCATGGCGGATTATCTGCTTTTGCCGATAGACAATAGCATAGCCTCTTTTTAAAATAGTTTGCGGATCAAGCAGGTTTAATTTTTCAGAACGATTTTGTAGATAAGTATAGTTCTGGGTAATATTTTGCATAATACCCATCTGCAATGCCTTTTTATATTCTGTAACTGACAGCTTAACAATCTGAAGGGCATGTTTTAAGTAAGTATTTAACTGCTGACTAGTCATTTTAAGCTGTTGGATTACGGCTTTTTTATCCGGTACCAGCAGTTCAGCGGCATTGCTTGGTGTGCTAGCCCGTTGATCGGCTGCCATTTCAGCCAAAGAGACATCCTGTTCATGACCAATTGCCACTAAAGTCGGAATTCGGCTGCCAGCAATCGAGCGTGTGACGAGTTCATGATTGAAGATCTGCAGATCGTCGATGCTGCCACCACCCCGAGTAATTACTAAGACATCTGGTGGCGAAGCCATTTGATTAAACCGAGTTATGGCTTGGATAATTTGTTCAATTGCCGGCTCACCCTGTACTTGAACATTGTTAAGGATGATCTCCATGCCGCCCCATCTTTGATTAATTATTTTTAGAAAATCAGTATAAGCGGCTGATTCAGCTGATGTTATTAAACCAATTCGCTCCGGCGGATATGGCAGCGGACGTTTACGTTCGACCGCAAATAACCCCTCTGCCAGCAGCTGGGCTTTAAGCAGCTCACTTGCCTGTTTAATCGATCCCTCTCCTGATAAGGCGATGTGTTGGACTGTCAGGCTAAAGCCATATTGTGGATGCAAATGCGGGATGGCTCGAACTTTTAGCATTAATCCATCTTCTAATGGTCCTGGCAGCTGGTAAACTGTGCCAAAGAAACGGATCTTAGCTGAACTGTCTTTCAGATCAAAATATACCCATTTATTTTTACTGATTTTAAAATCCGATAATTCACCAATGATAATTACCGACGGATAAGCAAACTCTAGGGTTTGATTTAACAAATCCACAAATTCACTGACACTAACAATCAGCGGTTCATTCATCTAAGTACTTATATCTCCTTGATACTTTTTCGGTTCAAAGCCCGATGGTAGAAATAATAGCCAGGCGGCACTTGGATAATCGTGTTAAGCACTCGATACATAACTGTCACCGGAATGCTCAGGCCGAATGGAACGCCAGCTGCCGCTAAAACACCTGTCATTAAGGCTTCAAAAATACCGATGCCTCCCGGTAAGACAGAAACTAGCCCGGCAAAATTGGCAACCGCATAAGCTATAATAACGGCGCCTATATTTACCCAGTGCCCAAAGGCACCATAGACAACGTAGATAGCTAACACTTCAGTTAAATTAGCTAGGGTAGCATAAATTAGCGGCTGTTTTAGCTCTTTATAGTTAGCCCTGATAACCAAATAATTCTCGTGTAATTCCTGGGCTCCATGCTGCCAGCGGTTCGCCGAAATCGTTTCCGGATGATTGGGGCGAATAACTTGAATTATTCGGTTAATCAACCTGGTAACATATTCTAAAGTGACGTCTATCCGGCTTTTTTTACTAAGTATCAACATCGCTGCCACAGTCCCCACTACCATCAACGTTGATAAGGAGCTAGCCACAGCGATAGTAATACTGTTTATATGGCCGCTGACGACCATAATGAACACACCAAAAATTAATAAGATTTCAAATGAGAGTAAAATCAGCACCAGTTTAAGCATTTGTACAATTGCTGCTTTGGTGCCGCTGATTTTATCGGACCTAAGCCTCATGCCGAAGTATGAGACCCCTGATATACCGGCGCTCGGGAAGACGCTATTAATAAAATTCAGCTCCAACGAAGTCTTATACAGCACGTTATACTCGACTTTATTGCCTACTAGTTTAAATAAACCTTCGTATAATTTGGTTTGGGCATGATAATTCAATATTTCAACCGGCACCATTAGCAGTAGGATCCAAGCGTGGACTTTGACTAAATTATTAAAGGTCGTCACTAGTTCATGGCGAATTGCAAACACAATACCCAACAACGCCACAATCGTTATGATGTTGAGCCAAATTTTCCAGTGATGTTTTAAATATTGAAGAGTAACTTCTGTCATAGTGTAAATATGTTTATATTATATCGGAAAGCTTGTTAATCGCGGTATACTCCATACATGAAATCTCAAAGTTTGTGCATTATGGGGCGCCAACCGATAATCGGTTTGGCCGAGCTTATGTCACTTTATGGTAGCGATGTTGAGCCGGTTGGTCAACAAGCCGTAATAATTAATCGCCCGCCAGCGGATATCAAATTTGAAAGACTGGGTGGGACTGTTAAACTTTGCCAAATTCAAGATACTCTTCCATATGATGATTGGGCTAAAATCCAACCAGCTATTCTGTCTTGGCTGACTGATTATATTAATCAGCTACCAGCCGGAAAAATTACTTTAGGTATTAGCGTTTACGGCGGCAAGCTAGCCAGCAACCAGATAATGAGGATGGGTTATACATTTAAACAAGCCCTACGCCAAGGCGGCCGATCTATTCGCCTGGTTCCCAATGCTGCGCCTCAGTTAAACAGCGCTCAGCTAATCCATAATCGCCTGCTGGACAGTCATGGTCTAGAAATAGTTGTTTGTTGCAAACGTGGAAAAACAATCCTTGCGAACACTGTTAATGTTCAAAACATCGCTAGTTATAGCTTGCGCGATTATGATCGCCCTAAACGCGACGCCCGAGTAGGTATGCTTCCGCCGAAGTTAGCCCAAATTATGATCAACTTGGCTAGCGGCACCACAAACGAACCAATAACAGTGCTCGATCCGTTTTGCGGCACCGGAGTGGTCCTTCAAGAAGCCTTATTAATGGGATATCAAGCTTATGGAACTGATATCGACCCGCGGATGATTGATTATTCCAGGCAAAATTTAGAATGGCTAAAATTTCACTTTAATTTAGCTGAATTGACCGATCCAATCCTAGAAGTTAAAGACACAACTATGGAGACCTGGAAAGCTCATTTTGATATTGTTGTCTCAGAAATCCTGCTCGGGCCACCGCTGACTAAGCTGCCCACCCCAGATAAATTGCAATCAATCCGCAAGCGTTGTGATGACGTGTTAACTAAATTTCTTAAAAACATTGCCCCACAGATTCCATCTAATACCCATTTATGTCTGGCGGTGCCGGCTTGGCAAGAGTCTGAAGGCCACTTTTTAAGGCTGCCCTCTCTTGACCATTTAAGCTTATTAGGATACAATCAACCAAGTTTTGTTGCACAATTGGAATCGGCTGGATTAATCTATGCCCGAACTAACCAGAGAGTTGCACGCGAATTACTCGTAATCACAAGGAAATAATTTTATGGCGCATGTTAAAGCTGGCGGTACCAGTAAAAATAACCATGACAGTCCCGGACAACGTCTAGGGGTTAAGTTATATGCGAACCAGCAAGTCAAGACTGGTCAGACGATTATCCGGCAGGTTGGCCTAACAAAGCGCGCCGGCAGCGGCACGCGAGTAGCCCGTAATTTTACAATTTATGCAAGCAAAGATGGGGTTGTTAAATTTCAAAAGCGCAAAGTCCGTATGTTTACCGGAAAAACAGTTTGGCGAACCGAAGTAACTGTCGAATAATTATTTTTTTATAACAAATAAATTAATTAGCTGCTATCACTTGTTTAATGTTGCTGACGATATCGTCTAGCACTACTTCAGACTTTACCAAGTATCCATTAACAGCTAAACTCTCGGCTCTTTTACGGTCGCTGTCTTGTCCTAACGCCGTAAGAATGACTACTTTCATATTGGCAGTCTCTGGAGTATTGCGTAGGATATCTAAAACATCAAAGCCGCTAATTTTAGGCATCATCACATCAAGCAATATTAAATCGGGACGGTATTCGGTTGCTGCCGCCAAGGCGTCTTCGCCGTTATTAACCCGCCTAATATCAAATCCTTCTTGTCTAAAACGCATGGTATAGACTTTAGCTAGGTCATCATCATCTTCAACCATGAGAATTTTCTTAGGCTGCACTGGAGGCTTATAAGCCTGTCCGGCAGGTAGTGTAGCGCTTTGAGAGGCAGTTGGAGTTGGTGGTTGAGCCGGTCTTGGAATAGGCTGAGAAGCAGGCTGTGATACCGGCTGAGAAGCAGGTTGCGGCACTGGTGCGGGTTGCTGTGCCGGGGTTTGGGGGGTTGTTGGATTCATGTTGTTACACTAACTCAGTTATGCTTGTTTTGCAATAAATTTGCTATGAAACCATTAAATAATGGATGCGGTCTATTCGGCCTTGATGTAAATTCGGGATGAAATTGGCTGGCGACAAAAAACGGATGGTCGATTGCTTCGATCATTTCAACTAATGTGCCATCCGGCGAGATGCCTACGGCCTTAATGCCCCAAGATTCATATTGATCTCGATAAGCATTGTTGCATTCATATCTATGTCGGTGACGTTCGATAATTTGACGGCGGCCATAAAGCTTTGCTGATAAACTATTTTTATCTAATACACAGGGATAATTTCCGAGCCGCATGGTGCCACCGGTATTCTCTTTGCCAGTTTGGTCCGCCATTGTATGTATGACCTGATTAGCCGACTGGGCATCGAGTTCAGCCGATGTCGCTTCTTTTAATCCTGCTGAGCGGGCAGCTCCGACTACCGCCATCTGTAATCCTAAACATAGGCCCAAAAATGGCACTTTTTTAGATAGACAATATTGGGCGGCTTTAATTTTTCCGTTTAAGCCGCGTATTCCAAACCCTCCTGGCACTACAATCCCATCGACTTTCCGGATAACATTAATACTAGTTTGACCAGTTTCAAGCTCACTGGCATCAATCCAACGGATAGTAAGTTTACAGTTATTCCACCAGGCTGCTGCCCGTAATGCCTCAAATACCGACATGTAGGTGTCCTGATTGTCCATATATTTAGCGACTATGCCGACGGTAACAGAGGTATCATAGTCAGTAGTTGCCCGCTTAACTACATTCCGCCAGTTTTTTAGTTCCGGTTTCCGGGCTTTTAGCTGGAGCTTTCGGCAAAGAGCTTCGCCTATGCCAGTATCTTCTAGGGTTAAGGGTACCTCATAAATCGTTACGGCATTCGGCAGTAGTGCAATGGAGTCTTCGTCAACACCGCAAAACATACTTAGTTTGTGCTTAATATTATGGTTGGCCGGGCTTTCGCTGCGGGCAATCAGAATATCTGGCGCAATGCCTAGGCTACGGAGTTCACGAACCGAATTTTGGGCCGGTTTAGTTTTGGTTTCTTGGCTAGTTCCTAAATACGGTAGATATACAACATGAATGTAAGCGCAGTCACTAGGCGCGCCTTTTAGGCCAAACTCCCTTATGGCCTCAATAAAGCTAAGCCCTTCAAAGTCACCGACTGTACCGCCAATTTCAACTATCTGGATATCAAAATCCTCGCCTGATTCTTTTATATACTCTTGCACAGCATTAGTAACATGAGGAATGATTTGAACTGTATGCCCTTCGTAATGACCTAGCCGTTCGTCATTTATAACTTTCCGGAGTATTCGGCCGGCCATAATTGAGCTTTTTTGGGTAAGTTCTTCATCTAAAAAACGCTCATAGTGGCCAAGATCAAGATCAGTTTCGGCGCCGTCTTTAGTTACAAAGCATTCACCATGCTCACGCGGGTTAAGCGTACCGGCATCAACGTTAAGATAAGGATCACATTTTTGAATATTTACTTTAAAACCACGAGCTTTTAAGAGATTGCCAATAGAGGCTGCAGTAATGCCCTTTCCTAATCCTGAAAGGACTCCTCCTGTAACAAATACATACTTAGTTGGTCTTTTGGCCACCTTCTCTTACCTTTATTACATTGATACTAGCGCATCACTCGCGCTGGATGCAAGTCTAAACTGCAATATTATGGCTATTAATGATTGCTTAGATACTGCAGTGCGGCGGTTAGTTGTGAGTCTTGGCTATTTTGTTCATCCTGCGTTGTTATTTGCACAACTTGATCCGGAGTAATGCCAATGTGATTTATATTTTTACCGTTTGGTCGATACCAGCTGGCAATCGTTACTTTCAACTCAGCACCCCCGGGTAGATTGTCCAATTGCTGGACAACGCCTTTGCCAAAACTTTTATCGCCTATTACGTATGCCGCACCATTGTCATGCAAAGCTCCTGTTGTTATTTCAGCAGCACTTGCTGATCCAGAGTTAATTAAAACGACTGTTGGAATACCATTTAACATGTCATTTCCGGTTGATGTGTAAGTTTGGTCAACTATATTGCCAGTTTTTTCTTGCATGATAATTTTTCCGGACGGCAACCAAAGGCTTGATACATCTACGGCTGCTGTAACTAGTCCGCCAGGATTATCTCGTATATCTAAAATAACACCTTTAACATGTGCCTGTTGGAATGACTGGGCTGCTTTAACGGCTAGATTAGAGGTATCATCGCTGAACTGGTTAATCTGCATGTAGCCAATATTGCCACTTAACACCTTGTAATTAACACTTGGCACCGTAATATCAGCCCGAGTGATAGTAAATGTTAACTGTTGGCCATTATTACGGATAATAGATAGGGTTACTTTGGTACCACTGGGTCCACGAATTTCAGTTACAGCGTTGTCTATAGATAGTCCACTGGTTGATTTACCATTTATGGCAGATATTATGTCTTTAGGCTGCAGGCCGGCTTTAGCGGCCGGGGTGCCAGCTAGAGGGGCTATGATCTCTATGTTATTACTGGAGTCTTCTCCCAGCTCCGCCCCAATACCACTGAAAGTTCCCTGTAGCTCATTGTTGAAAGCCTGGGCCTGGCTGGCGGAAAAATACTCTGTATAGGGGTCGTTGGTTGATTGGGCGAGGCCGTTTTTTAATCCGTCAAGTAACTGGTTTACGGTCAACTTACCGTCATACTGTGATTTTAAATCGTTATAAACCTGATTAACACTGGTGTAATCGAGCCGGTTAGGCAGCTGTCTGTTTTGGCCGCCAAACGAAAAATTAATTCTGTTACTGCCGATTGCCCAGCCTAATATATAAACACCTATAACTAGCACTATTAGGCTAGCGATTTTAATAGTTTTATGATTAATTTTCAGACTTAAAAACCTCTTTAATTGGCGACCTATAGACTGGTCTGAATGGTGATCAGTATTCTTCATCTATGTTATTTTACCATTCAGAAAAGTGTAAGAAGTAGAGTCCGCTAATTGGGCGTGATTCTATGCTAAATTCACCGTTATAACTTTCATTGTATTGCCACACTGTAATAGTTCCGTCTCCGTTAACGGACGAAACATACATCGCATGCCCAACGTCTCCTTGAATTCCAGATGCTGGCCGGATGGCGATATCCCCTACTTGTGGTGTTTGGTCTACGGGGACTCCGGCACTCCTAGCGTCATCTATCCACTGATAGGCATCCCCAACACCATACCAGTTAGGCATATCATGGGCAATTTTACCCTCTACAAATTCTTCGTGAACCATAAATGCCGTATAACTGACACATTCTCTGTTATCCATTCCCCAGTTATCTACCGTATTATCTTGTGGAAAGTTACAACCCCAGTGGGCGCCGCTTATTGTGCTTACCGTAGACGTTGGATAACCGCCGCCACAGACTCCTTCATCTAATAAATGTGAACCAGCCGGTGCATTCAATTGAGCTATTCTTGCTTGGAGCTGGCTAATGGTTGATTGGTTATTCTGGATTTGTTGGTTGTATTGATCCTGTTGTTGTTGGTTAAGATTTAACAGATTACTTTGTTGTGATTCGGCGCTGGCTAAGTTTGCTTGTTGAGTACTTTGGGCACTCAAGGCCGCTTCGACTTGATTTTGGCTGGCAATAAGTTGATTTTCCAATTGAGTAATTGAGTTCAGGGTGTCTTGAATCTTATTGCTAACA
>CAVVLM010000003.1:0-8228 GCA_963749175.1 uncultured Candidatus Saccharibacteria bacterium
GTCCTTTGATAATAGGTTATTTACTATTCAGGCATCATATAACTTTGCCAGGCGGAGTTTCATTAAGTCACATCCCGCTTGATCCTCAAGCTATAGTAATCGGCTTGCTGTTTCTGTTACTGGGCCTATTACTGTTTACTAGCATATTAATTGGATTCAGCTCACTATTCCCAAGTGCCCAAGAAGCCAGCCGTTATTTGTTCATTGTTGTAGTGTGGGTATATATTCCGCTCTATGCGCTAGGCTTCATAGTAAGCTCACCACATGCCTTGGTCGTGACTGTATTTTCTTACTTCCCATTGACGGCGCCCACAACCATATTACTTCGAAATACGGTTGGCACCATCACTTCGGGCGAAGCGGCTATCTCGTTTGCCATATTAATAATTAGCACCATCCTGGCAATTATGTTCGCTGTGCGGGCTTTTCGTCAGGGTGCCATGGCCTATTCCCGCCGCATAAACCTTAAAGAATTATTTCATTAACATTTGGACAAAGCAGCATTGGTATATTAAGATTAAACAGCTAACATGCTTAAAACAAAAAACAAAAAATTATTCAGTAAGTACATTTCAACCTATGACGGGTTGACTTGTTATAGCGCCGGACTGCCTGGGTATCCCAGTAATTTTAGTCGGGATACACTTATATCGGGAATTATTTCGTCCGACCAGTACCTATTAGAGAGCCAGCTGCTGATGAGCTTAAAACACCAAGGCCAAAAATATGATCCCATCACTGGCGAAGAACCGGGTAAGATTCACCACGAATTCCCAGGCGTCATGGTTAGCCCGCCTTACCTTAGTACCTATAACGCCTGCGATACCACGGCACTTTATCTGATCGGCTTAGAAGCATTGTGGCATTTTAATAATAATCACTCAGAGGAATTAAGCGACAGTTACCAAAAAAGCATTGAGAGTGCAGTAACTTACATCAAACGACATATCAAGGAAGATATTTTCTGGGATTTTCCACCACCACCGGCCTATCATTATTCACTGCGCGTTACCTACTGGAAGGATTCTTGTCTGCCAGATGCCAGTGGGCGGATTGAACCAACGTATCCGGTAGCTTATGGTTTAGTGCAGTTCCAAGTTGCCAGAGCGTTGCTCTCAGCGTCATTACTGCTCAACCGCCCCAAACTTAGGGAGCTAGCCGATAAGCTTTTCAAAAAGGGAATTGAAACATTTATGTCAGAGAGTAGCTATCGCGTTGAGCAGGACCACTCAAACAAGCTTGATCAAATCTCATCGGACGAACTGCAGGCCTTAGCCTATATTCCGAAACAGTACGCTCCTCTCATGCCTTTAAGCGCAATTAGTCAACGGGCCGAGGAACTAACAACCACAGTCGGTATAGCAAGTACGCCAAAAGAGATCAGCCGGAAATTACTCAATCAATATCACGGCTATGTAGTATGGATATTTGAGCAGGCACTAATAAATTATGGTTGCCTAAAATTTGACTTAAACGAAGTCGCCAACGTAGCTCAGCGTTGCCGGCCATATATCGGTAACGGCCAAGAACTAATCTTAATTGAATCGACTATCAAACCGATAGGAAATAGTAACCAACTTTGGTCGGTCGCGGC
This sequence comes from uncultured Candidatus Saccharibacteria bacterium, assembly GCA_963749175.1. Lineage (GTDB taxonomy): Bacteria > Patescibacteriota > Saccharimonadia > Saccharimonadales > UBA4665 > DATKGQ01. The sequence goes on from CAVVLM010000003.1 coordinate 1,595, forward strand.
AAAAGCCTATTTTACCGATCGTGCTACCCAGCGCAACCTAAATTGGCTCTAGCGCAACATTAACCCTTTAGGTCGTAGGTTAGTTTCCAAAAATTCTGGCCAGACAAATATACGGCTTAAATCTTTCGCTTAATAGGGAAGTTACCTCTGTTAAAGAGTGCCTTTACACTTAACTTAAGCGGCGTATAATACTAAAAATATGGAGGAAATAAAAACAAAAATATAATGGTTTTTGCTGAAACAGATACACCAAACACAGAACCCAAACCAATAAATCTAAAAGCACCAATTGCTCATATGGTACTTGGTGAATTTCCAGTTTCCCAATTTTCAATAGCTGAAAACGGGCACGAAGCTGATCGTAGCACTGAAGTTTTCCGTTTAAGCCGTGATCCCTCTACCTATGAAGTAAACGTGGAAAGCGATATTACACTTGAAGACTACAAGCAAATGACTTCACCAGAAGACTGGTCGTTGCTAAGAGATTGGGCGAAGCGGCTTCATGGCAAACAGGTAGTATTTATTAATCCGACGATGGAGGGTGGGGGAGTAGCAATGATGCGGCCGCCAATTGTACATCTGCTAAGACAGTTTGGCATTGATACCCACTGGTATGTTATGTCGGGCCGAAAAAGTTCCAACGATCCTGATCCTTTTGTATTTACCAAGCAGATGCACAACATTTCGCAGCGCCGGGCCGCGCCTGATGAGCGGATTTCGGAAGAGGGAAAAGCCGTACACAGACTTTGGGCAGCCGATAATGCGGCGGTATTAATTAATCAGGAGGCAATAAGAACAGCAGATGTCATAGTTATTGATGACCCGCAACCTGCCCCACTTAAAAAATATATTGACGCCGTTAATCCTAAAGCTAAAATAGTCTGGCGCAGCCATATTGACACCAGTGAGCGCCTAATGGCCGACCGGTCCACGCCGCAAAGTGATATTGCCGCTTATCTGTTGGACGAATGCGGCATTAGAGATGTCGATGCTATTATCACTCATCCGGTAGACTCCTTTGTCTACCCCGGCATGTGGGGCAAAACTTTTTTTGCGCCAGCGACGATTGAACTACAAGACGATCTTAACCGCTCGCTGAATGAGTCCGAAATCAAAGATGGCATCGATTTTATAAATTCGGAAATCGCTGTTAAGAACGCTGAACTATTATCCCAAGGTCGAGTAGCAGATTTACAATCGGCTATTGATACATCCCGTAAACGACTGGCACTAGTTGCCCGTTTTGATGAATCAAAGGGCATGGACAAAGCCATGGCGCTTGGCGTACTGGCCAGGCAAAAATTACGGGCTTCCGGCATGCCAGAGCATGAGCTGCCGCAAATAATTATTGTTGGCAACGGGTCGGTCGACGACCCTAGCGGCGTACCTATGTTTGAAAATATGCTACGTATCCGCCGTGAGCATTACGCGAGCGATAAAGCAGATATTATCCTGATGCGGCTAAAACACAACTATAAAGCGATTAACGCCCTGATGTATCCTTGCCGGCAAGCAAACTTACATAATCTAGTGCCAGTGGTTGGCATGCAAACATCCGAAGCCGAGGGTTTAGAGACCCGGATTACTGAGTGGATCCGCCACGGCGTACCGGTAGTCGTGGCTAACCGCGGCGGCATGCCGCTGCAGGTAATTGAAGGCCGCTCTGGGCTTATCCTTGATTTTGATAAACCCAGTTTCGATCTAGAGAGAGGTGCCAGATACATCCACCGGCTGATGAGTGACCCTGAATTGTTTACTACCCTGCACAGAAGTTCTTTAGAAGCGGCCAGTAAATTTAACAGCCGCGAGTTTAGTACTATCGCCAATGCCACTCGCCTGCTCAGAGTCTTCCATAGCGTCTTAACTGGCAGTACTGCTGACAAGCAGTGGAAAATTAGCGACCTTGTAGATTCAACCTCCAGACTAGCCGCTTAAAGCCTAGGCATCTGTAAATAGAATTATTTACCTCTGTGGTAAATCTTACTTAAGATTGCCCTGGCTTTACTTACAATGAGCGGGACATTCATAAATAAAGGAGAACAAATTGGGTCAGATAATACATTTTGAAATTACGGCGGATGATGTCGGAAGGGCCAGGCAGTTTTATGAAATATTTGGCTGGCAGACCAAGAACGCCAATATGCCTGGGGCAGATTACTGGTTAGTCGATACCGGCACCAAAGATTTAGACAAAAACGGTGCAATAATGCCGCGCAGTTATAAATCGCAGCCAGTCATCAATTGGATTAAAGTTGAAAATATTGACCAAATGATCGATAAAGTAAAGAAAGCCGGCGGTAAGACTATTGATAAGAAACAGACAGTTCCCGAAGTCGGTGAGACTATTTACGCGATTGATACCGAAGGCAATATGTTTGGCATGATTCAAACGTTTCCGATGAGCAAGTAAAGTTTATATACTTCTTAAATTCCAAAAACTGCCCTAGGGCTCAGGATTGACCGTAGGCACTTCATTGCGGGTATAGCCGATAATGATCTCTTTTACCATATCAGCGATCTCCTTCGGCTCGTGCTCGCTTTTAATGATGTATTTAACCGCACCTTTGGATAAAGCGGTTTCAGCATCCTGTTGGCCAGCTAAGTTAGTCAGCATCACGACCGGTATGTTTTTAGTATTAGGGTCAGCTTTGAGTCGGTCGAGCACTTCCAGGCCGTTCATTTTGGGCATCATAACATCGAGCATAATGATCGTGGGCTTAGCGAGGGCTATCTTAGTTAAGGCCTCTTCGCCGTCAGCGGCTGTTTCCACATCGTATTTTTCAAATGTAAAAATTTTCTGATACATCCGCAGCATTAGCGGATCATCTTCGACAATAAATACCTTAGGCATGCCCGTAATTATAATCTTGAGTGGCAGCATTGTAAATTAAGACACTGGAGGTAGTAAAGTATAGTTAGCTAGCTGCTCGGGACTGGCGGATGCGTCAGCTGCTGCTTTTTAGTAGCAACTGGAATAATAAAACTAAAACTGCTGCCGACATTTGGCTCGGAGTGTTCAAGCATAATCCTGCCGCCCATGTTCTCAATTATCATTCTGGATATGTATAAGCCTAGTCCAGTGCCACGAGTTGTGTCCCGCGTCAGCAGGCTGTTACTGGCTTGCTGGAATTTATGGAAAAGCAGTTGTTGCGATTCAGGCGACATGCCCCGACCAGAGTCACTAACGATAACACTAATGTAATCCTTGCCGTCACTCAGTTTGGCATTAATAGTTATACCGCCGTGCTCAGTGTACTTGGCGGCATTGCCGACCAGGTTATAGACAACTTGCTTAAGTCGATTTTCATCAGCCCAGACTGGTGGCAAAATGCCCAGCGTCAGCTTATCCAGCTTCAAGTAAATCTGCTTTTCATCAAGTACGGCTCGCATTTCGTAAGCCACGCTCTCGATTACTTTATCAATTGAGATCGGGCTATAGTTAAAGCGGATTTTGCCTTGCTCTAAGCGGGATAGATCAAGGAAATCATTAACTATCTTAATTAATCTAATTGAGCTGATATGGATATCTTCAATCATTTCTTTTAGCTGATGGTCGGTCAGGAGGTCCTTATAGTAATCCAGGATCATACTGCTATTGCCCCTAATACCAGTTAGCGGAGTGCGCAGCTCATGCGAAGCGATCGAGAAAAACTCATCTTTAGATCGTTCCAGAATTTTGGCTTCAGTCACATCGCTAAATAAAATTACTGTACCAACAACATCATTGTCTTTGTCTCTAATTGGTGCTCCAAAGATGCTTAAAATACGGTTAGCAAAAGTTACTTCAGAAATATTAAAGTACTGCCCGGTATGTTGACAAATGTCGATGGCCTTAGCTAGGTTAAATTTAGAAGCCATCAGTTTGTCTTCAATCATTGATAGGGTTAACTTAACTCGCAGCTCATCAGTATCCTTAGCGGTATGGTAGATACCAAACATATGCTCAAGCATGGCATTATAGGAAATTGAATTGTTATCGCGGAAGGTCATTAGCAAACCGACATCAAGGCTGTTAATGGCTGATTCCAAACGTATATGTTCTTCATTAAGCTGATGGGTCCGTTCATTAACTTTTAGCTCAATCAGTGTTTGATTTTGAGCTAAATCAGTTATATCGGTTAAGACTATCAGATAACCGCTAGGGTCATCCCCGGTGTTAATTTTTGAAATTGAAAATTTAGTGGTTATAACAGCGGTACTGGAGCTGCGGATATTAACCGAATCAATCGTATATGAATCTTGATCGCGTAAATGGTCAAATATCTTTTGATTGAGCTGCTCCGACGTCCACTTATCAGCCAAGATGTCGGACAAGCTTTTATTTAATAATTCCTTAACTGATAATTCCAACATCTGCACTGCGCCAGGATTGGCATAACTTAAGCGAAGTTGCGGAGTTAAGCCAATGACAGCTTCGCTCATGGTATTTAGTATTTGATCAGCTACTAGGCTTGGCGTAAACCGGAAGAAGTGATGCTTTAATATGCCATAGCTGATAATTAAGCCAGTTATAGTCAGTAGCATGACGGCCATTGTTGGTACTACCGCCTTATTTAGAGATGGTAGCAGTCCATCAGTAATACTGCCCCCAAGTAGCGGCACAAAAATAGCGATCATAAACAACCTTGTCTGGAAACGCAGAGTTGGCTCGATCGTTCGGCGGCGGAACCGGAATAACATCATTAACGATAAAAGACTTAATAATATCACCCATAGCACAATAGCTTTATAAAGTGGCCCGGTAGGTACGACATAGCCCCAAGAAGTAGTTTTTACTGCGGCGACATTATAGTTTAATACCAGATTGGTTTTGCCATCAATTAAGATAAATAATGCTGAAACGGCTGCTAAAAGTGAGAATACAAAAGGACTTAATACCCGTTTTGAGCCAGTATAGGCCAGTGAAAACATATACAGCGCGACCGGGAAGAATACAGTGCCTATTACTGTAAAATGATTCCAGAAAATTACCGTCACGGGAGTTGCGCTCAATCTGACCAAAAATTCGGCACCCGCCCAGGCTGTTAAGCTGAGCAAGAATATTGAAAACCACATCAGTATGTAGGTTCGTTCCTTAATCCTGGTTATTAAACCGAAAGCAACTAAGTTACTAATTATTGCGGCCATCGATAAGATAGCAAAAATATTGAAGCGAAAATTAAGTGATGCTGGTCTGGCGTTATTAATAAAATAGACGTTTAGAATTATAAATAATATAACTGCCATTCCTATAACTGCGTAGTGGATAATACGCGATCGTAAGTCTTCGTCAGAATGTTTTTTGGTCGGTTGGATTGGAGTATTAGTCTGGGGCATAGCTCTTTATTAATCTAATTGCTTAGCTATTCGTTTAGAGATTAGATAAGCTGGCCCAATCATTAAGACTAGCAAGACTGCTGTTACCAAAAAAGTTAGCTCAATCGCGTGACCGGCAGTTTGCAGGATTGAGCTCTGCGGCTTACCGATAAATAACATACCGACAATATTGCCATTAACATCTCGTAGCGGCGAAAAAACAGTTAAGTATTGGCGGTTTAAGATGCTGGCTGTTCCAGCGTATGTTTTACCATTTTTTAGCACTTTATTTATAATTAGTGAATTTGTCTCATTGATCCCTACCAGCCTAGTAATTCCATCAGGGGCTACGAAAGTTGTGGCCGAAACCACACTGTTGGCATAGACTGCGCTGTCCAGGCCAGTAGACTGCTTTATGCCATCAATGAAGGCATTATCAATTGCTAGGCCAACGGTTACTGAGCCAATAATCTGGTTATTAGCGCCTTCAATTTGAGTGGCTGAATTGATATAAATTACCGGTGCTAATACTCCGCTTTGGGTGCTAATGCTAGAACTTGATTGACCGATCAGCGCCCGGCTAACTAGCGCGTTCGATGACAGTGAGTCACCATAAGCAGCTGGATTTTGGCCACGCAGCAATACTTGGGCATCAGCAGTCGTGATAATTAGTGATGAAATATTATACTTACTAAGGTAGCTGCTTGTAAGGCTTGCTAGTGATTGATTGCTTTTAGCCAGAACAGCGCTGGCGATATTAGGATTCTCGGCAATTGCATTGGCGTCAGCCAAAGTCTCAGCCTTTTTAGAGTTTACAGCATAGGCTAAGACACTATTGGCGGTCTGGAGATTACTGATTGACTCGTTTTGGATTTTGTTAACCAACAGGAATGTGAAGCTGACGGTGGTTATCAGAAATATGGCCAGAGTTAACATAGTAAAAATCATAAATAACTGCGAGAAAAGACGTTTAGTTAAATAACGCCAGACCCACCAGCCTAAAATAACCGAACCGACTAACAGTAAGGCCTGCTCACATACCCACAAAGGGCTGAATGAGGCAACCAGTTTGGCGACATTTGGGTTTAGACTATTGTCCCATAAACTGGATAGCGCTAGGATTTCGTATCCTGCGATAAATAAAAAGGCAATGGCAATCGGTTTGAGATGCCGCTCTAAACCAGTAGTGGCACGCCGCCAATACAGCCCGGCGATGGCTAGGGCGCTGATGGGCAGTACCAGATGCGAAGTGTTGGCCAGACTGCCTAGACCAACGGCACTAACTTTATTAGTTTTCTTTTTATTAGCATCTGGCGCTAACGAAGATTTGGGATTATCA
>CAVVLM010000004.1:0-113989 GCA_963749175.1 uncultured Candidatus Saccharibacteria bacterium
GACGTCAAACAATACTGTAGCCGTTATATTATATGAACCAGCTTGAGCATAGGTGTAAGTAGAACTAGAGCTAGTAGTATTCAAAGGAGTACTACCATCGCCAAAGTTATAAGTTACACTTTTGAAAGTGGCACCATTTTTAGCGGTGTATTGAATGGCAGTCTGAACTTGGTTAGTACCGGGTTGAGTAACGTTTAGCTCATCACATGTATAAACAGGTTGAGGAGCTGGCGGACAACTGACTTTGACTCCGAACTGAACGAATTCAGCAACGGATGGGCCTAAGTCACCAATATTTACCCCGCCTTGGGTAATACCATCAGGCAAGTTTTCTATTAGTTTGTTGTTAACGTCTAACAGTTGAGCTGAACCATTTGTGTAACTAACACTTTGGGCAGACGACAAATTAAGTGTCGCCGAGAAAGAGGTGCTAGAAGGGTCAGCATTTACTGAGCTGGCGGTCATGGTTGAAGTGTTGCTAGTAGCAGCCGTACTTGGCAGGGTAGCTACAACTTTTACACTATTTAGTGAAGAAGGACCTGGGTTATAAATCAGGGCCTTATATTCTAACAAGTCACATGCGTTAGCATTGGCTGGGTTAGAATAAGCAGAATTTGTTGTTAAATCTTTAATTTTATAATTCACATTGCCACCGTTAATCTGGCCTTCGCTAACAGCTAGGGCTTGGGAGGCAAAAAGCATTATAGGGACAGCAACTATCGCAATAGCTGCAGTCAAAAAAGCTAATCGTTTCATCTTAAATTTCCTTTCAAGGAATATTAATTACTTATTAATACAAACTAGATAGTCACTGAACTTCAAACTGAAAAAAATGTATTCCGACTGCCAATTATCTCTAAAACCCTTGCGGGACCCAATTAAGGGGAGACGACTGGCAGTCGGTGGAGTGTCCGCAAATCTTGCGAAAATACGGACACTCCGGCCGACTACGTTTTTAGAACGGCATTGGTTCGATTACCCATTGGAAGCTTTGGGGTTGACCCGGCAGATTAGAGGTTGTGTCCAACACAGTTACCGTTATGGTTACTGTCTCTGCCTGTTGAACATCAGGGGCGGTGAAGGTTGTGCAGTAGCGCTGAGGTGAAGAGGCAGACGGCTGGAAAGTCGCCGATGTTGAACCATCGCTGGAACTGAAGTTAACTAGCAAAGAATCGCCAGTTGGCCCAGATGCATCTGCGCATATTTGGGTTGATGTTCCCGCGTAAGGCGCTTCAAACGGCGCTGGTGTCTCTTCAAACACTACAATTGGTGGTACCGGTTTCAATGGCGGTGGTGCAGGAGCACACTCAACTGTGGCCGTAGCCGAAGCGGAAGCAGCAGCTGCTGCTGTCGCTTGACTTAGGGCTAGTTGATATGCAGCCTTGAAGGCTTGATCCTGTGCTGCCTGAAGGGCCTGCTGGTATGCCTTCTGATAAGCCAAATCGTATGTCACATCTGTTACTGTGACACTGGACGAGGCTGAAGCAGAGGCTGAAGCAGAGGCTGCGGCGGATGCCGAAGCGGTGGTCCCATCAGAACATATCACCGTCTCCGACGAGCTGGTTGCTGCTGAGGCAGACGCCGTGGCGGATGCCGTGGCAGTTACCGTTATCGTCGTAACAACCGGGATGGTTGTGGTGGTAGTTGTTGGTGGCTTGGGCTTGGGCTTGGGCGGAAGTATCTCCCGGTCTGTGAACACGAACGTGAAAGGATTGTTGCCAACCTTAACCCATTCCGTTTTATTAGACAGGGACTTCCACTTCATTGAACCCTTAGTCGGGAGTTCCTTGGCGTAAACGTAAGTTCCCGTCTTGAACGCACCGATCCACTCCAGGGGAAATCCCTTGTAGTGAAGTACCCAAGGCTTCTGTCCCTTGACCATCACTTCGTAGCTGAAAACACCGCTGGGCGTAGGGATGTAAACATAGCCCTTAGCGTTATTAGCTGGCATCTCAGCAAATTTGGTGATGTATATAGGAACTGGGATTGGCTTGGGCTTTGCCGGAGGCTTGGGCTTTGGCATAGGCCTAGGCTTGGGCTTTGGCATTGCGGAACAGCGGACTTTTACAGCTGCACTGACTTGTGCCACCAACTTTACCTGAAGGGATTCGTTCAAGTTTCCCTGAACACTTCCCCAGGTTGTGCCGGTCACTGTTTCTCTCAGGGTCACGTGGACGTTTACCGTGATCTTTTGCCCGGAGGCGCAAATCTTGGTTACGGTCTTAGTAACGCTTCGATTAACGGTGAGCTTCGTCCCTTTTTGGAATTTCTTCCAGGGGATAGGCTTAGGCGTGACGTTTGGGATGATATACAAGCGCGGGTTGCCGCACCGTACCATGAAACTGATTGTCTTCTGCGTCACGACGTTGATGACAACGAAAACCGTTACAAACTGGCTTCCGTTTTCGTCCTTTAAGGGGACGATTTTCCCATTAGGTTCAAGACCAGAGTTGGTCGTTCCCGCTGGTGCCTTCGTGGCGTAGTGAGATGCCTTGTAATCCTGAGCCACATAGCTGTGACTAGGAGCGGCTGTCTCGTAATACATCCAGTAGGCGTATTGCGGGTTCCAGGCGGCGACTGACTTGATACGACTCAGTGCAACCTGAGGGTTAAGTGACAACCCTTCGGGAATCGGACGGTACAACTGTGGCTGAGTCGCAGTCGATGCCTGTGCAGCACTTATCGTACTGACAGCACCAAACGCGATCAGCGTTACGACCACCAGAAAGGCGGTCAGGCTTTGCAATATCTTTTTCGGTAATGCAGCCATGTAATCACCTCCTGAGTGATCGTATAGCGACTTGCGTCGGTCATTGGCCATATGACCGACGAAGGCTTTGCTTTTTTAGCTAGGCGCTAAAACGACAATCATAAAAGTCTTATCGTCTCGGCGCCTCGCTAATTAGCATGGCATCGTGGTCATGGTCAAATATCTAAAATCTAAAAATTTGTAGTCGGTTAATAGGTCGAGACTCACGAACTTTAGATAAAGCTCAAGTGAGTTTTAAAGTCCCATAACTATCTAGTTTGCTCCAAGTATTTACAGTTTTATGACCGCTTATATTTGGTTTACAAACTTAACTGAATCAATTGTTAAGGATGCGCCCTACCCCTCAAGTTTGCAGACGTAAACTTGATGCTTATCATCCGCTAGAGTTTTCCACCCCATCACTTGAAGTGAGGATAACGTAAATATATCACAGTAATGCTTATTTGTCAACTATTAAGCATAATAATTATTACATCTGTGGATATTTAGCTCTACCCCTGTAATATAAGATATTTATTACCGTATTTAAGGTATATATCCTTATACAGATGTGGATAAGTGTTAAAGTAGGTTATTATTGGTCGATTAAAATTCTTCTGGGTTATAATAAGTCCGATGGCAAAAATTGCAATTATTGAGGATGATCAAGCTGTAGCTCAGATGTATCGAATGAAATTTGAAGCTGACGGCCACGAAATCGCGACAGCTGCGAACGGCCGTCTGGGCTTAGAGCTAGTTGAGACTTTTAAACCAGACATTATTCTGCTGGACATTATGATGCCGGATATGCCAGGCGATGAGATGCTTAAGCAATTACGGCAAACCGAATGGGGCAAGAGCATTAAAGTAGTCGTCTTGACCAACCGTGATGACCAAGGTGTCATTGACAGCGTTGGCAATTTAAACGTCAGTGCAATTATTGTAAAAGCCAATATGACGCCACGCATGGTGGCTGAACTTGTTACTAAAAAATTGAAGCTCTAATTAAATGAAAATAGCAATTGTCGGATACGGATTACAGGGTGAATCCTCGTACCGTTACTGGAACAAAGATAATAATCAGATAACCATCTGTGACGCTAACCCCTCGATTAAAGTCCCGAAAGGGGTCGAAACGCGGTTGGGCGAAACATATCTAGATAACCTTCATCAATTTGATTTAATCGTTCGTACACCTTTCCTTCATCCCAAAGATATTGTCGCCGCTAATGGGCCAGACATTTTAAGCAAGGTTACAACTAATACTAATGAGTTTTTCCGAGTCTGTCCCACTAAAAACATCATCGGCGTAACTGGGACAAAGGGTAAGGGTACGACTACCACACTCATTACTAAGCTGTTAGAAAAACAGGGTAAGAAAGTTTTTTCAGGCGGCAACATTGGTACGCCGCCGCTGGTACTGCTCGAACATAAAATTCAGCCTTCTGACTGGGTAGTGCTGGAGCTGGCAAATTTTCAACTGATTGATTTAAAATACTCACCTTGGATAGGCGTTTGCCTGTTGGTAGTACCTGAGCATCTGGACTGGCACAAGGACATGGATGAATATGTAACTGCTAAAACCCAGCTGTTTGTCAACCAACAAGCCAGTGATATTGCTATTTATTACGCTGATAATGAGAAATCTCAAGCTGTGGCATCAGTCAGTAAAGGCCAATTAATTCCCTTTATGAAACCGCCTGGGGCTTTTGTTAAAGACAACGAGATCATGATCGACAATCTGTTCATTTGTCATGTCAGCGAGTTAAGACTGATCGGCAAACATAATTGGCAGAATGTTTGTGCCGCTGTAACAGTCGTCTGGCAAATAGACAAACAGTTAGAACTGATTCGTAAAGTGGTAATTAACTTCGAAGGGCTAGAACATCGCCTTGAGAAGGTGAGGGAATTGAATGGAGTAGTTTATTACAACGACTCATTTGCTTCAGTACCAGATGCGGCGATTGCGGCGATTGAAACATTTAGTGCCCCTAAAGTAATGATACTAGGCGGTTTTGACCGCGGGCTTCCCCTTGCCCACCTAGCCGGAACAATCCTCAGTCATAACGCTGATCTTAGAAAAGTGGTTATTATCGGGGCTAGTGGTCCGCGTTTGGCTAAAGAGTTAGATTATATTGGCTTTAGCAATTATGAGCTGGAACCGGCAAAAGACATCTCGGAAATAGTTAACCGAGCCCGTTCCTTTGCCCAACCGGGAGATGCTGTAGTTTTATCGCCCGGTTTTGCCAGTTTTGATATGTTTAAAAACTTCGAGGAGCGAGGCCAGCAGTATAAAAAGGCGGTTAAAAAGCTATGAAGTATCAACGCTTTAACTTCCAAAATTACGAATTTAAGGCTGAGTCTAAAACTCTGCATCTTTATTACAGTTTTGACGGCATGCAGGAGTTTAGCGAATCATACGTTTTCGATTTCGATTTTACGCTATATGACGAAGTGGCCCTTGATCGTGCTTGTCAGCTGCTGTTTTTCATGGCTGGGGTATCTTACTACAAGGCTTACCTGCCACCTGAAATACATCTTGAGGTTGGTACTATGGACCATCAGATAGCTAACTTCTTAAGCAAAACTTATGAACGGGGGTTGGGCGAGTTCTTCTACGTTAATAAACTAGACCCGCGCACCAAGATAAGCTTCCCTAGTAATACAGATGATCTAAAACCGCTCAACCAACAGGTTACCCAAGATGGAATGCTCATCAGTATAGGCGGCGGCAAAGATTCTCTGGTAAGCATTGAGTTGCTTGAGAAACAGCGATCTAATATTGCGACTTGGAGCGTAGGCCAACGTTCCCAGTTAGAACCCCTGATTAAACAGATTGGCCTGCTCCATTTTTGGGTGGAACGGACTTGGGATCGTCATCTGTTAGAGCATAACGCTAGTGGGGCTTATAACGGCCATGTGCCGATATCCGCTATATATGCCTGTGTAGGCGCAATTGTGAGCGTTTTAACGGGTTATCAGAGTATTGTGGTATCTAATGAGCAATCTGCTAATGAGTCCACCCTACACTACCAGGGATTGGCTATAAACCACCAATACTCAAAATCTCTAGAGTTTGAATCAGACTTTCAAGCAGTATTAAAGCATTTATTCGGTGATAATATCCGTTATTATTCGTTTTTACGCCCCTTGAGCGAGCTGTACATTGCAGAGCTGTTTTCTAAGCTTGGTTTTAATAAATACAAGGGTACTTTCAGCTCATGTAATCAAGCCTATACTCATAAAAGTGATCATATATTCTGGTGTGGAGTGTGTCCTAAATGTGCCTTTATCTTTTTAGCTCTAACCCCGTTTATTGACAGATTAGCGCTAGAGGTGTTATGGGGTGGTAAAAATCTATTACTCGACCCTTCTCTTGAGACAACCTATCGACAACTACTGGGTATTGAAGGAGATAAACCCCTGGAATGCGTCGGAGAAATTAAAGAAAGCCGAGCTGCCATGCGACTTGCCCAAGCTATCTATCCAGATCTGCGCAAATACCAGTTTAAGATCCCTGAAAGCTACAACTATAAAGTGTTCGGCCAACACCTTATGCCAGATGATATTTATCAACTTCTCAAACAATCTATTGCTGCTTTATAGATTGACGGGCAGCCCGAATAACATTATCAAACAGTGCGCAAACAGTTAACGGACCAACGCCGCCTTTAACAGGGGTAATTGTTAAATCTTCCCGATTATAGACTTCTGGGGCTAGATCACCTAGTAATTTACCGTATTCAGACGCCACACCAGCATCAACTACTACAGCGCTCTGCTTAATCATATCTGGTTGCAAAAGTGCTGGGCTGCCTGTGGCGGTGATAATAACATCAGCAGCAAGAGTATAGTCCGCCAGATTAGGCGTTGGCTTATCTATTACCGCAACATCAACCCCTGACGCTTTTAACACCTTCTCTAGAGGTGCGCCGACAAGCTTACCACGCCCTACAAGAACTACTTTCTTAGCTGTCAGATCAATATTATAGGCAGCCAGCAACCACATAATAGCCATAGGAGTCGCCGGTTCAAATATAGCGTCCTTACTTAACGCATCGACATCCTTAGTTGGATTGATTAAATTAACAATCTCATCTGTTTGCTCAGGTTTTTCTAGTGGCAGCTGTACGATTATGCCATTAACAGATTGATCCTTATTTAAATTTTCTATCTTCGTTGGCAGATCAGCTTGCGCTAAAAAATAAGATTGAACATCAACACCTATATCTGAGCCATAGCGTTTTTTAAGATTGACGTAGATGGAGATTGACTTGTCTTCTTTAGATTGAATAATGGCCAGAGAGGGTCTAATATGATGAGTTTGGAATATACTTCTGACCTCTTTTGCCTGTCGAACTTTAATATAGCCTGCTAACTCTTTGCCGTTAAGAAATTTCATTATTTTCCGCCTTTATCTATAGAGGAAGATTTAGATATAAAGTAATATACTGATTTATTGTAACTCAAAACTTGCCAAAACAGAGGTGTTTTGTTAAAGTACAGCCACATGGGCCAGTAGCTCAGCCGGTTAGAGCACCTGCCTCTTAAGCAGGGTGTCGAGGGTTCGAGTCCCTCCTGGCCCTCCATATCGCTTATGCTTAAACTCCTTACAATTAAGGAGTTTTTTATTGGGCTTGTTTATATAATTATAAATTCTACACTTTTGATATGAGAAAAAGCATCACTCAAGAATTTGATTACGGGTGTGGTATTGCCTGCTTTGCATTTGCATTAAACATTAGCTATAAAGAAGCATCTACAATACTCGGTCCAAAACAAGCTAACAGTAATAGATTTTGGATTAAAGACTTAACTGCAGCACTTAATGGTGCTGGTCTAAAATATAAATCTCGTCATATCAATGAAAAATTACGAAATACAATATATCAAGATGGAACAATAGTGTTAATTCGTAGGTCTAAAAGTTACATTGCAGGACACTATTTAATTAGATATACCGGACAATGGATGGACCCTTGGATTAATCTCTGCCTTGATAGCGATATAAATAATGCCAGGTCTGGTTTCAGAAAAAGGCTACCGGGTAGTCCGATGTATGCCCTCTTCTCTGAAAATAGTTGAAACAGCATCTACGATGGCCTCCAGAATGGTTATGCTAAAATGAGAATAGAAATCAAAATGCAACCCGAAGAAACTAAGTCAGAACCCACCGATATATCAGCAGAGCCAAATAGCGCTCGAATTGCTAGTCAAAACAATTCAGTAGTTAATAAAAGTGGTGGTGTCATACCGAACGCACAAGTTGAACCACAGAATAATATACCCTTAAAGACTAAGGTTTTTCTAATCGTTTTAGGTGTTATTATTCTGGCAATCGCATTATTGTTCGTACAATCAAGAATTAATAGCTCAAATAATAAAAAAGCAATAGATAAAGAGATGAGCGACACCGTTACTCCAGCTAATTGTGCCGTTAAATCAAAAAACTATAACCAAGGTGATGGCGTAGATTCTGTAGCTACATGGAACTTGAGCTATAACTGTTCCGTTAACCCTGGTACAGTTTACTCCGAGGTTAAGGATGCGGCTGCAAGTAAAGGCTACGTTATAAAAAGAGATAAGGATAATATTATAAGAGGAAGTTTTTATAGTGCACAACTTTGTTTAGCTAGAGATGGATATTTTAGTTCTTGGGATTTTGAAACTAATACTAATGTTATTAACCAAGGTCCGTCGGTCTCTCTAGATATACACTCAACAAAATATTTTCCCTGTACATAGCTTGTTGTAGCTACTGGCCAAAGTGAATTTAACCATCACTGTGGTCAATAGTCACAATATGAAAGTTGCTTCCGTCTTGGATTATGGATGCAACAGCATGCACGATGGCCCTCCATTACGGATATGCTTAAACTCCTCACTATTTTGAGGTCTATTGTTTGTTATGATATCTAGGCAAATTAACTTAGGAGGGTATTGTGGCAAAACTTATAAAGAAAAGTCTCAAGGATACGCCTGAAGACAAGCGAACATTTCCGCACGGCAGTGTTTCCTTTTCGTCAGTCGGAGGCGTGTCATTTGCGCTTGCAGTCTCAGAGCCTGATTGGAAGTGGAGTGAACACGTCAAACCAAAAGCTGGCACAGAGTGGTGCGAGGTGCCGCATACACTGTATGAAATCTCCGGCGTTATGCATGTAAAAATGAATGATGGTAGCGAACTTGATATTAACCCGGGCGACGTGGCACACGTGCCCGCAGGTCATGATGCTTGGGTTGTGGGAGATGAACCAGCCATTGCGATTAATGTTACTCAGGAAATGGCAGATAAGTTTGCAAAATAGGCTGATTATTCATCGGCTGGTTAAATATTGGGTAATTGTTCTGCTAGATAACTAAAGCAATGTGAATAGCAGATTGGCTATTTTGGATTTTCGACGCAACAGCATGCACGATGGCCCTCCAATACGGTTATAGTTGCTTATGAGTTATCTTAATGAAACAATTATTTCATGAGTGTCGAAAGATATATTGATCCAAGGGATAAAAGAAATGTTGCTGTAATAGCTGAACATACAGGTAGGATATTACTCCTTAAAGAAGGTATGTTATCAACTGAGGCTTATGGCTCTCATGCTAGCACTGCTGGAATTGCTGCACAATTAACAATATCTACACTTCGTGAAATGAAATTATTGCCACCTGAAGGTATTGATGAGGTCGCATTTATGAGACTTGCAGATCAAATCACCCAAATACAACTAGGTCAATCCTTGTAGATATAATTATCACGGTGGACCTCCAAAATAATACGTTTTAAATTTATTAAATACTGCTTAGCATAAGATCAGGTATATGCTCAAAGCCATCGTCCAACGTCAAGAGTTCATTATCTTGTTCTAATGCGATGGCTGCAATCCATATATCGTTTGTGCCAATTGGTTTACCTTTTTCTCGCAGTTTAAGATAAATTTGTGAATATATTACTGTGGTGCTGTCTGTTATCGTTTTTACATATACGTTTGTACTATCAAGAAATCTTTGTAAAAGCTCTTCATTTTCTTTGTGCATACTTCCTGCGGCGAAACCAGCCCGTAGTTCACCCACTACAATAATGGGTACAATAATATCGTTGTCTGACGTAAACCATGCCCTTAATCGCTTATCTCCGCGGTTAAATGCAGCGTAGGCACTAGTGTCCAGCGTGAATGACATAACTTATTCCCAGAGTTTCTTATCAACTTTTGATATATCTTTTATAGCCTTATCAAAAGAATCGTCAAGGGTATTTTTGTTATATAGCCAATCGAAATTATCATCTTTTGGGATTTCTGTTGTACCAAAAGTCTGTAGAGTTAAAAGATCTACAACAGTCTGATTAAAAGACCGTCCAGATTGTTTTGAACGCTTTTTAATAACCTTGTCAACAGGCTCAGGTATATTTCTAATTGTATATTGAATGTTACTCATGTATACACTGTACTCTTTGTATACATAAATGTCAAGATCTATTTACGCCGATGTATCAGATATAAGTTCTTATCAATAAACGCTATGTCTAAATTTTTCAGCTTATCGTATATTAAGAGTAAATCAAGATAGATGGCATACCACCGATGGGTAACCTAGCCCTATAATACGCTTACGCTTAAACAGGATGAACTACTGTTTCGTTAATAAATTACTAATTCAAATTGTAGTAACTTAGCACAGCCTTAGTTATCTGTTGAATTAAAGTTGCCCTGGTCGTCCAATCGTATGAACCATTGCCATCAGTATATATTGATAAAACAATAGTCTGCTTGCCGTTGGTAATAATAGCTGCATCGTTGACATCGTCATTCAATTCGCCCACTTTGTGATAGACAGTGTCTTGACTGGGAATGGCTGGAATAATAAAAGTTCTGTAATTTGCGTAATACATGTATGAAAGAACTAATCGCGTATCGGCGGTATTTAGCAATTTTCCTTCGTATAATAGAGCAAATAAATTCGACGTATCACTCGGGCTTAGGCTATTAGTCTGAGCATCATAACTATTTAAGCCAAGTTGGCTTGCGTAAGCTTGTAGCTGAGAATAGCTAACTTCATCATTCAAGGCTTCCCAAGCACTATCGTCGCTTACGGTTATCATTGAATTGATGTCGGCACTAGCTGTATTCCCGTCTTCTAGCGTTTCATTTAGGCTTTCATTGCCTAGTTCAACTTGCTTAAGAAAATCGGTTGCGGTAAGGATTTTACTGACGCTGGCTGAGAGCATTGGCCCGGTTTGCCCAAAATTTAATTGACTGCCGTCATTTAGGTTGTTTATTGATATACCGAATGTCACATCTGGGTTATTTTGAATAACCGAATTTATAGAATTATTTAGATTGACCAGTGTAAAGTTACTATGTGTTTGTAAACTAGTAATGACATTGTAATCTTTTGAAATGGCCTTAGCGTGTTCATGATAATATTTATCGGTTAATGTCAGCCCAATTGCTAATATTATTAAAAAAGTGATTGTATATCTAAGGATATGCTTTTTCTTTTTTACCACTAAGTTATGCTGTTTGTGGTGATAATAGTACCTATTAGGCGTTTGGTCTTTTCTATTCAATTTATATGCCTATTGTTAACGAATGTTTATTGTATTTAATATTTGTTAATATTAGCTGAATTAATTGTAATATTAATTTGACCAAGTAGGAATATCTAAAAATAATATTCAGTAGCGGAATAGTTATTATAATGATTATTGCCCTAAAGTTGCAACCCAAAAAGCAATTATTAGATCTAATCTGAGAAGTGGTAGTCTTTACAGAGAATCTCCAAACCTAAATGTATTTTACTGATAATATAGTTCTGTGGTTGAGACTCGGATGGAATATATTAGTGATTTTGACCCTCTATTTAGGGGGGACATTGAAGACGGGCCTAGCGAAGAGGAAATTAGGAATGCCAAGGCCTCGGGGTCAATCATAAGACTAAGGTTTACGGTTACCTACTTAGATGCCAATCCGGATGATACAGATTTTCAAAGAGATTACGGGTGGCGAGAAGCGGTGGTTGAAGAAATTAAGGATGAACCAGAATTCGGCGAAGGCAGTATTACTTTTATCGGCATTATGTTAAATTGTCCGGTTTCTAAAGGAGCTTGGTATAACGGTAATTTTAATAACTCTTATTTTAAAGCTAACTATTACCCGCTTGATCAAGAAGGCTCAATTGAAATATCAATTAATGATTAAGAACTGGGTAAATCCTTTAATAATTTATCAATTTGCTTCTTTAGCGTTATAATTTAGAGTTACTAAGATAAAATAAAAATCGTGAACTAAAATGAAAACTTTAAAATTAAACCAACGAGGCAACGTTCATTGGATTGTTTTAGCCTTATGCGTAATTATTATAGCTGTTATTGGCGTTCGAATTTTCAAGTCAGGTCATGCCATTACCGTTCCGCCGCCTGGTGGTGGACGTTCGGCAGGTCTGGTCCAAGCTGGTAATTCCAAAACAAATTGTATAACTGACGGACCCTCGACGTCTAATCCAGCTAAACTGGCTTATACCTCACTTAACGGCATAACCTACAATTGCGTATCAACTTACACTGACCAACCCGCAAATTGGTCGCAATGGGAAAACCCTTGGATTACTAGTAGTTCTGGAGCACCATTTGTAAATTGGGTTAATGCCGATATTAATAATCGAACTGTTATAGTGGCGCAAAATTTAATTCCGAATAGCTTGTCCGGCACTAATTGGACTGCCCAATGTGCCGGTGGAGCCTATAACGGTTATGCCACCCAGTTTGCTAAAAACATGATAGCCGTTGGACTAGGTAATTCGGTTATTCGCTTAGCCCATGAAATGAATGGTAACTGGTATGACGATGACTATGGCACTACCCAAGCCCAATGGAACCAATGGAACCAATGCTGGGACCAGGAAGTTACTGCGATGCGGGGTGCTGGTGCCGATTTCTTATTTGATTGGAATGTTAACTCCAATTATCGTGACTTGAATTTAGCTAGCATTTACCCTGGTGACAATTATGTCGATATTATAGGAATTGACCAATATGACGCCAGTGGCATAGCGTTGCCGGCTGTTGGCAACTCTAATCGATGGCCAACTTTAGCCAACGAAGCCGATGGCATGAATGCCGTGGAAGCTTTTGCAGCAGCTCATAGTAAACCGCTCAGTATTCCGGAATGGGGAACCGTAAGCACCCAGGGTGATGATGGCAATTACGTTACTAATATTAGTAATTTTGTTAAAAATCACGATGTGGCCTATCAAGCATATTTTAATGCAGGGGTTGACAGCATTCTACCACTTGTTCCCAGTAAGGCTCCCAATACTGTAGCAGCCTATATAGCAGCATTTGGAACGCCAGTAGTAGGCAGTCATGTTATTACTGGTTGCACACCATTTGGTAATCCTACTAGCTCTAGCCTCGCCTCCGGTCAATCACTTCTCACTAACCAGACTTTAGCTTCTCCTAATGGTAATTACGAACTCAATATGCAGTCAGATGGAAACTTAGTCTTATATGAATGCAATGCCACTACTGGAGCTTGGCAAACCTATTGGAGCACTGGGACTGGCGGCGATGGTGCGTCTTACTTAGCCATGCAGTCAGATGGAAACTTAGTTGTCTATAAAAATACTGGCGGATATACCTGGAATAGTGGCACTTATGGATATGGCTCAGCAGTGCTCAATTTGCAGAATGACAGCAATTTGGTTATTTACCAAACTAGCACAAACAAAGCTATTTGGGATTGGGAGAGTGGTATTCTCCATTAGACTAGTAGCTATTCATCGTTGACTGACTTTAATACTAATAGCAACATATTAAGTAACCTGCATTATAAACAATACAAAAATCCAATTTTTTCAGCCAGTACCTGTTCTTGAATCATTTTTAATGTAAAATTCGAGATCTAAACTTAATCTATTGCTCATTTAATCCCTTTACCAAAGGTATAAAATTAATAGTGGAATATGTAGGCATGAGAGGTTGAACTGCTATGTCAAGTGCCGAACGACTCCCTGATATAGATTATTTAACTGAATTAGACCAAGTATTTGGATCAAATATTAATTTGCTGAAAAATAGAATCATTACTTATAAACCTAAACTAACTGAATCCGAAGTAATTCTAGAAGCCTGGAAATTAATCCCTAAAGTAACGGCTACTAATTTACCGCTTGATCAAAAAGATTTAGTCAACCTTGGTTTGCAATTCATAGATTATGAAGGCAATTATCTTTAAATTGATATGCTAGTTGAGTTTAAGGAAGTTTGTGGTTAAACATTTGTCCAAGGAAAGCATCCAATAGTAGCTTCCCCGTTTGATATATATCGTCAGTTTGCTGCGGCAGTTGGCCATTTACGATTTTGTTATGTAATTCTTCGAGTTTGTCTTCCATAATAAATTTTAAACTGTCTTTGTTAATGCCCATAACAGCCGCAATATCACCTAATATATCAGCTCTTTCGCTGCTTAAATTTTCTACTTCAAACTGGGCTGACACTTGGATATAGTGAGCTATCCTAGGTGCTTGTACAAACAATGGTTCCGGTACTTGATTTGTGATTCTAATATAGACCGCGTCAAGTAGTGACTGCCAAAGTTTATCAATTGATCGTTGGTCAAAAATAACTGCTTTTGTCCGGTTTGCACCAATATGTTCGGCAGCAATTGCTCTAGTTAATTTATGCGCTTCATTATTGGCACGTTCTAACAATTCCATAACTGTAAAATCGCCAACTTTAATGCGATTTGGACTTTCATCGCTCAGTAACGATGCAAAACCAGCATCGGCACTTAGCTCAATTGGATCAAACTCGATTAATGGAGCGTGTTTCTCTTCGTAAATTTGAGCTAGCCAATAATCTCTGCTATTAATTTTTCTTACCATGACCCCTCTTGCCGGCCCCGCGGAAATTACAAATTTACCAGAATTACCAAGCTCATCAACTCTGATGCCGCCTTGGCTCTCTAATTGGTAAAAATAATCTGGGCCGTCTCGACTTAACACTACAACTTTTGAGTATGGCAGTAGCGATTCATCGAGCTGGGTTAAAGCCTCGTAACTCGATGTAAACCTGACCTCTGGATGTTCAGCGGCTCTTGAATGATAACTGTCTATTAAGGCTAATTTTTCAACTGCAGTTAAGTTTTCGGCTAATAGAGTCTTTGCGACAACTTGTCCTGATAGCTCGCTATATGATCGTGACTGGATTTCGACATCAGCCCAGGCAGCATTCTTTTGAGCTCTTTTTTCAAATACTTCCTCGTCAACTAATGGCTTTTCAAAATCCCGGGTCTCAGCGCCCTGAACACTATCCACTGCTGCTTGGTGCTCTATAACTTGGTTGGTATATTCGCTAAAAGCGTTGTGATAGGCCACTCGACTGGCATGCAGTAGCTCAACCTCTTCCATTAGATTGGGTATCTTTTCTAGAACGCTCCCGTACGACACTTGAGCTTCTTGGTAGTTAGTCATTTGTTCGACTCTATCCATATAAATTCACCCTTCCTTAAATCAATAAAAATTTACATGTCGATTTACTATACAACCCCAGATATATAAAGAATGTTAAATATATTTCATTAATCATAAAATTGACAACAGTATTACACTTATGCCACTAAAATTAGTATTTGTTTATATATATCGTTGTGGCACAATGAGCTTATGCTGATGCTTATTGGGAAGGCTCTCGAATAAGCGATGGAGAGGCCGGAGAAGCTTGAAACGCCATACGATAAAAATGGCTTAGTAATTTTCCCCCTCTCATTAGAATGCCCGAAAGATAAAACCTGCCGCTTAAAACAAATCGGTTGTACACCTAATGATGAACATCATAAGTACTTTTGGAGAAGTACCTATGAGACTGACGGCCCGGATTCTCTTTCCTTCATGCTGCGTAATTGCCCTTTTAATATTGTTAGTATCTCCCGATGTGTACATATAAAATATGAGGAACTTTACTTACCACCGCCAATTCCCAGCGACTCAGTGATGGAAAAATTGCTTACCGAGGCAGTAGTACTAAGAAGATTAGGAGATATAGCCATTGATTTGGCGCGTCACAAGAATAGATATACTAAAGAGGAATATGACGCCGGTTATGAAGAGATTAAAAAGCTTGGCTTGGAAGTTATGCATTTTGCAATGCTTCCGAAAGACGCTATAGCAAATCCATATGATTATATTTATCGTAATGCTGGTAAGACCAAAAAGAAAAGAGCACTGCATTTAATCCATACTGCGATCGATTTAGATTCATTAGCGGTAGCAGCCTAGCTTGTATCTATATTTTATTATCTAAGGCGTATTAAATATTCGGCGATTGGACAGTTCGCGTCATAATGTTTCTTTGATTGACAATTACTGGTTTACCAGTCGGCTTAGACCGCTGTTTAATAATAATGAGAGCTAGCACAGCCGCACCAAGTGAGAAGCCAACTGCTGTAAAGTAGCCGATATGATAGCCATGGACTGCTGCCTGGGCCGCTAAATGCGGGCTAACTGTGGTGTGGGCATTATGGATAAAACGGGCGGTACTTGATGCCGCTAAACCCGATAATACGGCCAGCCCTAAAGACCCGCCGACTTGTTGGGCAGTATTTACCAAGCCGGAAGCCAAACCGCTTAAGTGCCCGGCGACACCGCTAGTAGCCGCCACCAAACCCCCAACGAAAGTAAAGCCTAGCCCAAAAGCCATTACTACCAACCCTGGCAACATGTAATGGAAGTAACTTCCTGCAACTGGTATGTGGCCTAACATAAACAGCCC
Organism: uncultured Candidatus Saccharibacteria bacterium; assembly: GCA_963749175.1. GTDB lineage: Bacteria > Patescibacteriota > Saccharimonadia > Saccharimonadales > UBA4665 > DATKGQ01. The sequence goes on from CAVVLM010000004.1 coordinate 16,512, forward strand.
CAGCGCTGTAATAATCGGGCCGAAAATCATCAAGGGTTTAAACCCAATTTTACTAATAACCCTTGGCGCAATCGTAGCTGATATAGCAATGACTATTGGCACCGGAAGAAAACTAAAGCCCGTTTTAACGGGTGAATAATGAAGAATTTCCTGGATATAGAGCGAACTGAAGAAAAAGACTGAGAAAAGACCGGCCGCCACAGCTAACATTACCGCGTCAGCGCCGGCCACATTGCGGATTTTAAATATGGAAAGTGGTATCAAAGGATGTTTGGCTCGGCTTTCGTTGATAACAAAACCGACTAGTAGTATTAGGGCAATCGCAAAAAATATTATAGTGGTGTGGTTTGTCCAACCATAAGTTGGCGCTTTAACAAGCGCATAGACAAGTGACATCAGGCCGCCAGTGACAAGTGTTGCACCAGGCAAATCAAGGTTATTATGTTCCTCTTCTGATTCATGGGACGGCACTAGCCGGCTAACCCAAAGTAGTACAAAAATTCCTATTGGCACGTTTATAAAGAAATTCCAGCGCCAGCCAAGGTATTGGGTGATTACGCCGCCCAGCAAGACTCCAACTGCCGCGCCGCCTGCCGCTACTGCTCCCCAAACTGATAATGCTAAATTACGGTCATGCCCTTCGCGGTAGGTTACAAGCACAATCGATAGCGCGGCCGGAGACATAATAGCCCCCGCCAGACCCTGGAAAGCTCTAAGTATAATCAACATACCGCCGGACTGTGACAACCCGTCCGCCAAAGATAGCAGCGCAAAAGCTGCTACTCCGACCAGAAAAACTCTACGTCTTCCAAAAAGGTCAGCGGCCCGTCCGCCAAGCAATAAAAAGCCGCCAAAGGCTAAGGTATAAGCTGTAATTATCCATTGCAAGTTAATTTGCGAGAGATGAAAAGCTTTTTGAACAGTTGGCAGCATCACGTTAACGATTGATACGTCAAGTACTACCATAAACTGTGCTAGGGCCAGCAGTATTAGAATTAACCAGTGATTATGCGCTTTGCTGTTTTCGATAAGGTCCTCCTTGTCTTTTTGCTAAATTATTCTTACAATGTAAATGTTAAAAATTCATTATAAGGGTCAATGGTTGATATTGTCAACTATTGACATGGTAGAGTTTTATCGTATGACACAACAATCAGATATTGAGAAATACTATCTCACCCTAATCGAGTTCCTGCTACTATCTAAAAAGAGCCTGATCGAAATTGGTGCCCGTTCTTCCCTGAGCTCAATGCAAGTCCTGACCTTAATGCTTCTCAGCCATCCCCGGCCGATGAATAGTTTTAAAATTATATTTAATTGTGACGCTTCCAATATAACTGGGATCATTGACAGCCTGGAACACAAGGGATTAGTTAGCCGTTTCAACGACAATCATGACCGCCGGATCAAGTTAATTAAACTCGAATCCAAGGGGGCAAATCTGCGCAACCGTTTCATTAAACAATTAACCGATAAACACAGCTATATTATCGGCAAACTAACGCCTGCCGAAGTTAAAACATTCACTACCCTGCTAAAAAAAGTCATCGCTGAATTCGAAATCGATTAGGTTATCAGACTAATTTAATGTAGGCAAAACTGGATAATATTTGCATTTATGATATTTTAGCCAAAAATATCTATCCTTTCAGCAATTACCCAAGTAATATCTCTATAGTCATTGGTTACGGCTATGCTTTGGTATAATGTCTAGGCATATGGAACCGCCTAAACCACCATCACGGGTAGGACAGCGTTCAATTGATGGGTTTCTTCCAAATCCGTCAAACTCTACGCCGCTAGCTAACCATAAAATTACTCCTAACTTGCGTTCACGCTACACCAAACCAAATGGTAGCGAAGCGTTACCAAAGCCAGCGGCTCCAACTATGCCAAAAAAGCACCACCACCCTAAACCAGAAAAATCGTCATTACCTTCCCAGGGTCCATCCTTAATCGGCTTAACATTGCCAAATGAATTTAGTAAGCAATCTTCAGATGTTAAGCCATTAAAAATACGCAAAAGATCTCGAAAGAAAATCATTATTAGGACCAGTTTAGTTATTGTTGCTCTGCTAATTGGAGTTGGTAGCTGGCTGGGCTTTAAAGTCATTCATAATATCGACAAAGTTTTTGGCGGCAACATTATTACCGATGCCCATGCTTTGTTTTCTTCGACTAAGTTAAATGGCGAGTCACAAGGCAGAGTCAATATCCTACTTGCTGGCAATTCAGCCGATGATCCTGGACATGACGGGGCTGATTTAACTGATTCCGTAATGGTGGTTAGTCTTGATACCCAGAATAACACTGGTTTTATGTTGAGTATTCCGAGAGATCTTTGGGTTAGCATACCTGGCAATGGTCATGCCAAAATTAATGCTGCTTACGTTTATGGCGAAGATGAACATTTTTCGGCACCTGGTTATGCCAGTGGCGGCATGGGTTTACTTGAAGAAGTAGTCAGCCAAGACCTTGGTATCCCAATTAATTACTATGCTCTGATTGACTACTCAGCGTTTAAAGATGCCGTTGATGCGGTGGGTGGCATCACTATTACTATTAATAGTCCCGTGGCGGCAGGTTTATATGATCCTTACACTAATTTAAGATTGCCAAACGGCGTAGTAACGCTTAATGGACAGCAAGCGCTTGACTTGGCTAGGTCGCGCGGCGACGGGCCAGGCGCTTACGGCTTCCCGCAAGCTGACTTCAGTCGCACCCAGCACCAGCGTCAAATGCTAGTAGCTGTTGAGCAAAAAGCCTCATCTTTAGGAGTGCTGTCAAACCCAGTGAAAGTTGGTAATTTATTTGATGCGATCGGCAATAATGTTAAGACTGATCTTAATTTAGCTGATGCGCTAAGGGCAACACAGTTAATTAAGAAAGTTAATATCAGCGCCCTACAATCATTAACTTATAGTTATGGCGGCACTAATCCATTAATATCGGGTTATTCATCACCTGACGGCGAGTCGGCCTTAGCGCCTACTTCCGGCGTAGATAATTATTCGCAATTGCAAGCATATTATCAGCAGATAACCAGTTCTAATCCGGTTGTTAAAGAAAATGCCAGCGTGGTAGTGCTTAATGGCAGCGATGTTGTCGGTTTAGCTCGCCAGGAAGCAAACATATTAACCAGCGAGGGCTTTAATGTGTCTGCAGTAGCCGATGCTAGCAAGGTTTACCCTACTTCAATGCTAGTTGATTTATCTAGCAATCAGGATCCGGCTGCCAAACAATCTTTGCAGCAATTACTATCATCAAATAGTTCTACGGTAACTTCAATTACAACCGGTGAATCGGCTGAGGCGCAAGGTTACAATGCAAACTTTATAGTGGTTCTTGGGCAAAATTGGGATGGCACAACAATTACCGCTACAACTTCTACTTCAAATTCACAGTAACAAAACCAAGAAGTCGGATTACTTTATTTGCTAGCTACAACAGGCATTTGCTTGGATCGTTTTGGTGATATCCAAGTAGATAAGCCGGCATTGCGGTGAATAATATTCTGGTAAAGATGCAAAGATTTAAAGATCGAGTAAATTTGAATGACATCCATAATATAAAATATGCCGTAAATCCATAATGCCGTAACGCTCATTTTCAGCTTTTCGCTCAATGATAAATGTTCATCGGGCCATAGCGCAAATAAAGTATATGAGGTGATTATAAGATAAGCGCCAATAACAATACCTACCGTTCTATAGGTAATGCTCAAATAAACTATGTAACCGAGCAATACTGGTTCAAGCATTAGTAAAATTTCACTAAGAATAGCCATTGGCAATCGATACAAAGTTAGTGAACGGCTGTACTGTTCGGGTTTATATTTACCAATCAGTGAACGGTACTTATACAAATTCTGTAAATTCCCCATTTTCCAACGGAACCGCTGTTTAAGTAGGTCATTAAAAGTTTGGACTCCCTCAGTAAAAGCCACGACATCAGGCGCGTAGACTATCCGAAATTTTCGGTTTCCTTTATTGGCAACTATTTTAAGACTTAACCCAATGTCTTCAGTCATCGTATCGTTGTCATAATATTTAACATTTTTGATAATCTGTTTCCGGTATGTCGAGGCGACACCACCTATAATAAATTCACAGTTAGCTAAGCTGAAAAATTTCTTTGAACGGTAGCCGATAAGATGTTCAAAGCGTTGTAATCGGCCAAGAATCGTTTTATTATCGATGATCCTTACGTTCGCTGCCACGCCGATAATTTGCTTGTCTTTGAAATAGCTAACGGCATTCTCAATTGCGCTGGGATGTAAGATGGAGTCGGCGTCAAGGCACATAATAAACTGTCCTTTAGCGTGGTATTTAATAGCATTATTAAGGGCTGCTGCTTTACCTTGATTTGGCTGGTTAACAAGTTTAATTAGACAATCACCACGCGAAACACAAGTATAGTGAGGTTTAGTAGAGTTGATATACCCTTCTGGTGTAAAAAATGATTGAACACGCATTATGCTGGCTATCTGGTTTAGTCTAATATAGTGCCCCATAATTTTAGCCGTTTTATCTGTCGAACCATCATTCACGACAATAATCTCAATATTTGGATAGCTGCTGGCCATCACTGAATCAAGCGTTCGGCGAATAGCCCGCGCTTCGTTATGAGCTGGGATAATAACACTTACTAACGGTTTAGATGGTTGTTTGTTAGTTTTACGGCGCTTTTTACGCGAGTCATCGCGGGCCTTTTTGAAGTGTAAAATATCGTAACTATTGGCACCGACAGTATAAAGCCCGATATGAATCATAAATATAAAATTCGCTGAAGCCAGTATGTATAAAAATATCGTTTTCATGACTAAACTGTCTGTAGCAAGTTAAATGTAAATAGCTGACGGTATTGGAAAAATACACCTGTGCAAGTTTGAATAGTCAATATTGGCGGACCATTATACTCAAATACACTATCATCATTCGGATTAGTAGTACGGATACTGCTTAACTGGTAATAAAAGGTGTGGCCATTTGACGTCTTAACAATAGCCTGGGCGTTAGCCGAAATCGTATGCAGCCGAGCGAACACCTCTGAACGATAATGCCCGTATAAAAATGTGTTGCCAGCTTCGTTATTCGGTTCGGGGGTTATAGTGGCGTACTGGACTTCATTTAAAGTCAGTGTCCAAGTTCCTGTTTTGGCATTGTAATAACCAGGAATAATTGTTAAATCCATGTTCAAACTTGGTATAAGGAGCTCATTTGGCATACCCTGGATTTCATTGGGTACATTAGTAGTAACCTTTGATACCGCAACCGGCTTTGGAGGCTGATATTGAACAATGTTAGTCGCACTGACAACTTGTGATCGGACTATATAAATAAACAATCCGGCTCCAAATGCCAGAAATATTAGTCCGCAAATTATTGCAAATCTTATCTTATTCATAAGTCGCTTCTAAATTAAAAAGGAGGGGTAGTATCGTAAATCACAATAAACTAACCCCCCTTAAGAATATCTTTAGCGAAATTAAACCTTTGAGTAGACTTTTTTAGCTACGTAACGGCCGATGACCGTTAACAAAATAGCTGCACCAACCGCTATGCTTGTAAAAGCAACGATTGTTAAAATAATGTGTCCACCAGTATTTGGTAAGATGATAGCTCCACCAGCTATGCTAGCTACGCCACCACCGCCTCCTAAACCTCCGTACATGAATACATCCTTCTTTAAAATTAGTTCAATTTGATTTATCTAGTCTTTTAGACGACCTATAAACTAGGTGTCCCTAAGATCTGATAACCCAAACTTAAGTAATATAGTATTCTAAATTAGCTAGTTTGTAAAGTATATTTATAAGTAATAGCATTTTGACATCTATAATTTAAATTACAATGTTTAATTAACTGTGTTGGCTTATAAAGCAATTTAGTTGCAAAATATATATTTATCCTGTATAAATAATCACAATAAAATAACTAAACGTGTAAGAGGCTTATGAAAACTATACTTCGTAATTTAAAAAGTAACTTAATGCTTGTTTTAAGTTTAATTGTGGGATCAACTTTTATTCTTAGTGCTTTGTCACCGACTTTCGCCCAAGCGGCAAGTCTAACAACGTTGCCGGCAGCTGCTAAAGCGAAAATTTCTTTTACTTTCGATGATGGATTAACAACCGCTTATACTAATGCTGAACCAACTCTAGCCAAATACGGCTTAAGTGGCACAGATTATGTAATTACTGGTTGTGTTGGAATGACTAAATCCCCTAATACTTGTAGGGCTAATACTGATACCACATACATGACCTGGGCACAGATCCAAGCTTTGCAGAATACTTATGGCTGGGAAATAGGATCACATACTGTTGATCACGATTGCTTGGCCAGTAGCGCTGTTCAAGACCCGGATGATTGCCAAACTAATACATTGACTCAGGCCCAAGTCGATACCGAGCTGTCGGCAAGCCAAGCCACGCTAGCAGCCGAAGGCATTAAAGCAACTGATTTCGCACCCCCTTATGGCGACTATAACAACATGGTATTAGCCCAAATTGCTAAATATTATGCAACCATGCGTGGTTTTAAAGATTCAAACCAAAATATTTGGCCATATGATGATTATTTGTTAAATGACGTAGTTGTTTTACAAGTAACTGACACTCCAGCTATGATTGAGGCCGATATTAATCAAGCCATTACTAACAATGATTGGATTGTATTAACTTTCCATAACATTGAAACAACTCCAAGTTCTAATCCTGATGATTATGAGTACGGTACAGCTGAATTAGCCCAAATTGCTGCTTACGTCCAACAAAAGCAAGCTGCTGGTTTAATCTCCAATGTTCATGTCAACCAAGGCATTACTACCAGTTCGACAAATATGTTACCCAACGGCAACTTCAGTGCCGGTATAGCTGACGGTTGGACAACTGATGATCCGGCCAATATAACTTTTGATACTGCCAACAATGGTAGCTACCCTAATCCGACAGATTCAATTAAGCTAGTTGCTAATACTAGTGGTAAATATAGCCATCTTTTTTCGCCGATGGTAGCTGTAAATTCTAGTACTGAGTATCTACTTAAAAACTTTTTAAATGTTCAAAATATTACTAGCGGAGAAGTTGCTTATTATGTAGATGAATATAATGCATCAGGGCAATGGATATCTGGGCAATATTTAAAACAAGAAACCTCTTCGTTCGTTGAAGATATGAACTTTGCCTATACTCCGTCCTCGCCAAACGTTACCCAAGCTCGTTTACAGATAATCGTCGGCGGCACTGGACTCACGGCATACGTAGCTAATTCCCAATGGTTCTCAGTCCAAACAAGTTTACCTACAGCTACAAATTTAATGCCAAATAGTACATTTACGGCCGGCATCGCCGATGGTTGGACAACTGATTCACCGGCTAACATAACCGCTGATGGCGCTGGTAACGGCAGCCCAAGTAACCCTGTTAATTCAGTCAAACTAGTTGCTAATACAACTGCCGCTAATAACCACTTATTCTCGCCAAAGATTGCAGTTACATCTATAAAATCTTACTCGATCTCCAGTTGGCTAAATGTTAAATCACTTAATAGCGGAGTAGTAGCGTTTTATATTGATGAATATAATGCATCAGGTCAATGGATATCTGGGCAGTACAAACTTGATACCCACTCTTTGGGCGCTCAGACACTAGGTTTTAACTACACACCAAGCTCTTCTAGCGTCGCCACTGCTAGCTTGCAAGTTATAGTGGTCGGTAATTCCGGTATTACAGCATACTTAGATAACGTTGACTGGTACCAAAACTAAATTAGATTATTTTCCTCGGTGAACGACAAGTTTGCCGTCATCTAAGCGGAAAGTCACATCTGTTCGGCCTGCAATTGAGAGATCATGAGTAACTACGACTATGGTAGTGTGCTGCGACTTTGCCAGGCTATGCAGTAAATCAAATATCTTTTTGCCTGTTTCGCTGTCTAAATTTCCAGTCGGTTCGTCGGCCAATATTAGGTTAGGCTTATTAGCCAATGACCGGGCAATGGCTACTCGTTGTTGTTCGCCGCCACTTAATTTCCCAGGTTTACGATTATGTTTGTCATCCGTAATACCCACTTGGTTAAGTAGTTCAGCAGCTCGAGTTTTACGAATTTTACGACTTTTGTGAACAAATTCCATCGGCAACATCACATTCTCTAGCGCCGTAAGATTAGGCACTAGATTATAGCTTTGAAAAACAAAACCGATTTCCTGGCCGCGATAACGAATTAAAGCGTGATCTCTAAGTTTAGTTAAATCCTTGCCATTGATAGTAATCGAACCTGATGTCGGTTTATCTAGTGAACCCAGTAAAGCTAATAATGTAGTCTTACCGCTACCGCTGCGACCGATGATAGATGCAAAACAGCTATCAGGTATGTTAAAGGTAACATCATTAACTGCCGTAACTGGTCCACTGCCAGATGAAAAGGTTTTGGTGAGGTGTTTGACTTCTAACATTATTCAGTCCTCATAACTTCAGCCGGTCTTATTCTTGATATTAATATCGATGCTATGGCGCTGCCGACAAGGGCTATGATAATTGCGGCTGCTAGACCATCTAAAATGATGCTCCAGCCAATAATAGCGTGAATATTTTTGATGCTGTTTACAGTGCTCCGTCCGGCAACTCGATTAAAGAAACCGCCACCGTTACCGCGAGTAATACTTACTGGACCGCCGCCACCGTTCCCAGAAGTACTTATGTTAAATCCTCCTGGTCCGGTTGTTGAAGTTGACGTGCTATTAGAACTATTGTTAACCAGTAATTTAGTGACAGGGTTACCGCCAACAACGCCAATTATTAAACCGATAACTGCTCCAAGTAGTGTAAACGTTATAGCCTCAGTCATAAATTGGATCATTATCCTGATATTAGAAGAACCAATGGCTTTAAGTACACCGACTTCTCGGCGCCGTTCTCTTACGATCATGATCATATTAAGCAAAATGATGACAGCGCCGGCGATTACGGCACCAATCAGGCTAAATAATGAGATACTCTTAACGCTATTTAACGGCTGAACCGTCTGGTTTGCTTGTGTCTCAGAACTAGTTACGTCAGCATTAGAACCAAGCTTATTTTTTATAGCAGAAGTAACTGAATCAAGATTATCAAGGGAATCAACGGTTGCCACGGCGCTGGTTACATCGCCGGTTTGGTCGCTTAGAGTTTGTTCCGTTGGCAATGAAACAATGACATTATTTTCGTCAGCTTGGTTAGTAGTAGTAAATATGCCGCTGACTGTTAGGGTTGTGCCATAGGCCGTAAATGTCGAACCAACTTTAAGATTATTTTTACTGGCCATCGCGGCGCTTATCATGGCATCATCAACGTTGCTGGTGCCATTAATTGCTTTTCCACTAGATATAGTCAGGTTGGTGCCACCTAAGCTAGTTGGATTAGTTGTGCCGGTAATGGTAATCGGAGGGGTAAAATTAGTTGGCGCCGTGGTACTGCCGCTTGCGCCGCCACTATAAAAGAAATGGCCGCCGCCGCCTCCATTGACATTGAAGGTAATTGGTGAGGTTAAACTGGTTTGTCCGTTATTGCTGGAATTTGATGAGGGTCCACTAAACCCGCCAAAAGACGGTTGGGTCGAACCGATAGTTGTCAGTCGATCAGTTAGTGTTTCAGCCACACTGGCAACGTGCGGTAGGGCTGCAACAGCACTTAACTCACTGGTAGTTAAGGAATTATTAACTGAGCTAAAACTACTAAAACCAGCCGGTGCAATACTTATAGTATTGCCAATAGTGCTTTTTACTGATTGGATTTTTTGAGTAACGGCCTGACGGGCAATAAGCATTGTTAATGCTAGACCGATGCTTAGCCCCAGAATTACGACAATCGAAACCGCCCTAATTGAGTTACGAAAGACATTTCTAAAGCCGCGGGATATTACATTCATATTTTTCTGCTTCAAACCTTACTCTACGTTTATTTGCTGAAGAAAGACTTGAGAAACTCCAGCTATGTGGCTTGCCTGAGTTTATAAGCCTAGTATAAGCTTAATATCAAGTTAAAATCTGGTTTAAGCGCATAATATTAATTAGCACGAAATATTTATATGAAATCAAGAAAATCGAAAAAAACGATTGTTAGTAAACCGTTAATTATAGCTAAGAAGCCCAAAGATGCTAACCAGCCGTTGGATTTTCCTTTGATCGGCGCAACCATTTCTCCCCACGCCAATGAATATTTCAATCGGAATAATCAGCGGAAATTAGCCCAAACTCAGGTCAAACAAGCCAAACGGCGGCATAAACTTAAGCAACTGCTTAAATATAGCCTATTAACTTTGCTAGCTGTCATTATTATTGGGGCCGGTTGGATCGGTTGGAAAGTACTGCGTAATGCCGATAAATTCGGTGGAATCTTCGGTTTATTCTCTTCTTCTCAGCTTAACGGCGAAGCTCAAGGTCGAGTCAATATATTATTAGCCGGCGACTCCGCCGACGATCCCGGCCACGCCGGAGCCCAGCTGACTGATTCAATTATGATAGTCAGCCTGGATACCAAGAATAATACTGGCTTTATGCTTAGTATTCCCCGCGACCTATGGGTGGATATTCCGGGTAATGGTTATGCCAAAATTAACTCCGTTTATGAAGACGGCCAAACTCAGAATTTTTCGGAACCCGGTTACGCCAGTGACGGTATGGGGTTACTGGAGAAAGTTGTTAACCAAGACCTGGGTATATCAAGCCAGTATTATGCGCTAATTGATTACACAGCTTTCAAAGATGCCGTGAACGCCGTTGGCGGCGTAACAATTACAATCAGCAGCCCGGACCCTAATGGTCTTTATGATCCTTACGCAAATTTAAGACTTCCTAACGGGGTCGTAACGCTTGACGGACAACAAGCCCTTAACTTAGCCCGGGCCCGTGGCGACGGACCGGGAGCTTATGGTTTCCCGCAAGCCGATTTCGACCGGACCCAGCACCAGCGCCAACTACTAGTGGCGGTTGAACAAAAAGCTTTAAGTGTTGGCGTATTGTCCAACCCTGTAAAAATCGGCGAACTGGCTGATTCGATCGGCAATAATGTCCAGACCGATTTTAAAACCGATAATGTTCAAGCCCTATATAGCATTGTTAAAAAAATAAATATTAATAAAATCCAGTCTTTATCATTCAGTGAGTCCGGTAGTAACGCCTTAATCCAAGGCTATTACACGCCTGATGGGCAAGACGCTTTAATCCCGACGGCTGGAATTGACAATTTCAGCGCCATCCAGGCCTATGACGCTAGTTTAATGAACCCCCAAACTACACCATAATTTCGCAATTTGGGGGTAAACAGCGTTATTTGCTACAATAACAGAGTTATTTACCTGTAAATTGAGGTAGCAAAATGTCAGGTCATTCTAAATGGTCGACCATCAAACGCCAAAAAGGCATTAAGGATGCTGCCAAAGGCAGCCTCTTTACTAAACTTGGCCATATGATAGCCATTGCTGCCCGAAGTGGTCCTGATCCTGAGACAAATTTTAGTTTACGCTTGGCAATCGACCGTGCCCGGGCTGCTAATATGCCGCTAGCTAATATCCAGCGCTCAATTGATCGCGGTAGCGGCAAATCAGGCGAAGCTCAATTGCATGAGCTAACTTATGAAGGCTACGGCCCCGGCGGCGTAGCTATTCTGGTTGAAGCGGCCACCGATAATATTAACCGGACTTATCCGGATATTAGGCTGGCTTTTACTAAACACGGCGGCACATTGGCCGAAAAGGGCGCGGTGGCCTTCCAATTTACCCATAAGGGCGTAATTCGGGTAAAAGGCAACAGTGATGACATTCTGATGCAAGTCCTGGATGCCGGCGCTGAAGACGCCCAGGAAGAAGATGGTGAAACTGTAATCTATACCGAACCGCATGACTTTGCTAAAGTCCGGGCTGCCCTTCAAGCCAGCAAGCTGGAAATCAGTGACGCGGAGCTTTCCTATATACCCAATACCATTGTGACGATTAATGATGGTGAAACTGCCCGAAAAATTATCCGGTTAATGGATGCGCTTGAAGAACTGGATGACGTGACCAGCACACATGTCAACTTTGAGATTCCCCAGTCAATCATGGCAGAGCAATAACCATGCGCGTTATCGGCATTGATCCTGGCACGGGAATATTAGGCTTTGGGATTATCGAGACAGACCCCAATAAAAAACATCCGCATTTAGTTGACGCCGGTGTCATTCGGACGCCAGCCAAGCAAGCCGACGCCCTGCGACTGGTTACTATTTACGACGAACTAAGTTCTATTATTGCGGCCACTAAACCGCAAGCCATGGCAGTGGAGACATTATTTTTTGCCCAAAACATTACTACGGCAATGACTGTCTCTCAAGCCCGGGGAGTGGTGCTGCTCTGCGGCCAACAGGCTGGCTTGCCGATTTTTGATTACACACCGCTGCAAATTAAGATGGCATTAACTGGCTATGGCCGAGCTGAAAAAAAGCAAATCCAGGAAATGGTCAGGGTCATCTTGCAACTGGCGAGCATACCGCAACCTGACGATTGCGCTGACGCCCTGGCCTGTTCTATCACTCACATCATGACTATGCGATAATAAATTAACATGATTGTCATGCTCACCGGCACGATTGCCGAAAAATCTCTTAACTCTGCGGTTATTGATGTCCAGGGAGTTGGTTACGGCGTCTTCGTAACCCGCGAAGACATCAGCCAGTTAACTGACAAACAACCGGTAACTCTGTACATTTATGAGCACATCCGCGAAAACAGTCATGATTTATACGGCTTTATACGGATTGAAACCAAGCTATTATTCGAACGATTAATTGAAGTTAACGGAGTCGGGCCAAAAATGGCGCTAAATCTGCTCAGCATTGGTACAACCGAGTCAGTCCGTCAGGCGATTGCCAGCGGTAACACCAAGTTTATTCAAGCGGCACCCGGAATTGGCAAGCGTGTTGCCGAACGGATAGTTGTCGACCTGAAAGATAAAGTCGGTTTAATCGGAGTAGATTTATCAGCCAGCGGCATCTTACAATCCGAAGCCGCTGCCATGCAGGATGATGCTGTGGCAGCCTTACTGGCGCTGGGCTTTACTATCAACGACGCTATGCTGGCACTGCAACCGATTGACGCCTCGCTGCCTACTGAACAACGAGTAACCCAAGCTTTGAGGAATAAATAATGATCGACCGGATTATTCAAACCACCATTGAACCTGATGAAAATGAACAAGAAAAGCAATTCGAGCAGACGCTGCGACCGGCTGATTTTAAAAACTACATCGGCCAAGAACGGCTTAAACAAAATATCAAGTTAGCTATTGCTGCCGCTCAAAAACGGCAAGAACCACTGGATCACATTCTGCTCTATGGGCCGCCCGGTCTTGGTAAAACGACTATGGCCAATGTAATTGCCCGGGAAATGGGCGCTCAGATAAGAGTCACCTCTGGTCCAGCAATTGATCGAGCTGGCGATTTAGCCAGTTTATTAACCAACTTAAATGAAGGCGATATTTTATTCATCGACGAAATTCACCGACTGAACCGGGTAGTTGAAGAAGTGCTTTATGCCGCCATGGAAGACTTCAAACTTGATATTATGCTGGGCAAAGGACCCAGTGCTCATAGCCTGCGATTGGATTTACCCAGATTTACACTAATCGGGGCCACCACTCGTACTGGCGCTTTAGCCGCTCCCCTAAGAGATCGTTTTGGCATGATTCACCGGTTGGAGTTTTACAGCCCGGCTGAAATCGAACAAATTATTAAAAGAGCGGCGCGCATTCTTAAAGTTAAAATTGACGTCCCGGCCGCTAAGATTTTAGCTGTCAGATCCCGGTTAACGCCGCGAATTTCCAATCGGCTGCTGAAGCGGACTAGAGATTATGCTGAGGTACACAGCAACGGCGTGATTGACCAAGATATTGCCTTACAAGCCTTACAACTGCTGGAAGTGGATGAACTAGGGTTGGATAGTGCTGATCGAATGCTGCTTGGCGCCATTGTTGATAATTACGGCGGCGGGCCGGTCGGCATTGAAACGCTTAGTGCCCTGACTTCTGAGGAGCGTTCAACGATTGAAGATTTTATTGAACCGTATCTGATGCAAATCGGTTTATTGGAACGCACGCCTAGAGGCCGAAAAGTTACTTCTAGGGGTTATCGCCACCTTAATCTGCCGGTTGATAAGAAAAATTCCCAGCCTCGCCTGCTTTAAAGACTTAGCGATCGTAAGCTTCGCACACTTTCATTAAAGTAGCATAGTCAATAACGCCGCGCAGCGCTTTAATAAAGCCGTCGACTTTGAGGCTGATCATGCCGGCTTTAACAGCTAAGGCCTGCAGTTCGGCAATAGATTTTTGGCTGGAAATTGCATTCAATAGCGAGGTACTAGGTAAACAGACTTCCAGCAAACCGATTCGGGACCCATAGCCAGTGTTATCACAAAATTTACAACCTAGGGGATGGGGCCGCCATAACCGGTTAATCGTATCGCTATTAATACTGGGTTCATTATCAGGGGCAATGCCTGAATCTCGAGCCTGCTGTTCTAGATCGGCTAACTGTCGGATAACTTCTTTAGAGCTAATTTTAAAGTTAGCCCGCATGGAGCGCTGCTCATCAATTGACGGCCAATAAGCTTCGCAGCAATGTAAACATAAACCTCTGACAAAAACGTTGCCAACAATAGCCCGTGTTAACACAATACTGCTAAGCTGATGCGAAGCCTGATGCAGGTATAACATACCCTTAATTGCCGAGCCGGCATGGATGACTGGCATAACAACTGCACCTTGTTCGGCAATTTGCGTCGCTGTTTGGGCGGTACGCTTATTAATCACGGCGCTAAGCCCGATTACACTAAAGCCCTGCTTGGCTAACACTTTTAAATACCGGCTATATCCCCAGCCAGCATCAGGATGAATTTTAACTTTTTTAATTCCGAGTATGTCCGGTTCGTCGCCGCTGCCAATTAGCGCTACTGGCAATGAGGCGCGGGCTAATTGCTGCAACATCGCTGCTTGGACTAGCATTGACTCGGCTTGACGTTGGCCGGCAATGATAATTAAGCCGCTCGGTTGGGTTAACGATTGCTGGGCCATGGCTAAGCTCCGGCCCCATAATCCCAGATTTTGTAAATTTTCAGCCGTAGAGTTGCTGCTAGATAATGTTAGTGTCAGTTTTTCACCATCAATAATCGGCAGCGTTGCCACTTGGACCAGATATGTTTTACGGCCCAGCCGATGCACATACTGGCCGTTTTGGGGAGACCGCGTCTGGTTAATGTCCAGCTGGGCTAAATCTTTAAAATGCTTGGCAATACGCTCGGCGGCAGATTTCGGAAGGGTGGTCGCTTGGTAGAGCATGCCGCCCCGGCGGTAGCGGACAACGACTGATCGGGACATCGGTTCAATGTGAATTGCACTTACGTCACTTTTAATAGCCCTGGAAATAATCTGTTGAATACCCTTTTTGGCTTGAGTTGTCGAAGTGTCAGTCGGTATTTTTATAGCACCCATTACGCTTCCATTATATAAGATATAAGAAAATCTGCTAAGGCAATAAGCATAAGCTTTAGACGGACATTGTATGTACTGATATAATCACATCACACGGAAGTAATAGGCGATTGAGGGAGAAAAATCATGGCACAGGATACGAAATCGGGTGGCGAAGGTAAAGTTAAAGCTCTGGGGTTAGCACTTGAGACAATTGAGAAACAATTCGGCAAGGGTTCAATAATGAAACTCGGCGAGACCCATATTGAAGGCGTGGAATGCATTTCCACCGGCAGTTTATCGCTAGATATAGCGCTAGGTGGCGGCTTACCTAAGGGACGGGTAGTTGAAATTTACGGGCCAGAAAGCTCTGGTAAAACAACTTTGGCACTGCACGCTATTGCCGAAGTTCAGCGGCATGGCGGTACAGCAGCCTTCATTGACGCCGAACACGCTCTAGACCCAACATATGCTAAAAGAATCGGCGTTGATACTAGTAATTTATTATTATCGCAGCCGGATAATGGCGAACAAGCTTTGGAAATTACTGAGACGCTAGTCCGGTCCAATGCTGTCGATATTATCGTGGTTGACTCAGTAGCGGCCTTAGTTCCCCGCGCGGAGATCGAAGGCGACATGGGCGATTCGTTGCCTGGCTTACAAGCTAGATTGATGAGTCAAGCCCTCCGGAAATTAACCGGTGTTATCTCTAGAAGCAAAGCGACAGTGGTTTTTATTAACCAAATCCGCATGAAAATCGGCATAATGTTCGGCAATCCTGAAACGACCACCGGTGGCAATGCTCTAAAGTTCTATGCCAGCGTCCGGTTAGATATCCGACGTTTGGCCCAAATTAAGCAAGGCGAGCGCATTATTGGTAATCACACCCGGGTTAAAGTCGTTAAAAATAAGATCGCACCACCCTTTAGGGAAGCCGAATTCGACATTATGTATGACGAGGGTATCAGCCATAGCGGCGACGTACTTGATTTGGCAACGACTTACAATATTGTTGAAAAATCCGGCGCCTGGATCTCATATAAAGGACAAAAAATTGCTCAGGGACGCGAAGCTGCCAAAGAGTATCTCAAGAAAAATCCGAAAGTTACTGAAGAAATTGCCGCTAAAATCAAAGCTTTGTCTGTCAAAGAAGGTTAATTAACAGCTCAGCTTTAGAGCGTTAAATTACGGTTTTTAGCAATTTATATGGTAATTACAGATATTAAACAGCAGCTTAAGCTAACCGATCGTTATTCGATATTTATTGACGGGCGTTACAGTTTTTCGCTAAGCAGCCAGCAGCTACTGGAACAACACTTGGTCAAAGGCCAGCAAATTGACCAAGAAACCCTAAAATCCCTGCAAAAGATTGCCGCCGACGATAAGTTGTACGGCTTAACGCTGCGCTACTGTACGCTTCGACTACATAGCCAAAAAGAAGTTGAGCTGTATTTAGGGCGCAAAAAAGCTGAGCCCAAAGCCAAAGCCGCCATAATTGAGCGGTTAGTAAAAATCGGCTTTATCGATGACGCAGCTTTTGCTCAAACCTGGATCAACAACCGTCGTCAGAAATTCTTTAGTCAGAGACGGATTATTCAGGAATTACGTAAAAAAGGCGTCGACAAGGACGTTATCGCTAAGGCCATGGAAGCCGAAGAGCCTGATGATTCTGAGGCAGTAATAGAACTAGTTCGTAAAAAACGCCAACAAGCCAAATATGCCAATGATGACCTGAAACTGATGCGCTATTTAGCCCAACAAGGCTTTAATTACGATCATATTAAAAAAGCCGTTAAAGGCTAAATAAAACTATATCAAATAATAGCAGCTTCGGCTTGAACTGGCGTGCCCTGTAACAGATCAGCAATAATAATTCGGCGGCTGGTAATCTCAATTATTTGCGAGCGGTCAATACTTAATGAGCCGCTAGTTAAACTCTTAAGCAACGGCTGGCTGACATAGAGTTTTTGGATATACATCGTTTCAACTTCAGTAGCATAGTCGCTAACTTTGCCAACTTTGTCTTTGCTGACCGTGACAACTGGTTTTCCGATCAAATTAAATCCAAGTTTAATAATGTCTTGCAAGCGCACTAGATCATGCGTTTCGCTAAGCACCTCATGATCATTTACAACCAGACCTTGAGGCATTACGTCGCGAATATCCTGGTAGAGTAAAATACGCTGTTTTTTATCATAGCGGTCATTACAGTAAAAACCCTCAATTTTGAGGTTATTCGGATTAATTATCGGGGTAGTTGTATTGCCGATGGTGGTGCCCGTTCGCAGACTTAATATTGGTCGATTAAGTAGGGCTTGACTAAGCTGCAGCATACGTGTAGTATAGCGCAATTATCGGGGTTATGTCTGTAGCGGGATGTTAAATTACAACTTGTCGGGACAGCGGTTCATGCGCTAAAGTACTTCCATAATGAGTAGTGCTAAATGGCAAATAAAATCCCTTAGTTCTAAGCAAACGGAGTCAATTGCCGAGTCGATTGGCAAACAGCTTAGAGGCGGTGAAATAATTGACCTGATAGGTGACCTGGGTAGTGGTAAAACCACCTTTGTTCGGGGATTAGCTAGGGGTATTGGTAGCCAAGCAACTGTTAATAGCCCGACTTTCAAAATTAGCAACACTTATCGGGGTCGCCAACTGCAACTTCATCATTTTGATTTCTACCGGGTAGTTGAGCCGGGGATTCTCAGCAGCGAGCTGGCCGAAATATTAGCTGAACCGAGCAGCGTGGCGGCGATTGAATGGTCAGATGTCGTCCGGGCGCAACTACCATTGCAACAACTAGCTATTTCTTTCAGCCAAACCGCTGAGCAGCAGCGTCAGTTAGATTTTACTTACCCAGAATCGCTAAGTTACTTACTAAAGGATTTACAATAATGCTAATTTTAAGCCTAAAAACAAACGAACCTATTGCTGAAATCGGTTTATATACCGAGACCGGCGAACAACTAGGCCTTGAGCGCTGGGAAGCCCACCGCCAGCTTACGGATTCGATTAATAAAAAGATTAAGCAGTTAATTGCGAAGCAAATGTTAAGTTTATCGGCAATTGGCGGCATAGTTTGTTATAAGGGGCCTGGCAGTTTTACTGGACTTCGGATCGGGTTAAGTGTCGGCAATAGCCTAAGTTATGGCTTAAAAATACCGATTGCTGGCGCCAGTGGTAAAAATTGGCTCAGCCAAGGCATCAAAGAATTAGCTAATAAGCCTTCTTTTACGCCAATCATGCCGGAATACGGAGCGCCGGTCCATATTACCTCACCCAGGAAATAATTGACGGTTATTAGGTTGAAAGGTTATAGTTATGATGGTACGGTGCGTTTTGAGAGCACTGCCATTTTGAACGATTAACTATCTAATTTAATTCGATTATCAGATAATTTGTTAATAGACTAGTGAAGTGAGAGCGATTGTCTAAACAGATTTTATCTGCACGATAGAAAGGGAAAATATGGGACCGCTAACCATAGTGCTGTCTGTGGCAGGACTTGCTGTTGGTTTTGGCACAAATATGGCCATTACTAAAAAAAGAATCGGCACAGCTACGGAGCAAGCTAGTAAAGAACTGGAAAAAGCAAAACGAGAAAGCAGCAAAATAATCAACGATGCACGTGATGAAGCCAATAGATTAAACGAAGAAAATAAGAAAGAGGAACAACTCCGCCGCAAGGAGCAAAAGGACCTCGAGCAACGCCTAGTTCAACGCGAAGAAAATTTTGACCGAAAATTAGACGATATCGACAAACGATCTGAAAAATTACGTAAAGCCGAATCCGAAGTTGAAGATCTGAAAAACGAGATTAGAGATATCCGCCAGAAACAACAGGATAAACTTGAAAAAGTCGCCAAGTTGAGTAAAACAGAAGCGGCTGAAAAACTGATGCAAATGACCGAACGCGATGTCCGGGGAGACTTGGTGTCGCTGGTCGCTAAACTTCAGAACGAAGCCAAGGAAGATGCCGAAGACCAAGCGGCTGTAATCCTAACCACCGCCATGGAGCGGATGGCCAGCGAAGTTACTGCCGAACGGACAGTTACCAGCATTAAACTGGAAGACGAGGAAATGAAGGGGCGGATTATCGGCAAGGAAGGCCGTAATATCCAAGCCCTGCAACGGGCTACCGGTGTTGACATCATGGTTGATGACACGCCTGGCTATATTGTGCTTAGCAGTTTTGATCCAGTCCGACGGGAAATCGCCCGACAGGCATTGGAACTACTTATTAAAGACGGTCGGATTCATCCCGGACGGATCGAAGAAGTTGTTGAGAAAGCTCAAAAGAACGTTGATAAAGACGTTATCCATGCGGCTGAGGACGCTGCCCGGGAAGTTGGCATTATCGACATCCCGAAAGAAGTCCTGCATTTGCTAGGCGAGCTGAAATACCGCACCAGCTATGGTCAAAACGTGCTAAAGCACAGTACCGAAATGGCTCATTTGGCCGGTATGATAGCCGAAGAAGTGGGCGCCAACGTTAAAGTTACGAAGTATGCCGCTTTAGTCCATGATTTAGGCAAAGCTCTAACTCATAAAATGGAAGGTAAACACCATCATATTAGCGGCGAGATGCTGCGTAAATACGGTGCACCGGAAGAAGTGGCCCATGCCGCTGAAGCCCATCACGAAGATGTTGAGGCGACTACTGTCGAGGCTCTTATCATTAGAGCAGTTGATGCAATTAGCGCTTCCCGTCCGGGAGCCCGCAATATTAGCGCTGAGAATTTCGCGGATCGTATGAAAGAACTTGAAAACGTAGCAACTGGTTTTGAAGGCATTGATAAAGCCTATGCCATTAGTGCTGGCCGTGAAGTGCGGGTTTTCGTTCGTCCACAGCAAATCGATGATTTATCAGCCATTCGTTTGGCGCGCGATATTGCTACCAAGATTGAGTCGACCATGCAGTACCCTGGTACGATTAAGGTCAACGTAATCCGTGAAACCCGGGCAATTGAATTTGCTAAATAACTTAAGCTGTACCAATTAAGAATAATATGGCTAAGAAAAGTGCAACATTTAAAATATTGTACATCGGCGATGTTGTTGGTGAATTTGGGCTGAGAGTAGTCGAGCAAGTACTACCCAAACTTAGACAAACTGAAGCCATTGACTTGGTTATCGCCCAAGCGGAAAACGTGACTCAGGGCCGGGGCATAACCCAAGCTGATTTTAAGCGACTACAG
The DNA here is from genome assembly GCA_963749175.1 of uncultured Candidatus Saccharibacteria bacterium. Classification (GTDB taxonomy): domain Bacteria; phylum Patescibacteriota; class Saccharimonadia; order Saccharimonadales; family UBA4665; genus DATKGQ01. The sequence continues at coordinate 37,187 of CAVVLM010000004.1, forward strand.
GCAGCCGGAGTAGATTTTGCTACCGGCGGCAATTGGATACTTTATGAAGAGGACATTTATCCGCTTTTAAACGATCCGGCGGCACCGATTATCCGACCGGCTAATTATCCAAAAACTACCCCCGGATTAGGTTATAAGTATGCTCACTGTCCTAAGGGCGACGTGTTAGTCGTCAGCCTGCTGGGCCATGTGGTTGGCCGGGATGCTGGTAAGCCAGTTGATAACCCGCTGCTAGTAATCGATGCTATTTTAGAAACCGAAAGTAAACAGCCGCATATTGCGACAATCGTTGATTTTCATGGTGATTTCAGTAGTGAAAAATATATTATTGGATACTATCTTGACGGTAAAGTTACCGCCGCCATTGGCGACCATTGGCACATTCCGACCGCAGACGCCATGGTACTGCCAAAGGGAACTGCCCACATAACAGATGTCGGTATGTGTGGTTCGCTTGACTCCTCACTTGGTATCGAATTTGACAGCGTCATCCCCCGCTGGCAATATGACAAACCAACGCGCAATATCCTGACTGAAAGCGGTCGCTCCCAGTTTAACAGCTTGCTGATAGAAGCCGACCTAACTACTGGGTTAGCTGTTTCTGTTAAGCAAATCCGAAAAATTAGCGATAGCTAAGATCACTTATCAAGATACCGCTTTGCGGTAGACCCGCAGCGACCACCATAAAACGATTATTGTCAGAGGCAGCATTATAGCGAAAGCCTCAGCTACAGCGTGTACAGCAATTTGGCCGTTAGCCAGTGCCCTACCTGCGACCACCACATAATACAGCGGATTAACGTGGGCGATATCCAGCATCCAGTGGGGCGCCAGAGTTAGCGGCAGCATTACTCCGGCTAGTAATATTAACGGTAAGTTAACGCCGTTTACAAATGCTGCAAAAGTACTAATTTCCCTAGTTATGATAGCTAGCGATGTTGATATCGCAGAGAACAGCGTCATTAACAGAATTAACAGCAGGGCAAAGACCAACAGACCCAGAATGTGTATATGAAAGCCGAAGGGAACGCTTAGGGCAATAATTGCTGCTGAAAAAAACAGCGACCACAGCATTGAGGCAATAATCGGCCCAATCAGCAGGGCAAAGCGACTGGCAGGGGTGACCCGAAGTCGTTCAATAAAGCCATTACGCAACTGGAAGATAGTACCAAAACCGGCAAAGTTACCAGTGCCGAAGGCTAGTAAGACTATGATACCCGGTAAGAACAATTGAATTACATTGCTGGTTGAGAAACCTGGACCGCCGGCTAAGCGCTTAAGTAGCGGCATAAACAGGATTAGATACATCAGAGGAGTTGAGGCGCTGACAAATAACCAGGTTGGGTTATGAAGGTTCTGTAAGAACGGCCGTTTTACGAGCAGCATAATATCAGTTAGTAATTTCATCGGTGTCCTCCTTCACTGGCATTTCCCCCGTCACGTAAACTATGGCCGGTTTGTTTCAAAAATACATCATCTAAAGAGGGCTCAGCTAAAGAAACCGTATCAAGTTGAATTTTCTTACTTTCCAGTAGTGCAAAGATTTTGGGCAAGGCTTGGGCGCCATCTTCAACATATAGATGAATCGACTCCCCTTCTACCCTTGCCTCTTTAACGAAAGTTTGATTGGCTGTTAATTTTTGAATCTTATCAATCTCCTCGCCAGATTGTTTGGGTTTAATTATTACAGCGTCGCCGGCAATTTGGCGTTTTAGGTCACGCGGTGTACCCTCAGCCACGATTTTACCGTTATCCATAATGGCTAAATAATCAGACAGTACGTCGGCTTCTTCAAGATAATGGGTCGTTAAAAAGATAGTTGTTCCTCGGTCGCGCAGGCTGCGGATTTGTTGCCACATATTAGCTCGGTTTTGCGGATCCAGGCCAGTAGTTGGTTCGTCAAGAAATAAAATATCCGGCTGATGCATAATGCCGATAGCAATATCTAATCGGCGACGTTGGCCGCCAGAGTAAGTAATAACCCGGCGGTCAGCATAATCGCTTAGCTGCAAGATATCAATTAATTCCCTGGCCCGCTTATCGGCTGCTGCGCTCGACATACCATATAACCGGGCTTGAATTATTAGATCGTCCCGGCCGGTTGATTCATCATCAGCGCCGCCTAACTGGCTAACATAACCAATGTGTTTGCGGACTTCGCCCGGCTGCTTCTTAACGTCATAACCGACTACCGTGGCTTCGCCCTCGTCAATCGGTAGCAAAGTGGTTAACATTCGCAGAGTTGTAGTCTTACCGGCGCCATTTGGCCCTAAAAAGCCATAGATTTGGCCTTTTTTAACCACTAAATCAACGCCGCGTACCGCTTCTACTTTTTTCTTTTTGGCAGTAAAAGATTTCTTAAGGTTTTTAGTTTCAATTACAGTATCAAGTTCAGCCATGGGTCTCCTTGTATTGCTCAATAGTAATAAAATTACCTACTGATTAATATAATAATTTTTATATCGCTTAAGCAAGTTGATTTAAGTCTGGGATTTGCCACCAAAACCGAATGCCGCAATTAAGACGCTGACTAGCATGTTAATAATTACAATGCGTACGCCGTTCAAACCGCGATCGATCGCCATTAGAATAGCGCTGCCCAGCCAGATCGTAGCAATAACTCCGGCTGTATACGGGTATTTGATAAACAATATAAAATCTCTAAGCATTTGTGCGTTCCTTTACTGACTCAGCCTGCTTAACTCGGCGGTTTATTGTCCGCCGCACTGATACTCTCGAGTTAAGCTCGGTTGCGCCTATTTTAATACGTTTCATGAGTTGTGAAAAGAGCACTGGGTCACGATTAGCAACTCGCTCTAACCAACTGCTGACAATATCCAAAGACTGCGACACGCTGATATCACCGTCATTTCGGTCTAACACCTCAGGGTGTTCGCGCGAAATACGTTCTACGGCAGCCTTTAATACTCGCGGCATAACCACGGTGCGACGGCCAAGTGTATCAACCAGTGACATATAGGTCTGGGTAGCCCGTAGTATTTCCGAGGCTTCCAATTTAATGACTAAACCAAAACGGTTATCTCGGTTAATAACCTGATTCATAATTTGCAGGATACGTCCGTCTTCCACAAGAGGGCGGATGTCATCAACGCCTATAGCGTGTTTAAATGCTTCCTGAGCAAGTTTGCCTATCTCTTGGGTATAGTTTTCCGGCTGGCTGGCGTTACCCATATTCATCGATTGATTGTGAGAAGCTAACCGATGTAGGGCCCGGTATAAATCATTTACGAAAAAGCGAATAAACTGCTCAAATAATTTACTGATTTCAAAATCATTGGAATAAATCTGATGCATTCCGGTAACTATGCCGAAAAAAGCCGCTTTATTGTCTGGTGTGGGTGCAGCGATGCCGAAATCAATCATACCAACACGATTACCGGTCATTAAACGGATATTACCGGGGTGCGGATCGCCTTGAATACGCGCTAGGCTAAACATGCCGGCAAAAAGCTCAACTCCCAGCAGTTTAAGCTGTTCGTCTAAATCCGAACCAGTAACATCAGCCGTATATCGGCGTGGATCGGCACCTTGTTCCTGTAGCCGGATTAATTGGGCCACCGAAAGCCCATCAATATATTCCTGGACAATTATATTGTCCGTACATAGATCTAGGAAAGTTTCCGGGATAATAAATGATGGATTGTCGCGGTAAGCCTCGAATAGTTCCTGGGCAAAATGCGCTTCACTGACATAGTCTGTCTCGCGTAGCGTTGCTATTCGAAAATCTTTAATCGCGTCGGTTAAGTTAAAATCGATATTATCGGTTACTCGGTTAGCTAAACTGCGGCTAAATACACCTATTAAACGTAGGTCATAACGCAGTAATTCTCTTACCATCGGCCGCAACACCTTAATGATAATTGGTTTACCGCTTATATGTTGGCCGTAATAAACTTGACCAAAACTGCCTGCAGCAAACGGCTGCGGCTGGATGGTAGTAATCATCGCTAGTTTATCGGGCGGCAATTCAGTCTGCAGCAAGCGAATAACATCAATTGGTTCATGGTCTAGATTTTCAAAAACTTTCAGTCTATCCGGATGATGCCATTGGCGAAGGGCATGATTTTGCAGTAAAACACCTTGTAAAAATTTTATATAAACGCCACCTAGCTCAATAAACTCTTCGCAAATCAGCGTATACATTTTCTCTTGCTGGCCACGCCGATAGAGATAATAGGCTTTAGTGCCTAAACTGGCAATTTTTGCAGTACGATGCCGTTTAATAGCAGCAATAGAAGCATTGTGCGTAGCCATTTACTTTCTCGCAAAACCGATCAGAAACAATGCCAGGGTTGAAGCAATAACTGCTAGATAAAGCTGGAAAATCTCACTGCTATCCCTTCTGGTTAGAGCCATAAGAATGACTGCTACCCATATAAACAGAATAGTAAAAAATATTGATGCGTACTTCATTATTGTCAATATTATACCATGAAATCCTTAAGTAATCCAGTAATAACACAAATCTAGTATATTTCAACATTTTCAGCTATAATTACCCCTGTTTTGATAGAGTTAGTGGGAAATTTTGGGCACAAGGTTTAGAAGTCGGGGTGTAGCGCAGTTGGTAGCGCGCCGCGTTCGGGACGCGGAGGTCAGCGGTTCAAGTCCGCTCACCCCGACCATGATGTACCTATGCTAAAGTTAGAATAGATATGAGTAACCCGGAAATTTCAATTATCGAAGCAAAATCTGAAAAGCTTTTTTACGTAGTAGCTAATATTGTCATAGTTAAACCTGATGCCACCTGTCTTTTACTGCGTAGGAGCGATAGAGAGATAGCTTTACCTGGTTATTGGGCATTTCCTGGTGGCAAATTAGAGCACGCGATTGTCGCTGAACAGTTAGGGGAATCTGGCGCAGATCCAATAGAAGGCATAGATAACATACTTGAAAAACTTGCCGCGAAAGAGGCCCTGGAAGAATGCGGGTTAAACATAGTTGAAGACAACAGTTCCATCATTAGCAACAAGGCCTTTGTCAGACCTGATAAGGTACCGGTTTTCATGGTTACTCTAGCCGTAAAGTATTCTGGCGGCAATGTAGTACTAGAAGAGAATTCATTTACGGATTACGCCTGGGTTGGCGCTCCAATACCACTAAAATATAAATGCACTGATAGCGTTCGCAGAGAAGCAGAGCTAGCTATCCAAAATTTATCTTAGTCAGTGTCCACTATATCCATTGAGCAATTTATTTTGTTATAATCAACCTAATTACGGGGATTGGCGCAGTTGGCTAGCGCGCCGCGTTTGGGACGCGGAGGTCGGAGGTTCGAGTCCTCTATCCCCGACCAATAATTATTTCGATATTTTACGCTACTGCTTGCATAAGTTGCGTTAAAAGAGTATCAATTCTATTTAAGGATTATCATGGTACATGGAAGTTTTGAAGATCGCTTACATAATTGGGACGATTTACCGCGCGTTGATGTTGGCTCAGAACAGTTAGAGGCCAAGTTGAGTGAATGGATAGAACTTGCAAGATTGCATATTGGTGAACCGGTAGTTACTTATAGTAAAAAATCCTTTTGGCCATATCATATGGGCAAAGTCATTGGAGAATTAGATCAATTGCCTGAGTTTAATATTCTTCAAGGTATGGCAATTACTGAGAACTCAACAATTGAATCTAGTGGGCATCAGGTACGGGACTCTGATTATCCCGTACGATTAGGCATTATGGAGGCTTATGAATTTTTCCAACGTTCTAAGGCTTACTTCGGGCCGGTTGATGGAATGCCGCGCTTTCAGATAGTTTTTGGCAATGAAGCGATAGCTGAATGGTTTACAAGCAAAACAAATCAAATGATAACCAACTCTTATCAATATGTTCAGATGGCCAAAAGATTAGGGATAGAACCTGTCATTACGCCAGAGATTGCAGAGTCTATTACGCTTCGTAAAAATAGATTGGTAGTAGATCTAGTAAAAATCGCCCTGGAACAATCAAGCCTTAATGTAAGGATTGATCAAGTATATAAAAGCATTGGTAAAGGCGTACAAGCTTTGGCTGGAGGATTAGCTCTCGAAATGGCTCCCGAAAGCAAGGGCGAAGCAAATTTTAGGACTTCTCGGCAGCGTCAAGATAGAGATAGAAATCAACAGTTAATTGAGTCACTTAAGCTAGAGCTAGTTGATCTTGGAATAGATGATAATGAATACTACCTATCAATTGCCGGGCTGCTTGGACTAGAATTGCCTGTCACCGACTTTTCAGATACAGAAACGGTTGAATAAGTTAACCAATAACGTTGAGTTTCCAGTAAATTTAAGCACTATAATTCTTCCCTTACCGCTACTTAGCAGTACAATGCTATACGTATATGTTACAAATTTTCATTGTAATCTTGATTGTTCTGATACTGCTTCTCATCGCTGAATACTTATGGAAATTTAAGCATTATCACACCGAGTTTACGCGCAAGTTTATCCATATAGCCGTTGGTAGTTTTGTGGCTTTTTGGCCATATATTTTAAGTTGGGACCAGATATATTTACTGGCAACCGGTTTCTTAGTTGTTATTGTCATATCCCGATTTAAATCAATATTTGGCTCCATCCATTCAATTAGACGTAAAACAATCGGTGATTTTTTATTTGCTCTAGCCATAATAATTGTGGCGCTGATTACTCATGACCGTCTGATTTTCACAATTGCTATTTTGCACTTGAGTCTTGCCGACGGTGTAGCGGCGATAGTTGGCACTCGTTACGGCAAAAAATACCGTTACAAAGTTTTTGGGCAATATAAATCGGTTATTGGGACAATGTCTTTTTGGCTATGCTCACTGGTACTTATAAGCATTTTTATGATCATTACTAAAGGTAGTGTAATATGGTTTAAAATAGCTTACTTACCAATTCTAGCCGCTGCCCTAGAAAATATTGGTGTCTACGGCACAGATAACATTATCGTACCGGTGATGATCGCAATAGTTCTACACTTTTAGAGCGAGATCGGCTTTGGTATCAATGTGCGCCCGTAAAGCATTAAAGATAACAATTACGTCAACCGCTTCTTGAATGACTGCCCCGTAAATTGGCTTAAAGCGCCCAGTTGAGAAAACCAACATTAAAATAATACTTAGGGTAATGCCGATTAAGATACTTTGACGAGCAATTGAGAAAGTTCTTTTGGCGATGGCAATAATTATGGCTACCCGTTTTATATCATTTAGCATGATTACCATATCAGCCGATTCGCTGGCGGCAGTCTCGCCCTTGGCCCCAATAGCTATGCCCACATCGGCCGCAGTTAATACCGGTGCGTCATTAATACCGTCACCCACGAATACTGTTGGCCTTTCATTGTCTTTAATTGACTCTAGTAAAGCTAATTTATCGGCGGGTAAGGTTTCGGCAATAACTTCATTGCTACTAACACCCAACCGGCGACCAATGGCTCGAGCAATTTTCCAATTATCACCAGTGATAATAAGTATCTTTTTAATGCTGCGAAACTTACGAATGCTACTGATAGTTCGCTTACTATCCCGGCGCAGCTCATTTTCAAAAGTAATTATCCCGGCTAATTCATGATTGACGCTAACCATCGTAACGGTGTGGTTGCCAATCGATTTAACGATTTCTCTCGGTAGTTTTACGCCATGCTTCTTTAATAAGGCCTCGTTACCGACTAATATCGGTCGACCGTTAATGTTGGCGTCCAGTCCTAATCCGGCTTCTTCGCGTATATTTTTGGCTTTAGTTAGTTTTAATCGTTTGACAGCTGCTCCTTTAATTACCGCCCGAGCTAATATGTGATTCGAACTACGTTCCAATGAAGCCGCAAAAGCTAAAACTTGGTCTTTAGTATATTTATTAAAAGTAATGACGTCATTTATGGTTAATTCACTCTCCGTTAAGGTGCCGGTTTTATCAAAAGCAATTGTCCGGGCTTCTGCCGTTCGCTCCAATGCCCCGCCATTTTTAACAATAATCCCATGTTTCGATGCTCGGCTCATGCCTGAAATTATGGCGATCGGAGCAGCTAAAATTAACGGACACGGTGTCGCCACAACAATAACTTCCAGGAAACGAATACTTTGGTGGCTAACCACCCAAGCCGTAATAGCAATGATGTAAGCCACGACCGTAAACGGTATGCTATATCTATCGGCTAAACGGACAAATGGCGATCGTGAATTGGCTGCAGCTTGAACTAGTTTGATGATTTGCTCGTATTGGCTGTCGGCGGCCGGCTTAAGGGCTTTAACGGTCACTGCCCCATCGAGCACAATTGATCCGCTGAGCAGTTTATCACCGACACCTTTAAGTTGCGGAATACTTTCACCTGTTAAACTGGATTCATCAAAGCTCGATTCATTTTCAACAATAATACTGTCAACCGGTACCACTTCGCCCGGTTTAATGATCAATGTGGCTCCGGTTTGGATTGCCGATACTGAGACTTCGATTTCTTTGCGCCCTTTTATCATATGAGCTTTAGTGGGTGCTTTTTTCAGCAGATTTTTCAGTTCTATCTTGGCACGATTTTCAGCATAATCTTCTAGTGTTTCGCCGCCAGTCAGCATAATCACTATAACTATTGCCACCCAGTACTGTTTCATTACAACTGCCGCGATAATGGCTGTGGCTGCTAAGATATCTATCCCGTAAGCGCCGTCACGAAGATCTTGCCACATACGCCAAATTAGCGGCAAAACTTCTAAAATGGCCACTACTCCAAGTAGCCAGTGTAGCGCCATGTGATACTTGGCGAACTGTAGATAAAGTCCAACTGCAGACGTTAAAATTGCAACCACAAACAAATAGTATTTCCTGGCACTGGCAAAGATATTTCTTAGCACAAATTCTCCGACTTTGATATTTTAACTCTCCAAAATTATAACAAAGTTTTAGATGTAAGGATTTTTCAGTATTTTTTTTGGTCACCTCATCGCTTATATTTAGCTCAGTTTAACAAGTTAAATAATTCATTGTATTTTATTACTAATCAGTTTATTGTATATATTACAAAGGTGTTATGAGATTAAAACAGTTTCTAAAATCAATTCAAACAATATCTATAGAACCTCGTCGAATACGTTTGGTGGGTTTTAGTATAATTGCGATCACTTTGTTGGTGATAGTTTTAGGCAGCCGCGTAATTCATGATTCGCAAAATACTAAATTTATATCTAATCCAAATCAAATCTCTATTAATGCTGCAAGCTTAAATAAAAATGCGACGATTAACCAATCGCACTTATTGAGCTCAACTCTACCTTCCAGCGCTGTCAGCAGTACCCCAATTATCACTGCGCCAGATAATACGGCACAAGCAAATTCAACCACCAGTAGTTCTTACCAGCAGCAAACAAGCTCTAGTTATACTTCGCTCAATAATAACTCAGTAACCTTAGTCACCACGCCACCAGTCCAGTCTGATAATAATTCAGTACCAACCAACTTAAGCACAACCCCAACGCCGCCGCCCGTTACTCTGCCCGTAGTATCAAATACAATTCCAAACTTGTGTATTGGCGTTACTTCTCCAAACTATATAACTACTCAAACAATAGATAATGTTGACCTCCATCCGGTTAGCCCCGTTGTTCACCAATGCATGACTCCATATGCTGGTAATAAAATACCCGAATAAATCTTATTTTAGTTATATAAATCAAAAAATGGGGCGAGAAATGGGACTTGAACCCACGACCTTCTGTGCCACAAACAGACGCTCTAACCAGCTGAGCTACTCTCGCCATATTTTTTAGTTTTATAACCAAACCGTTGGTGATACTAAAAAACAGAGGTAATTATAGTGTACATAGGCCATACTCGCAAATTAAAGAAATTTAATTACTGGCTTAAATGTGATTAAGAGCTAGTTTGAATCTGATATTTATCAACTAATTCATACATTTCATTTATTAGTTGATCGCTTTGTTTCTGACTTAAAACAGATATGACTTGCTCGGTTCGGAGTAAACCTTCAAGTTTTTTAACACAGTCCAATATCTCTTCAGTAATTGACTTGTTACGATAAATTAATTTTAAAAACTGTATAGCCGTATTCTTAAGTTGCCGGGTAATATCGTTACCAGAAGTGCCTTCAGATTGTTCAATGGCAGCACCGCCACCCATACCCGTCACACCATGACCAAACATATTAATGACTGGTGCATTAATGCTCAGAATTTTATTTACAAACTTCTCAATATCATCATACATAAAATTGCCACAAGCTCATTATGGTACTCCCGGAGGGATTCGAACCCCCAACAACGGTTCCGAAGACCATCGTGATATCCATTTCACCACGGGAGCAGCTAACTAATTATTACTTTAAAGAAACTTAAAAGCAAACACTCCTTAAATTTCATATAATATTAACTTTATCGGTGTCATAATACATTTGCGGATAAATTGAGTTTAAATCTATGCCAAGTATTGAAAAGATTAAATTATATACTCCACTGCCCCAATATCGTCGTAAGCAATTTAATTGGCGCTACTTAGTGGTAATACTTGTCACCATATTGGTAACTGGTGTGGCCATTCGCATTTTTGATATTGCCCGCTACAATAACTCAATTAATCAGCTGTCACAGCAAGATAACCTTGTTGAGACCCAAGAAGGCAAAGATATCCGTCAGTTAATTAATAGCAACACTGGCACTCTAACGTGTCCGCAATTTTTATCTTCTTTTGCTCAGCAAGTTTGCCAAACCCATAACCAGCAAATTCATCATTAAAATTATCTTATAAAAGTCGAGAAGAAATTTTATCTATTGTTAAAGCTAACTAACTGTTTTACAGATACTAATTTATTGGAATTGAAGCTGCGGTACATTATGATACCGAATAACAACTGAAAAAGTAACTGCGACTGAATTAAAAATCCGTGAGGCGGCAATATATAGATGGCTGCAATTACGCCGCAAGTTAACTCCAACACCCAAAGAATTAGCATATTTGAATTACCTCTAATCGTTTTAATCAGCCAACCACTCAGTAGTAGTTGAAGAATAAAGATGACAGATCCTAAGATGGTGTGCGTCCAGTTTAAAAATGAATTGACCGAATACGGCGTTATTACTATGCCAATTGAGAAGATTGAAATTACGAATAAGGCATTTCTAACAAAAGTATAAGAAGATTTATATAAAGACTTAGCGATCCGGAATGTAAAATAGGCACTACCGAGAATCCCCGTGGCATACGGTAAGACAGTTTTTATAAATGTACCGTAATAACTTATTCCAGCATTGGCAGCCAAACCTTTGGGCTTTATGAAAATACAAAAAAGCATACCCATAAAAAAACAGAGTTGGCTATAAACTATATACCTCTGGCGCGTAGTCTTCATAGCTACATTGTAGATGAATTACAAATTTCTAGAAGTGATATAAATTATACAGCCACTTTTTATGTTGCATAAATGACTAGTTAAACCTAACATTTACAGTATTGCGCCGGATTGCTGCCGACAGGAATATTTGGACAATTGCAAATGTGAGTTAACTGATTTAGATTTGTCGGTGAAGTAGTTGAATCATTATCGTGATAATTCGAGTAAAGCAGACCACCAATAAACCCAATCATGACAGCAATCAAGATTAAAAACACGGCTTTTAAGTTAATTTTTAGAGTTATATTTTGGGGCAATTTACGCATTGGCACTAAATATAACCTACAACTTTAATGAACTGATTACAATTTTCCCGAAACGAACTATTCAATTAACTTATTGGGTGGACTTTTACAGCGGTCCCATAGGCAGCAACTTCATTCATGACATTGCCAATATCACCGGAATCAAATCTCATTGCCAAAACTGCATTAGCACCTTTTTCCTGGGCGGCTTGTCTTAAGCGCTCAATGGCATTTTCTCGGCTGGTCGATACCATTTTGGTATAACCTTTTACTTCACCACCGACTACTGTTCTAAATCCAGCGCCGATATTGCTAAAAACGTTCCTTGATCGGACAATCAAACCAAATACTTCACCATAGACCTCAGTAATTTTATAGCCCGGAATATCGTTAGTGGTTACCACAATTATGTCTTTGTCCATAAAACTTCTCCTTAGTTATCTGATTTTAAGTGTAGCAGAAAGCTCACCACTAAGAATATCGCCCTCAATAAAATTTTACCTATATGCTAATCGGTTTATTCTAACTCTTGATAGCGATCAGAGTTCTTCCTGAAATACTCTACCCATTTGTCAGAACTATCTAGTTCAATGTAATCAACGTAAATGCCTTCTTTGAATGCGCCGCTTTTCTTATTCTTGGCTTTTTGAGCCTTTGCTATATCTTCGTCAGTCAAGCCGTATTTTTCTTTCAAATCATCAATCGCCTGCTGCACGTCAGCTATTTCACTGGCTACTTTATCTTGGCTGGCTTCAGTAATTTCTTGGGCTTCTTCAATTATTTTTTTTACCAGTTCCTGTTTATGGCGTTTGTTACTTAATTTGTGGAATTGCGGTTTGGCGCCAGTGGCTATCTGGTTTTCAACTACTTTATCGCGAACTAATTTTTCAAACTTAAACTTGGGCATATTTGTACTATAGCAAAAAAGTGTTATTAACAAATAATTCCTCAGTGCTACCTCTTAAAATATTCATAAGATAATCTGTCGTATTCATTGATATGGTAAATATCGGCGCCATCTTTATTCCAAAGCGCAAATTCGCCAATACCGGCTTCCATGGATAGCCGGCTACAGTTAGTGCAATAGGGGACGCCAGCACCAGAAAAATTACCCTGATCATCTAGCCGCATAAAATAAAGCACGGATCCATCTATTTTATCGGCATTATGCTTGCATGCATCTAAGACTGCCCGCCATTCTGCGTGCACACAACAAGTTTTGTCATATTTTGGTTTTTTACTATAATCCCACACCTCATTACAAATCCGCCGCGATTCATCATCTAGTGGTGGAGAATTATAGCCACTACCAATCACTTTGCCATTTTTAATAATCACGGAGCCGCATTTTGCCCGGTAACAAGTAGCCTTGGCGGCGGCTTTCGCTGCCAGTTTAAAATAAGGCTTAATCTTATCATAGTCAGCACCGACGACTCGTCTCATGCGCTAATTATATCAACCTGAAAAGTTTTACTTAAGATTGTCTAAATATGGTTTTAAGTTAGGCAAAACTATTTTTTTAGCTTCTTCAATATTTTTCCACTCTGATGTTTCATCATTGTGCTGGCTTACCTGCCTGATCGGAGTTGCTAAATACAAACTCACGCGGATAGGTTCATTGGTTTGACGGTTTATATATGTTAAGTCGGTCAATTGTTTAATAATTTTTACTTCATAGCCGGTTTCTTCAAGGGTTTCACGGATTGCCGCTTGTTCAAGAGGTTCATTGGCTTCTAAATGGCCTTTCGGGTAGGACCAATCACGACGCAGCTTATTAGTCACTAGTAAAACTCTCGAATGGTTGTCAATTACCACACAGCCGGCTTTTAGAATTTCGCCTTTCTGATTTTTGATATCCATATTTCTTTAATTATATCCAACGACTAACTTTAGACTTGTAATTAATATAAGCAGCTCCAAATATTTTTTCCATTTTGCGCTCTTCGGGAATTATAAACCAGTACTGCAGTAAAAATATTGATAATACTGGTGCTAAAAACGCCGTTATACTACCAAGCAGAAATGACTCTCCTAGTAATATTGCGAACATTCCAAGATACATTGGATTACGGGTCAGCCGATATGGTCCGTCATCCATCAAAGCAGTCGATTCTCCGACTGGCTTAACTGTTGTCTTATGATATTTAAATCGATTATCGGCAAGTAAGTTAATAACTATTCCGGCAATAATGAAAAAAATTCCGAAAAAAGAATATGGAAAACGAAATAGTTGTTTTATGGGTAACAAATAATTTAGCAGTGGGCTGAGCAGTAATAAAACTGTTAAACATTGAGGCGGTGAAGTCCGGTTAATCATTATCGTTCATTTTTTTATGGTTATAGAAGTGGGATACTAACTCAGATAGCCCGTCAGCTTTGACAATAGCTAGTCCCTTGTCTGCTTTGCCTAAGATTAATAACGTATCGCCTGGTTTAATATCAAAAAGATCGCGAGCTTCTTTAGGTATAACTAACTGGCCTTTTTCGTTAATCTTACTAGTTCCAAACACGTATTTGCTGCTTTTATTATGAGGCATCTTAATCCTTTCAAAATAAATTGCTGGTAATAATTATATTACTTATATATAATAATGTATAGTCCAATTAATTTGTGGCTAATTAACTTAAAGTCAGGAGAAAATATGGCAGACGAGCATGTACACATACATAAGTGGTCAAAGAAGAAAAAGGTAGCCCGCGCTGGTGGCACCGGTGGCGTTTGGTTTATGGGCTTTATTGGTGCGTTAGTTTACTTCTTGCACGTCCATTCCGGTACTTTTTGGTTAGTAATATTGGCTATCTTAAAAGCTATTGTCTGGCCAGCGTATTTGGTCTATCATTTACTACTTTTCCTACAAGTTTAGTAAGCTCCTAAAGGTCGCATCTTAGTCAACTGTATTTGATTACCAAGTTAGTCAATATCTAGCCATATAGACTATAGTATTTGATATTATGGCAGTATTAATTATGCGAATAAAAAGCTTAATGCTGCCAGTTCTATTTGTAGTAGTATTATTGTTATTTTCAAGGGTAGTTCTAGCAGACCCTATAACAAATCCGACTCATTTTGACGATACCTACTGGACGTGGCCTTCCACTCCTGGAGGCTTTACAGAAATGGATACCGATATTACTCCAGTCACTGACGGATCTCCGGATGGTTATTATTTTTCAGCCTATTATTGGTTTACTGGAGACTATTCTGCTACCGGCGGGTATTTAGGGCTACAAACTGAGGGCAATAATCCTACCGGCAAGATAGTCATCTTTTCAATTTGGGGGGCAACCTCTTCTTACGGCCCAGGGTATAACACATCCGGCAATGAAGGCGGTGTTTATTATACTTCCAGGATAACTTATCCGTGGGTAATAAATCATACATACGATTTAAGGCTTTCGTTAATGAATCAGGCCAGCGGCAATAATACCTGGACCGCTACCGTTACTGACCAAACTACAAATATTCAATCTCTAGTTGGTAATATTGTCGTACCTAGTAGCCGAGGTAATCTATATGACGTATCCGGCACTTTTCATGAACGCTATAGCGGTGCTACTGCGAGCTGTAGCGACTTATTAGAATCGGAAGTCGAATTCACTAATTTAGCAGCTGACAATGGGGCAGTGTCTCCATCTAGTCATAGCAATGTTGGACCTAGTAACTCAGCTTGTTCTAATTACTTTGCCACCCAAGATATTCAGGGGGGCGTAGAAAGTATAATTGGCGGCCAATTCCCTGTTGCAACCCCCCCAGCCCAGACTCCCACCAATGTAACTACCCAACCAACTACTGCGCCTTCTAAAACACCCGCTAATACAACTTCACCAATAGTTAGCACAACTCCAACCACAACCACACAAAACACAACTCAGACGCCTGTCCCAATCGAACTAAATTTAACTACAAAAAGCCCGGCTTCAAATAAATCTTCTGGTTCTAATCGCGATTTAATTTACGGTTTTGCCATATTTATATCCATTATTTTAGTGATTGGCAGTATTGGATATTTAATTAAACGCAAAATCTCTAAAAAATATTCTATAAAACCTTCAGTTGACCCAACCCAGCAACCACAACAGCCCAATGAGGCAGTAAGGGTTATGTCTAATCCTTTATTTACAGCTAAAATAGATGAACCTATTACTAAACTATCACCTACAGATAACATTATTACTCCAGACCAATACCCCAAAGAAGACCCAACTCAAAGAAAAAATTAATCTTTAAGCGGTTCTTTTAATTATCTTGAGTTCTGAAAAGCCTGTTTCTTCATCAAATTCTCTGGTATATGTTGCCGTTTCATCTTCAGCTATTACAATCTCGGCAGTAAGGTCAACCAAAGAACCTTTTTTAAGGTGACCACCAATTACCTGGCCATTTTTACCGGATAGTGAAATATGTAGATGGCAATCATCTCCGGTTATAGTTCCAACAAGTGAAACTATTTCGTGCGTATCCTCATATTTTCGTATGTCTTGCTTATCAGGCTTAGCACCGGCCATTCTTAGCACAAACGGTTTCAATGCTCCAACGCAAGTTACGATTGAGCCAGCTTTAATACCATTTTCTTTAGTAAAACTTAACAGCTCAGCAATTAAATCTTGTCCTGGTTTAAGCCTGAGGCTATAGAGTTTCATAACACCATAATATCAGACATATTGAACTTACTTTTTATTGATTAACGACTGCTACCAAATCAAATACATAGTCACCATTCATGGTTATGTGCGGAGGCGGCTCATCTGCTACAACATATTCACCTTGGAATGGCGGTTTGCCGCGATTTATAACAGCCAGCCCGCTATCATTTCTTTCAACCAACTTTAAACTTATCTCAACTTGGGGATCTTCTGTCCAGCCCTCAATTTGAAACAGCTTTCCGATTTGGGAAGCTAGAACATCTATTATTTGTGCGGTATTAGAGGTCTCACGCTGGGCATTATGTAAGCCATATCCTTCGAAGCATTCCCACCAATCCGAAGCATTCCAATTAATGTGTATTCTTTCTGGTGTAGCCATCCACATTCCTGCTAATCAAGTTAAATACTTACCAACGACTATCTTCTCTTTCAAATGCTAGTCTTAATTCTGTCTTAGTCATCAAATACCTTCCATCCCGCATAAGTCTTTCTCCTTGGCCGTCGAATACTTCTGGAGGAAATAAATTCACGTCAAGTGGCCCCTGAACACCCTCAGCCCTAGCCTGTAGAGCAGAACGTCTTTCTGCCTCTTCATCGTGGACAAAAGTCTCGGCTGCTGCAGCTAATGGTGTACCCCTATAACCTGCATTTAGCATATCTATGGCTCGATTAGTTACTTTGTCATCTTCCATACTTGGATGATTAGAACCTTCTGGTGTTCCCATGATTACTCCAATAAGTTTATTTCATAACAATTATCTCACTCAATAAACACTATCTCAAACATGATTAGTTTGGTACACCGTAGTCCGAGAAGTCAGAACCGCTATTTTAGCGGATTATGAAGCTTTAGTCCTTTAACATTAGAAAAATCTGATGTGTTAGCTGTCCATAATTCCACATCGTTCACTAGAGCAGTAGCAGCAATAATAGCGTCAGGAGTTTTAATTTTGAGTTTTTGGCGTAAGTCTATAGTCTGTTGAGCTATATCATGGTCTATATAAATTAGCTCACCAGTATTCAGCATATTATTAATAGCCTTGCTTTCGATGTCCGTAATTTTTTGAAAGCCCAAGGATTCAATTTTAGTAATAATTGAAAAGATAGGAGCTATACTGGCTAAATCAACTTGACCAGTTATGGTGCCGGCCTTATACCAGCTTATAAGTACATTAGTGTCAATAACTGCTCGCTTCATTAGGTGTTAGTCCCAATTACCACGTTCAATTCGTTGCCACACAGATGGGTCGGTTATCTTATCCCAATAATTTACACGACTTTTGTTACGAGAAGACTGAATAGTAGTTTGAAGGTCTGCAAGTGTCCCCCCTGAAATTTGAGGGTCAGACAAGATAACCTTTGCTCCTGGTCTAAGGTTATTGCGTTCTGCATACGATTTGGGCACTCTTAGAGCGTAAGAATTACCGGTTTTTATGACTGTTGCTGTAGATGTTGCCATTGTATCTATTATTGTATATACAATAAACACACGTGTCAATAGTTTCGATTATTTATATTTCACTGTCGGAAGTATTAGAGATTTAATTCAAAACACAAACTGAAACAACTACCGAAACAGAATTAGATTGGCTCAATAGTAACTATTTACGATAAACATAAACGTGGTACCCCGGGAGGGATTCGAACCCCCGACCTTGAGCTTAGAAGTCTCCTGCTCTATCCAACTGAGCTACCGGGGCAGACTGGTGCGGGTGACGAGAATCGAACTCGTGTCTCAAATTTGGAAAAATTGCATACTGACCACTATACGACACCCGCACTTTCCAGATTATAACACTTACGGCTCGACGCAGCTCAAAGTTCATGCATTACGCTGATGTGGGCACCTATCGAATTGAGGCGTAGCGCTAGGTCTTCATAGCCTCGATTGATAGTATAGACATTACGTAAAATCGATATTCCATCAGCCGCTAACATACCAATTAGCAGCATTACGGCTGGACGGATGCCGCTAGGGCAAACAATATCGGCCGCCCGCCAGCGTGTCGGGCCGTTGATAAATGCCCGGTGCGGATCGGCTAGTTCCAAATCAACCCCAATTTTTTTGATTTCGGTATACATTAAGGCCCGATCTTCATAAACCCAGTCATGAATTAATGTCCGGCCGTTGGCGACGGCTGCGATTGGCACGAAATAAGGTAAGTTATCAATGTTAAGTCCCGGGAATGGGCGTGCATATAATTTTTCAACTGGCGCTAAGAGCCTACCGTTATGTTTATGGATAGTAATGTCTACTAAATCAGTTTTAGTATTTTCGGCTTTATAAGTTGGGCTTCGGTCATAAGCCAGTCCCATCTTTTCTAGTTTAAGCAGTTCCAGCTCAACAAACTCGATTGGTACTCGGCAAATCGTTAGCTGCGAATTTGTAGTCACGGCTGCCGAAATAAATGTCATCGCCTCAACCGGATCTTCGCTTGGTGCGTAGATTATATTTTTCTTTAGTTTGCTTAAACCATGTACGCGCAAAGTCGTTGTGCCAATACCATCTATTTTGACGCCTAGTTTCTGCAGGAAGAAACACAAGTCTTGGACAGAATAATTGGCGCTGGCCATTTTAATAATTGTCTCACCCGGGAATTTAGCTGCCGCCATCACAATGTTTTCAGTCGTTGTGTCGCCTGATTCGTAAAGCACAATCGGGCGGCGTGCCTGATGTTTCTTAACATGAACTTGGTAGAATCCAGACTTAGCATCAATCTTCACGCCAACTTCTTCCAAAGCGTACATGTGCGGTAAAACTGATCGACGGCCGAGCTCACAACCGCCAGCATAAGGAATTTTAAAACTATTAAATACATGCATCAGCGGGCCAATAAACATCAGCACGCTACGCGTTTTACGAGCTGATTCGATATTAATCTTATCTAAGTTAAATTTTGCGGGCGGTTTAATTTCTAGGGTATTGTTGGGTAACCAATGAATCCTTACTCCAATGCTTTCCAATACCTCGACTATTCGATTAACTTCTTCGATTCGCGGGGCGTTTTTTAGTCGAGTCGTGCCTTGGTTAAGTAAGCTGGCTGCTAGTAAACCAACGGTGGCATTCTTGGATGTTTTTAAAACTATCGTACCGTGCAGCTCATGGCCGCCTTCCACTCGCAAATCAACCGAAGCGTCGCTGACGCTAATTAGCGGTTTGTTAAGCACGTCGCTGATTCGCCCGAGCGTATCAAGGCTTAGGTTTTGCCGACCCCGTTCCATCCGGTTAACTGCCGACTGGCTAGTCCGTAACCGGCGGGCAAACTCGGCTTGAGTTAGTCCTCTTTCTTGTCTTACCTGAGATATCAAATGACCAATTTTTTCGTTTGCTGTTAGCATAGCTATAGAACCTTACCACGGATGATAAGTAATATCAATTATCAATCAACTCCTAAAAATCTATTATATGACTACCCAAATGAAATTGCTACAATATTAACTATGATCTGATTAGCTTCACTACTATTTGGAATAACCGGTGGATTTTAAGGAGGCAACTGTTATGAATGACAAAGTGATAGAAAAATTGATCAAAGCCGAAGTGGAGCGGCAGCGTAATGGCTTAGAGATGATTCCGAGCGAGAACCATACTTCGGCAGATGTTTTAAAAGCTTTGGGATCCCGACTAACTGATAAATATTCCGAAGGCTATCCTGGAAAAAGATATTACGGCGGCTGCGAAGTCGTCGACAAAATTGAGAATTTAGCCAGGGATCGGGCTAAAAAACTATTCGGTGTTAGCCACGCCAATGTCCAGCCGTATTCCGGCTCACCGGCCAATATGGCAGTTTATTTCGCGCTAGTTAATCCTGGCGACACAGTTATGGGGCTTCACCTATATTATGGCGGCCACATGACCCACGGCTTGAAAGTTAACTTTTCCGGTACGTATTATCGATCGGTACAATATCATACTGGCAAAGACGGCTATCTTGATTATGAAGAAATTGCGGCGTTGGCCACCAAAGAAAAACCAAAACTAATAGTCGTCGGGGCTACGGCTTATCCGCGGATTTTTGATTGGCAGCGGTTAAGAAAAATTGCCGATAGCTGCAATGCTTGGTTGATGGCCGATATATCTCACATTGCCGGCTTGGTTGTAGCCGGTGTTCATCCATCGCCAGTTGGCTTTGCTCACGTTATTACCACTACCACCCATAAAACCTTACGCGGCCCCCGGGGTGCTTTAATTTTATGTAATGGTAACCCGTCTAACCCGCTAAAAGCCGTTGAGCGTACTCCCGAGAATTTACCGACGCTAATCGACCGGGCTATCATACCCGGCTTGCAAGGCGGCCCGCACAATCACCAAACGGCGGCTATTGCCGTTGCCCTGCATGAGGCTTCATTGCCATCGTTTAAAGTCTACGGCCGACAGATCGTTAGCAATGCTAAAACGCTAGCTGCTGAGCTTACCAACCGCGGATTTCAGCTTGTAACCGGCGGCACCGATAACCATTTGCTGTTAATTGACCTAACCAATAAAAAGATTATTGGCGCTGATGCTGAAACAGCGTTATCCCAAGCCGGTATTACTATAAATAAGAATACCGTACCATTTGATCCACGTCCGCCGTTTAGCCCATCGGGCATTCGTTTGGGGACGCCCGCTTTAACAACTCGCGGTATGAAAGAAAAAGAGATGGTTATAATCGCCGAATGGATAGACCAAGCCATCAGCCATAGCGGCAATGAGTCTTATTTAAAGAATATACATAATAACGTTAAAACGCTGTGTCAGGGCTTTCCGCTGCCTGGCGATAAATAAAACCTTAAGGCAAGAGCTCAGGTTCCTGTTGCAGTTGAATGCCGAATTTTTGTTGGACAGCATTAGTTATCTGTTGGCGAAAAGTAAGCAAGTCAGCAGTTGATTTAGCGTGCTCATTTATTAATACCATAGCTTGGTTAGGCCATGTCGCCATGCCAGTTTCTGGGCTGTGGTAATCTTTAAAACCGGCATTTTCAACCAACCAACCTGCCGATAATTTAATACTTTCGTCATCTTGCGTCCAATACACAACGCCTGGGTAACTATCTATTAAGTCCGATAGCTGGATCCGGTCAATAATCGGGTTGGCAAAAAACGAGCCGCAATTAGCAACTTTTGCCGGATCCGGTAAGCGGTTCGATCGAATCGCGATGACGGCGTTTCGGACTGAGTTTGGACTAAAGTCAGTAGTACCATGGTTATCAAAATAGCCTTGTAATGACGGATAAAAAGGCGGCTCCATTTGGCTGTGCATAAGATGAAGTGTCAACCCCATAAGTAAGAATCGGCCTTTATCAGTAGTTTTAAAGCGACTTGTCCGATAACCAAAACCACAATCTTGGTTGGGAATAGTAACAAATGCCTTTGTGCTCATGTCATAAGCTTCAATGCTGACCAGAGTCTGAGAGATTTCTTGACCATAGGCGCCAACGTTTTGGACGGGTGTGGCGCCAGCGCTACCAGGTATTAGACTCATGGCCTCAATACCGCTAACTTGGGCTTGGACTGTGCGCTCGACTATGCTATCCCAATTTTCTCCAGCTCCAATAGTCACATAACAATTTTCTTGGTCTTCATCAAAGACTTCAAAACCGGAGACTTTATTAATCAGCAGCAGCCCATTAAAGCCCTCGTCTTTCCAAATAATATTACTGCCCTCGCCTATCATAATTACCGGTAGCTGATTTTCCTCAGCCCAGTTCAAGGCCTCAGTCAGCTCCAATCGATTATGTATTTCAGTGGCAAAAGCCGCGTTACCGCCCAGCTGCATAGTCGAGTGCTGGGACAAAGGGATGCTTTTTTGCATAGGCATATGTTTATTATATAGAAGCTTAATTATTCTTACATCAATCGCCATTATGCTGTGAGTATGATAGAGTGTGCTACTATTAGTTTTACGGAGATACAAGATTGAATAAAACGCCTTTTATAATACTTGGACGACATTTAAAACAACTTCGTCAGAACCACTCTGAAAGCTTGGAAGAAGTATCAGGAGCTGTTGAAATTGGCGCAGATACTTTAAAGCAAATTGAAGGCGGCTTTGAGAGGCCAGCGGAAGATATTCTTATGCTCATGATTAATCATTTCGGCATGAAGGATGACGAGGCAGTTCAATTATGGGAAATGGCCGGTTATAACAAACGGGTTCCGCATAAAGAAACAATCGAAGAAGATATTCAAAAGCGGGCCGTTTTCATTATGATGGCCCTGGATAATCGTGTCCTCTACAGTGACAGCGTTCACATTGCCGCCAATTTAAACGGCGTAGTGCTGAACTTTGCACAAGGTAACCCTGACCAGAGCAGCCAGTCTCAGACCATTGCCCGAGTTGGTATGAGTTACGAACAGGCGCATATTGTTATGAGTTTGCTTCAACAAACTCTTATTAATCGAGCTAATGCCAAGAAAAACCAGAACTCTTTGCCAGCTTCCGGATCATCCCAATCCAATCGCCAACAAAAATCTAAGAATTCAGATACTAAATAGTTAGTTTGTTTCAGCTATAATTCTCTTATAGGCGCCTGTAGCTCAGCTGGATAGAGCGTTGGTTTCCGGTACCAAAGGCCGGGGGTTCGAGTCCCTCCAGGCGTACCATTAGTATTTTCACCTCTTAAATAAACTTGATTTAATTACTTGTTTATGCTAATATAACTTTATGGAATTTACCAGTGAAGAAACCGACTACCAAACAATTGATACTTATGACAGACTAGAGATTTTCAAGGAAACTCAAGGATTTTATCCTGCAACTTATAGAGAGTTATCAGAAGCCTTTGTGCTGCCTAGTTATTCAGTCAAAAGAGGCGGAACCGCTAAACACCTTAATGAAATACTTCTTCATCAACAAAAAGCTCAAACCGATGACCCCAGAAGGGCGGTAATTAGGGTTACCCAAGAATATGCAACTTATTTTAAGACAGCTAGACTTAGTTTGACTCACTTAATCCTCTTAAGTAGAGATGTAAATGATACTGATAACCCTAACTTAAGCTTAGAAGTAGCATCCGGCACAAACATCGGTTTTGGAGATTTAGTACGGTTTCTTGATTTAAGACAACTGGCAAGAGAAAAAGTTGTTCCTAAAGACGAAATTGATCCCCTAAGCACGGACTATTTGCACAAACCAACACCCTTAGTGGCAACACATATCGACGAAACTATTAAAAGACTTCATATTAAAGAAACCCGAAGCATCATGTCTCTAGCAATTAATGATCAACATAAGCGAGCCCTGTTTTGGAAAGAAAGACTGGTTGAAAGTCAAAGACACGAACTTGCCAGACCTATAGCCTCTGCAGCTCTTAGAAGGTAATAGTTTAATTCTTAAACTAGATCCTCGCAAGTTATATTAGCCATAAAAAAAGTTCTTAGTGTACTCCCTGATAAACTTAATCGTAATACAGATCAGGATTATGATTGTGTTTATAGGATAATAGAGCAGTACAATGCAATTGTATGAAAAGTAAATTTAAATGCGTTATCCATGGCAGCTTCTTAAGGCACTTTACTGAAATACAACAAGCTGCAGATACCTTCTCTGCCGCTGGAATAGAAATATTAGCACCAAAAGCAGGCGAGCTGGTAGCTGGTAAAGCAGGCTTTGCCTTGTTTGATGATGAACTAGGTCAAGACCCACGATTGATAGAACTTATTTACTTACACAATCTGAAAATTCTGGGCGAAAACGGTTTTAGCTACTTTGTTAATCCAAAAGGCTATATTGGTAAAAGCACTTCTTATGAGCTAGCTATTGCCCAGATAACCAATGTGCGCTGTTTTTTCAGCTACAAACTTAATGACCATCCGGCGTATGTGCATGACAACTCTATTATGTCCCCCGAACAACTTGTCGAATTCATTGCAAAATACAATGATTTACCTTTACCAAGAGTTAAACGAGACGAACAGCATATTAATAAATTATGGCAAGATCTTATGGTACCAGGTTCGATTGTGGCTGCCGGAGCAATAATTGAGCACCAACCACGGACTAGTAAACGAGAAAAAGAAATCCTGCTTGTCAAAACCCACAAATGGGGCAACCGTTATTCGGTGGTTGGCGGTAGAGTCCGACGCAATGAAAGGCTAAGTGAGGCACTGCTGCGTGAAGTAAATGAAGAAACTAAACTACGAGGTGAAGTCGGGGCTCATATATGTACTTTTGACCAAATTAAAAATTCCGGTTATTACCAAGCTGGCATCCAACATATTTTTGTTGATAACGTAGTCAAGGTAACCAGCAAGAAAGTTGTCCTTAATAATGAAGCCCAAGACTTTATATGGGCATTACCCTTAGAAGCATTGAGCCAGTTAGATATTGAACCGAATGCTCGGACGACCGTTGAGCTTTACCAGAAACAATTAAAATTATGTACTTGAGTATCAATAATTTAATCAGTTTGATTGTTGATTAACTGTTTATGTAAAATTGACTATTGCGGTTAATAATTTTATAATACTAATATGCGTAACTATCCTAAGACTCCGGCTTTAAGAGTAATGCAGCTACCAGAAAGTCTTGATCAAAGTGAGCTAAATGATAAAGGCCTATATGTTTACCAAAGCCTAATCATCCCCTTAACAAGACAACTAATTAAGTTCTCCAAGCAACCTCATATTGTTGAATACTGTCCAAATGATTCCGGTGGGCGCTTTCATAACTTATATAGAGCAGCTAAATGGCAAAATAAGGGGCGGCTAGCCCTACCTTTAGTAAGCCGCGTTGGCAAGCATGCTTTAAAGCTAGAAGGGTTTGGTTGGATGGGACCTCAAATGCCTGGTAAAAAAGAGCCCGAGATATCGGGAGCTAAGACTACATTCGCAATTCGGCTATACGAGGACGCTGTCGGAAAACACAACTCATTGCCATACACACTGGCAATACTGCAGGCTCATAATATGTTTTTTGGGAATGAAGGTGTCTGGTTAGAAGCTTGGGGGGATAATGTATCTGCACTTAAAACCTATGAACGAGCTGGTTTTCAAAAAGTAGCGGAGATCCCTGGCGAGCGTCATGGTAGAGAATTTCCTCGTATATATATGACACTTGGCAAACTAACTTGCAGTAACCCAGCAACATCTATAACATAATTTAAGTAGGGGTTGGTATTGGCGCGTTGGCCGAGAAGTTAGGCACGACTCTGCAAAAGTTGTTAGACCGGTGCGAGTCCGGTACGCGCCTCCATTGTTAGTATGCTTTATACCATTTATATTGTTGAGCGGTTCGACGTTTGTGACAATTAGCACATAAAATTTGACACTTTTTTAATTCATCTTTTATTTCATACCATTTGAATCCTAGTGTTACCCCCTGAGAAATGCTAAATAGCTTTTTGCTCGGATCTATATGATCAAATTCAAGAACTCTTATATCCGACTCACCACAATCAATGCAGCTTTTGTCTGATAAATAAGCTAGTATGTTTGTGCGATATTCTATCCGGAGTTTTTCTCGACGTAATTTTGCTCGTAATAAATATTCTGCATGATATTTTTGATAGTGCATAGTATAGTAATTTGCTCGGTGAACTTTATAGCATTCTTTACACTGAGCATGAAGTCTTCCTGTGCTTTTGTCTCTCACGAAAAAATTACTTTCATTTTTAGATAAATGACATTTCGTGCATATTCTCATGTTCGTAAGTGTAACATACAAATTAATTTGCAGACATAAGGTAAAATATTAGTAATTAAGCGCGGGTGGTGAAATCAGGCAGACACGAGGGACTTAAAATTCCTTGCCCAAAAGGCGTGCGGGTTCGATTCCCGCCCCGCGCACCACTTGAAGTATTGAATCATAAGCAAATTGCATGCTAGTAAACAGTTAGTTAGAATATATAAGTCATGTGGGGAATAAAAACTTTACTAGGAATCAGCTTGATGATATTTGCAGCATTTTCTTCAAGCAGTACTCGAGTACTTAATAGTTATAGCATCGGCCCTGGCGGAACAAATAGTGCAACGTCAACTACTTATAAGGCACAAGCTAATGCTGGAGAAATTTCCGGCACAGCCAACAGTACGACTTATACTGTCCACAGCGGAGCAGTCCAAACTGAACAGTTAAATGTGCCTTTAGCGCCAACTTTATCTAATGGTTCTGGTACTTATTATAATGAGCTGCAATTTACTATTAATGTTGGGATTCTACCTACGGATACTACCTATGCCATAGCTGTTTCAACCAATAACTTCGTAACTACGAATTATGTTCAGGCTACTGGAATTTTGGGCGGTTCACCGGTTTTCCAATCATATACAGCTTGGGGCGGAGGTTCTGGTTCTTATATGACCGGGCTTAGTAATAGTTCAAGTTATGAAGTTAAAGTCGGCGCTATGCAGGGACTATTTACCAATACCGAATATGGGCCTTATGCTTCGTCGACAACTACCGCTCCATCAATTACCTTTTCGATTTCCCCGACAACCCTTAACCTAGGTGCGCTTACTGCTGGCAATATTGTTACCAGTGGTACAAATATTACTGCCTCCCTTACCACTGATTCGGAGTCTGGTGCCGATGTATTTGTGTCGGGTGCTAATGGTGGACTAAAAACTACTACCAGATCATATACAATTGCTGGGGTAACAGGCGATCTATCTTCATTAAGCGAAGGTTTTGGCCTGCAGGGCATCAGCGCCACAGATAGTTCAGGTGGTCCTTTAACCCTTGTCAGTCCATACACCGGCACTAGTCATGTTGTCGGCATCGACTCAGTAACCCCTACTCGAATTCTAACAACCCCTATCGAAGTGCAAACGGGTAGTAGCACTATCGGGCTTCAAGCTAAATCTGCAGTTTTAGACCCTTCGGCCAGTGATTATCAGGAAGTATTAACCTTCGCTGCTGCAGCAGCATTTTAGTGAGGTATACTAGCTATATGAAGAGATTCACCCCGCTTCTGGTGGAGCTGAGCATTGCTGTATTTGTTTTAGTTGCGTCTGTCTTAATATTTTCACATGTTGCTACAGCAGCCGGTGTCAGCTTAACAACATCACCTGTTTCTGAAGTTATTTCTTCTAAGCCGGGAACTGTGGCTACTACTGTGCTCCATGTCCAAAACAATGGCTTGCAGCCAGTACCTATGACTATAAAGCTTTTTGCTTTTGGTGCAGCCGGTTCAAATGGTAGCCCATCTCTCCAGCAAGCTTCCCCGTCGGATATTTACTTTAATTGGGCTCATTTTTCACCATCAGCATTTATTGCGCAGCCAGATGTTCCAGTGGCCGTTACCATGACTATCAATATACCTAAAACTGCCGCTCTGGGCTATAACTACGGTGTAGCGTTTGAACCAATAATCTCTTCTTCTCTTAAAGGCCCAGGCGCAGTGCTCAATGGATCCAATGTAGTCTTAATTTTACTCGATACTACTTCAGCTAATGAAGTGCACTCCGCCCAAATAGCCAGTTTTACCGCATCTAAAAAAGTATTTGAATATTTACCAGTAACTTTTCTAATTAATGTCCATAACAACGGGAATATCTTCCTGGCGCCAGGTGGAGATATTTATATCAGCAAAAGTTCCAATTTTGCACCCGGCACTATTATCGACACTATTAATGTAAACAGTGCCCAGGGCAACGTCCTACCCAATTCTAATCGAGTTTTCCAGGCTCAGTGGACCAATGGTTTCCCGGTTTTTCAACCCAAGATGGTTGATGGGCACCAAATTACTAAAAATAATAAAACTGTTGACCAACTTAATTGGAATTTTTCAAAAGTTAATAAACTGCGCTTCGGTAAATATTATGCAAAATTAATTTTGAGTTATAACAACGGTGAACGGCAAGTCCCAATAACTGCAGTACTATCTTTCTGGGTAATTCCATGGAAGTTACTATTAATACTTCTTCTATTGCTATTAATTTTCATAGGGCTGATCATTTTTGCATTTTACTTGGTCCATCGCTTAAGGAAACTGCAAAGAGGCACATCAAGGCGCCATGGCTAAGTCAATAACTTATATAGACAGTTTAGCAGCTTCAAGGCTTAAGCAGCAACATAGAAACAGATATAAAAAAATAATATTGCGCCTAGCGATTATAGCTATTGTAGTTGGTGGTATTGTTTTCTACGCTATACATCAAGTTCAATGGATCGGCTAAGGGAGTCATTACCAAACCAACTCAGGCCCAACAAAATGCCGGTTTATCGTTCGATTTTACGCCTGTAGCTGTTGAGAATAGTCATGCCAGCTTTACTTATCCACGCGCTATGGCAGTTTATACGGCAGCCCAAAAACAAAATTATCCAACGCTTGCCGCCTATGAATATAGTTACCGAGACGCCCGTATTTGGTTATTGACTGTGACTGTTAATCAGTTGATGTCAAATAGTTTACAGGCTGATAGCAGTTATTTGTTCCGCTTACAAAATCCCAGCACTTATCAACATTCAACTGTGACTTTTGCTAATAAAACATACCAAGTAATGAATGATACAACTTTTACTGGATTTAATGAGGTAGCTTATACGCTTCACAATGGAATGTCTGGCGAAATATCTCTATTGGGCAATGATAACTTAGGCGTAGATAATCTTCAGAAAGTTTTTAATATGGTGCTGACTAGCTTTACTTGGCGCTAAGCGACTTATCCACTGTCGCAGGTATATTTTTTCATAAACATTGCAATTGGTTTGTTTGGCTGGTATAAATTAAGCTTGAGAACTATAACAAAACAAAATGTCAATTAAACATAAATCCGCATCAGGGAAAAATCAATTGCTTTAATATTCGTGTTTGCTTTGATGATAGCAATGTTGTCAAATGTGCCGAAAGTCTTGGCCCTCAACGCTTTAAATACGCAATTTATGTACGCAGTAGAAACAAACATGGATGCCACTCAAACCAGCCAGTTGTGGGTATCTTTTAAAGCTACTACAGCAGGTGTACCAGGTACTATTACAGTTCAAATGACTGGAGCAACTGTTGCCGGTTCACCCACCATTGACGCCACACACTGCCAAGGCGCAGGCGGTGTATTTAACTTTCTCAATGGGGGTGCTGGGGCGACTTATTTACCGGGAACACCAGCTGCTACGGGAACCACCAATACTATCAGCATTACAGGAGTCACAAGCTTAGGTGCCGGCACACAGTACTGTATCGGCTTTACCGGTGCAGCCGTGACTAATCCAGGTAGCGCCGGTATAAATAGCTATATCATTGCAGATTCGTCGGATTCTGGCACGGGTTACTACCCGACACTTGGAGCTGCTGTTAATGAATCCATCACAGTTTCCGCTCAAGTCGGGTCAACCTTCACGCTTACTTTGGGTGGCACCACCGATACCCTTGGCACGCTATCAACTGCCAGCGTAATATCTTCTGCTGGTGTTAATGCCACTGTATCAACCAATTCGGCTTTCGGTCCACAGCTATTTATTTACGACAATAACACCGGGCTGAAATCCACTAATGCCAACCATACTATTGCGTCAAAAAATCCAAACAACGTTGCGGCCCAAACTATAGCAACCACTACTGAAAACTTTATAGCTAATGCGACCTATACTGGTAACACTAGCGGTGACACTATGACAATTGCTACTCCGTTTGCAGGTACGGGAGCAACTGGTGACGGACTTAGTCCCTATCCGTCAGAACTTGCCTACGCCACCGGTTCGCCCGGTAGCCCGACCAATGCCGCCATAGTTAACATCAAGGAAAGTGCCACAATTACTAATATTACGCCAGAGGCATCAGATTATACTGATATAGTTTCCATAGTTGGTACGGGCACATTTTAAAAATAGGCTTAACATTGAAAGTGTTTAGGGAATTATATAGTTAGCTAATATAGGGTAATTTAAATTATTCATATTTCTTTCGAATTTATGCAAACATAATCAACAGCAAATAATTTTTCAACCATAAACATTGCTTTTAGCAACTTTACTGATATATTATAAACTTGAGTATTATAGATTATTAGTATGCCAATTAAATATAAATACCGGGTTTGGGAAAAAACGTTTGTATTAATTTTTGTGTTTGCTTTGGTGGTGGCAATGTTATCAAGCGTACCAAAAGTTTTAGCGCTTGGCACTATAACACCAACTTCTATATGGACAATTGAAAGTAACATGGATGCTTCTGCCTCTGGGGCGCTTTGGTTTTCTTTTAAGGCAGCCACATCTGGTGCTTCAGGCACAATTACAATCACTTTGAGTGGCACTGGAGCATCTGTTGCTGCTTCCCCGACTATCGACGCCACCCACTGCCAAGGAGCAAGCGGTGTATTTAACTTCCTTAACGGTGGGGCCGGAGCGACTTATTTAACAGGTGCATCTGCCACTGGGGCAACTAACGTAATAAGCATTACTGGGGCAGGTAGCTTAACCGCAGGCACCCAATATTGTATTGGTTTTACTGGATCAGCAGTAACTAATCCTTCTGCTGCTGGTATTTATACCATTACCGTTACGGACACACAAGATACTGGTTCGGATTTTTACCCAGTTTTAGCCGGCGGCACAAATGAGGCAATCACTGTCAGCGCCAGCGTATCGTCGACGTTTACGCTTACCTTAGGTGCCACTACCGATACCCTTGGTACGCTATCAACCGGAAGTGTAACCTCATCAGGTGGTGTTAACGCTACCGTATCCACCAATGCGGCTTATGGCCCAGCGTTATTTATTTACGATAATAACACCGGGCTGAAATCCACTAATGCCAACCATACTATTGCGTCAAAAAATCCAAACAACGTTGCGGCCCAAACTATAGCAACAACTACTGAAAACTTTATAGCTAATGCGACCTATACTAGCAACACTAGCGGTGATACTATGACAATTGCTACTCCGTTTGCAGGGACTGGCGCCACCGGTGACGGACTTAGTCCCTATCCGTCAGAACTTGCCTACGCCACCGGTTCGCCCGGTAGCCCGACCAATGCCGCCATAGTTAACATCAAGGAAAGTGCCACAATCACCAATATTACGCCAGAGGCATCAGATTATACTGATATAGTTTCCATAGTTGGTACCGGAACTTTCTAGAATAAACCCAACTTTTCGACTATTTTTTGTAAATATTTTGCTGATTTATCTTAGGTGTTAATGTATATTTCTATATTTTATTCTTGGGTGTTATAAATTTTACACACTAAATATCCACTCCGTTCACCCCATATATTATTCAAGAGCAACAAATAAATTTGACAACTGATTAAGAAGTACTTATGCTTGAAGAAGTAAAAGCTAACAAAAATGGCTAACAAACACAAAAACCGATTCAGGGATAAATTATACGTCTTAGTAACTATAGCTGTATTTATGGTAGCTATGCTATCAAGCGTTGTGTCAAGAGTATCAGCCGCTGCTATAACTCAGATATGGTCAGTAGAGACTAATATGGATGCCACCAGCAGTGGGCAGCTCTGGGTAGCGTTTAAAACCACTACGGCTGTTACTACGCCAACTTTTACATTTGCTTTAGGGGGAACTGGTGCGGCAGTGGCCACGACAAATGGTAACTTATTGCCCGTAACAACGCTTAACTCGACAGCTTGTACGGCAACTTTTAGTATGGTTGCCGGCGTACTTGTCATGCCAGGTACTTTAAACGCTACAGGCTCAGGCGCTACAATCACAATGACTACAACAGGTAATGTTGCTGCCACTACGGCTTATTGTGTAATATTTTCTGGCGCATCAGCAGTCACAAATCCCAATGCCGCCGGGGTTTATAGTTTTACAGTTTCTGATACTACCGATTCCGGGTCAACCTATTATCCGGTATTAGCAGCCGCCACCAATGAAGCCATAACTGTTTCTGCTCAAGTCGGACAGTCATATACACTTACTCTGGGTGGAACAACTGACTCGCTTGGCACACTATCAACTGGTGGTGTAATATCTTCTTCAGGTGTTACGGCGACTGTTACCACTAATGCCAACGGCGGACCGGAGCTATTTGTCTACGACAGCCAAACTGGACTCCATTCCACTAATGCCGCCCATACAATTGCTTCTAAGAATCCGAATAACGTAGCAGCCCAAACTATAACATCCGCGGCTGAAGGCTATTTGGTTAATGCTACCTATACTGGCAATGCTGGTACCGGCGATACTATGTCTATTACTACACCATTTACTGGGTCTGGTGGCACTGGAGACGGGCTTAGCCCTAATCCCTCGGAAATTGCCTATGCCACTGCAACTGCCGGTCCGACGAATGCGGCTGTGGTTAATATCAAGGAGAATGCTACCATTACCAGCCTTACTCCGGAAGCGTCCGATTATACTGACATAGTCTACGTTGTGGGTACTGGAACGTTCTAGTAAAATTAAGCTGTAATGTTTAGACGTGGCTGCCTATGGGCGGCAAGTATCGGATTACTTTTTTTTAGTTTAATTACTAATACTAGTGCAGCGGCTGTTAATACCGGCACCAGCAGTGGGTTAAGTGTGTCGCCGGCAATTACGCAGGCCTCACTTTTACACAATCAAAATGTTGCCGTATTTAGCGAAACCGTTACCAATGTTAGTGACCAACCGCTAACTATCAATGTTTATCCTCAGGATTTCGGATCTATTGGCGGCGCTGGAACGGTTAATTTCTTCACGTCAGCCAGTTATAACCCAGCTGATAATCCGCATGGTCTTCAGAATTCTGTTCAGCTTAGCTCTAAACAATTTGTGCTACATGCGGGGGCTAGTAATACCGAGATCATTAGTATTATCAACGCTGAAAACTTGGCAGCTGGCGGTCATTACGGTGCTATCATCTATAAGCCAAGCGCCATTAGTTCCTTGCTAAACAATACTAAAGTCAGCTTCATCCCATCTGTCGCTTCGTTAATTTTTCTAGTCACGGCTGGTGGCGGCACCCAGGATCTGAAGCTAAGTAATATTTTACAAAGTCGAATAGATTTCAGCTTACCAACTACGACCAGCTTTATTATGGCCAATTCCGGTAACACTCAAACTGATCCGATTGGTTACGTCAGTCTATCTGGTCCAGGACATCATCTGATTGCTCAAGCTATTATTAATCATACTTCTACTTTAATTTTACCCAGCAGTTCAGTACTAATGAGCGTCAAGCTGCCAACTAACAACTCCTTATTCGCGTGGCCTGGTATATATACTTTAAAATTTGTCTATAGTTATTCTGGATCCGATAAGCTTACAACTATAACTAAAAGTTTCGTTTACATTAATCTCTTGCTGGTTGCTTTATTGGTGGTTATCTTAATCGTATTAGCTTTTGTTATAAGGCTGTTAATTCGGCTACGGCGACGCAAGCATAACAAAAAGTTATAAAGCCATTTCGCAAATATTTTTCACCTGCTTTGAATTGTTTGATGTTACCTTTGTTAAACACAAAGCTATTGCCTAAGTTATCCGCCATCATAGCTGATGCTATACTTAAACTTAAGTTTAAGTATAGTGGCTAATGTCTAAAAGGTTCCTCAGGAATGCTTGCAAAAATAAATAAACTTAGCAACCGGCAAGTCGCATTAGTTGTTGCCATAGTCGGGTTGGTAGTATTCTGCACGGGATTACTTAATCCTTTTCAGGGTGATGACATTTTGCAAATTGTTAAAAATGTGCCGGTCCATTCGTTAACTAATATCAAACTATTTTTTGACGGCGGCACTCTTTATAACGGCGGCGGTGTCGCGCCATTGGTTGGTGACTATCGGCCATTAATGTCGACGGTATTTTCGCTTATTTATACGATTTTTGGTTTGCATGTATTTTTCTATCACTTTTTTCAACTTTGCTTATACGTAGGCAGTAGCTTGCTGTTGTTCCTGATTTTTAAACGGCTGCTGGGCTCAGTGGCATTGCCGTTGATACTAAGTCTCATCTTTCTAGTTCATCCGCTGAATTCGCAGGTAGCTCTGGCAATACCATCAATGCAGGACGTGCTATTCTTCTTCTTTGGCATTTTAGGTTTATATATTCTGCTTACTTATAAAACAACAAAAAGTTTATGGCTGGTTTCAGCCTGCATGCTTCTGTCATTGCTTTCCAAGGAAACCGGCGTTGTGTTTGTTGGGCAAGCCTTAATTTATCTATTTTGGTTCGAAAGAAAACGTTTATTTAGGTCTTCAGTTTATTTAATAGTTCCGGCTATTTTATGGCTGCTACTAAAAATTAATGCCGTGGGGCTAAATTCAAATACTAATATTGCGCCGATTGACAGGTTAAATTTATCAGGGCGGCTATTGACGATGCCCTCAATTATGCAGTTTTATCTAACTAAATTTATTTATCCATGGAAGTTAGCATCAGGTTATTATTGGGTGCATCCGACATTTAGTGTCAGATACTTCTTGCTGCCACTTTTAATCGATTTGGCGGTTATCAGCTTAGCCATATACTTCGGCATTGCAATTTATCGAAAAGCTGATAAAACACTGTACCGAAAATACATATTCTTTTCAGCATGGGTAATACTTGGTTTATTTACTCTCATCCAGATAATTCCTCTGGACATGACTGCTAGCGAAACATGGTTTTATTTCTCAATGGCTGGACTGCTTGGCATAATTGGCATTATCATCAAGACTTTTTGGAAAAAGTTAAATCCGAGCTGGTTTTTAGCAGCTACCGCCTTGGTGATAATAATATTTGGCGGCAGGACGCTAATGAGGGGGGTAGATTGGAATAACAAATACCATTTAGATAGATTAGACATTACTGCATCAAAACAAGACTATGTGGCTTATAACGATATTGCCAATATCTTAATTGGCCAACATAAGTACGCTCAGGCCAAAGTTAATGCTTTTGAGTCGATAACTATTTTCCCCTACTTCGGTAATTACAATAATCTGGGCACGGTTTACTTAGATTCAGATAATCTAGTTGCTGCAAAAGCAGCATACGATAAAGGCTTAACTTACGGAAAATATGTTGATATTTACGATAATTTGGCCGAAATTGCATTAGTCTACGGAAATGTTAGTTCTAATCAAAAGTTTTTTAATCAAGCTGTTAATCTGTTCCCGCAAAATGGACAATTATGGTTTTACAAAGCTCTGTATAACGATGAACATAACGACAATGCAGCGGCTAAAATTGCCATCAACTATGCAGTGAATTACGGATATGCAGTTAATCAAATTATCTATAAAGTGATTATGAATAACCAAACGCTAGTTATACACACTAACTTGGGAATAATTAATCTTCAATAAAGTTGGCGGTTCGTTAAATTTTAGAATTAATATTATAACAGATTGGCTATGTAGAGTTTAAGGGTACTTGCCAGCTAACCAATAACAGCTTAAGCATTAAATATATTTTTATACCTTACGATAAGATTGACAAAATGTTGTAGAGTTGTATCATAAAACATAAGGGCGTTTAAAAACCCAAACTTAAAAAAGAGAACAAAAAGTGAGTTGGATACATACCCGTTTGCAGGGTAAAGGCTTTAAGACATCCCAGTCTCAACACGCGCTGGTATCTGCTCCTATTGGCAAACAATATTTAGTCTCACTGAGTAGTCAATCTGAAGCCGTAACCGCTTCAGCTCAGTTACGTTGGTTTAAAAAAATTATCAGCGTATTGATAGTATTTCTAGCAGTATTTTTCGTTCTAGGACTTACTCTAACCAAACATGCCGGCGCCACAACTGGGATAAACCAAGACTTAAGTTTTGAAGGTAAAATTGTAACCTCTGCTGGTATTAACGTGCCGGATGGAACTTACAATATGGAATTTAAGATCTATGACGCTTCAACTGGTTGTACGCCTACAACCGGAAGTGGTTGTCATTTGTCTTGGACCGAGGACTGGCTTGTTGGTTCAAGTGAAGGTGGAATTACGTTTTCTAGCGGTACATTTGAAGTTAATTTAGGCGCAACTTGTCCGTTTAGCGGCGGCTCTTGCGAATCATATACAAATACGGCAATTAACTGGAACACCTATCCGCTATATCTCTCTCTTCAAATTGGTAACACCTCAACCTGTACTATAAGCACTAATTTTACCTCCAATTGCGGCGGTGACACTGAAATGGAGCCCTATATACTCCTGACTTCTACGCCATATTCCGAAAACTCAGGTGAACTGGGTGGTCTAACCTCTGCGGGTTTCGTTCAAAACCAGAACTCCTCTCCCCAATCAACCACCAATTTCGATATCAGCGGTACCGGCCAAGCCGCAGCCTTTGATGCAGCCAGTGCCTCCACCCTGAACCTTGGTACTACTACAGCTAATGCCTTGCAGATAGGTAGTTCTACCAATAGCACTAGTGGTGTAACTATCTCTACTGCCCAGAACTTCACCCTAAACGGTGTAGCCGGTTCCGTCTATGCCATAGGTGCAGCTACTACCACCGGCAGTATTACTATTGGCGGTAGTTCCCAAACCGGTGCCTTCACTCTGCAAGACAATACAGCTCTTACTCTCAATACTCCCAATGCCCAATTCAGTGCTCTGTCAGCCGGTACCAGGACTATTAACATAGCTGCCCAAGGTACTAACGTAGCTGGTACTAATCTAACTATCCAAGCTGGTGCAGCCGGGGCAGGGGCTTCAGCCTTCACAGGTGGTGCCCTTAACCTATACGGCGGTAATGCCGGTGGTACTGGTAACGCTAACGGTGCTAACGTAGTACTCCAGGGCGGTAATGGTACCGGCAGTGGTGTCCAGGGTCTGGTTACCTCAGCCGCCACACTATTTAACTCAGTCTCATACTCCAATGGCAGCAGCGGTAACATCACCCAAGCTGACATAGATAACTACAGTACTATCTCAGCTACCGCTACCAACCCTAGCTTAACCTTTACCGTAACCAGTCCTACCATTACTACGGCCGGTAGGATTATCTACATAGCTAATGTCGGTGGTACTAATGCCTTTACTCTGGCTGCTGCCGGGTTAAGCTCTGTTACAGTAAATACCGGTTCTACGGTGACGCTGTTATGGAACGGTAGTGCTTGGACTAACGCTAGCACAGTGCCAGCCGGAGGCGGTACAACATTACAGACTTCCTATGCAGCTTCAGGTAACGGTGCAACTGCACCCCAAATTACGCTGACATCGTCCAACAACACGCTTAATATCCAAGATGCTAACCCAACCATAGGCGCCAACATTCTTGACGTAAGAGCCACGGCCAGCAGTGGTCTCGGTACTGTACTAGTGGGAGTAGGTAACAGCGGTCAGGTGACTACTGAAAACACTTCAAATAACATTGCTACAATCAACGGCACTAACCTAGCTGCCAGTACTGTTTGTACCGGCTCTCTCTGGACTAACACGGGCACTAGTACTTCGCCTTGGACACAAACTTCTGGTGGTGCTACAACCCTAACCTGTTCGTTGCCGGCAAGCGTTTCTAATGGTGCCACTTATGAGGTTGTCTACACAATTGCCGGTTCACCAACGTCTGGTCAATCAGCCTATGTTACCTTGGGAGGTAAAACTGGACCCCTTATTTATGGTACTTCGGCAAATGAAACCGACCTTATCACCACTACGGCAACCACCGGTATAAGCTTTACTGTAGCCTCGTCTACTTGGCAAGGCTCGATTGGTTCTATCGCCGTATATCTCGTTACCAATCTGGCCAATCCTGACCTAGTTATTAATTACAGTAACGGAACAGCCGGGATCAATATTAGTGCCGGCGGCTCAGGGTTGTTTAGTACTTTTGTTGGTTTGGGCTCAGGGCTAGACAGCACAACTGGACAATACGATACCGCTGTTGGCTACCAATCTCTCCAAAATAACACAACCGGCAGCGGCAACAACGCTTTCGGCTACCAAGCTCTCCAAAATAACACAACAGGATATAACAACAATGCCTTTGGTGGTCAGGCCTTAGCCTCCAACACGACCGGTAGTATTAACACCGCGCAAGGACAATCTGCTCTATATGCTAACACCACCGGTACTGCCAACACAGCAGTTGGCCAAGGAGCGCTATCTTCCAATACTTCAGGTTCTTACAACACTTCGTTAGGGGAGGCAACTCTCGGAAGTAACACTGTCGGCGGTGGCAACACCGCACTTGGCCAGGATGCACTCGGCACCAACTCTACCGGTTCAGGTAATTCGGCTATCGGCCTTGACGCTCTGCAGCTTAATTCTAGCGGTGGCAGTAACGTTTCCATAGGACAACAGGCTCTCCAAAATTCAACTACATCAAATAATACGGCCGTGGGCTATGAGGCATCACAGAGTGACACCAGTGGTGCCAACAACACTGCAATTGGTTACTATGCCAGTTACCAGGACCCAACAGTCGGGGCCTTCTCAACTGAGAATAACTTGTCCAATACTACTACCCTAGGCTATGGCTCTGAAGTCCAAGAAAGTAATGCATTAATACTAGGAGGCCAAGGTGCTAATGCCGTTAACGTAGGTATAGGTACAACCAGTCCAGATAATTTGTTCAGTATTGCTCCGGTTGCCTATTCCACTGGTACAGCTACTATCGCTAACCCATACACGACCATAACTGGTTCCGGTACTACCTGGACAACAGCCATGATAGGCGATGACTTTATCTTCCCCGATGGAACCAAGTATCTAATCTCTGCTGAGAGCGGCGGTAACAGCCTAACAGTAGCTATCGATGCCGGTTATACAGCAGTAGCTGAGACCGGTCTGGCTTACCGTATACAGGAGCCAAACCTTCAAGTAGCTACCAACGGCGATGTCGGCATCGGTACGTCTTCGCCAACAGCTAACCTGCAAGTTACTACCCAAACAAATTCCAATACAGCCGTAGAAGTAACCACCGCCACTGGAACGCCGATTTTTGTTGTTGGTACTGAATCCATTAATTCATCAGGAGGTCAGGTTAACTATCTTGCTAACCCTGGATTTGAAGTTGGATTAAATGGCTGGTCTCAGGTTAGCCCAGGCACTATCTCGAGAAACACAAATCTACAGTTTGTTTATCACGGTATTTCATCATTGAATTTGCTTACAACTGCCACAGGGGGAGGTGCGACAACCAATTACTTTACTTCGACTCCTCCACCGGGAACCTACACACTGTCGTTTTATGCGTACCCTCAAAGCTCTATGAATGCCAACACATTTACTCTTACCGAAAACGATGGAGCAAACATAAATTGTACACCCGCAGCTGCGACACTTAGTACCAGCGGGTTTACACAGGTATACTGTACCTTTACCTCTGCCGCCTCAAATATAACATCGATAACCATTGCCCAAAATACTGGGGGAACTGGAAGAACTATCTATATTGATTCTGTCCAGTTTTCCAGCGGTGGTTTGCTACCCTATGACATCGGTAGCATACAGCTTAGGGGTGTAGTGGACGCTCCAGCAACTTTCCAAAGTTTTTCAAACTCACAAACTGCCTTCCAAATTCAAAATGCCGCCGGGACGAGTAATTTGTTCGTTGCAGATACTCTCGATGGGCAGCTTAATATAGGTGGTAACGTTTTATTAACTCAAGCAACTACGACAATTGGCGCGGGTTCTACTAATACTATCAACTTAGGGAGCACAACAGTTGCCAATACTATACAGATTGGGTCAGTCACCGGTGCGTTTGCGGATACGGTTTCGATTAACACTAATACAGGTGCTATCGAGACAACTTCTATCGGTGGGCTTGGCAATAATACATCTACCACTAACATTTATGGAGGTGTTAATAGCACTACCGGCACAATATATCTTTCAGACTATGCGGCTGGCTATATCGTTATTGGAAGCACGAGTGCTGTAAATAACGTTAATATCGGTTCAGTTTCTGGCGCAAATCCTGATGTGGTAAAGATAAATACTAACGCTAGCGCGATACAGACAACAACCATTGGTTCAGTTTATTCTACTAGCCTTACAACCATTAATGGTGGAATTATAACTACAGTCAGCAACCAGGCAGGTGTCATTATTGGGTATGGTACTGGTGGTAATGCAAACCCAGTGGGACTTACCTTAAGCTCTGCTTCAACTTTTGGAGAAACAGGTAGCACGTGTACTGCATCAGTTAATAATGGAACCCTTTATTATAACTCAGCAAGTAACGCGATTAGAGACTGTACTAATGGAGCTTGGGAAGATTTGGTATCAACTGATGATTTGTCTCTGCAACTTTTTGGAGTAGTTCCAAATTCCGGTACAACACCTGGAGACATATTGGGAATAAGCGGACTTAGTAGTAGCCCATGTAAAGTATACTGGGTAAGCGCTACTGCAATCGGTGTGGCTCCATGTGTAGCTTATTCTGGTGGTAGAAGAGTCGTTGTAGCGGCCATCGCTACCCAGAATGTGGCCAACATTACGACCACAAACATATGGGAAAATATTTGCTTAAACAGTAGCGGTGTGCCAACTCAATTAGGTGGTTCCACCACAGCTGATGGGGCTCAAACTCTAGCTAACTTAACAGCTACCAATGCCACCACGCTTGGACAACCACTGCTTTGTCTAGCTACATTGAAAGGCAATGGCACAGCCAACACCTTGGCGATGATATATGATACCAGGACGTTCACTACTACCGAGAAGCAGTACGCCACATTTAACTCAGCTACCCAAATATTAGGAGGACTAATGACTGAAAGTACGGGTGGTTTGGTAATCACTTCAGCCACGACTACCGGTACGGATAATGTAGGTGTCTTAGTGGCTGGTACTGGCTCA
Organism: uncultured Candidatus Saccharibacteria bacterium; assembly: GCA_963749175.1. GTDB lineage: Bacteria > Patescibacteriota > Saccharimonadia > Saccharimonadales > UBA4665 > DATKGQ01. Next base: position 78,054 of record CAVVLM010000004.1, read on the forward strand.
GCCTCAGCTACAGCACCGAATATTATTATTGCTACTGTCGGGCCGCAATGGGTGAAGGCTGCAAATGCGGCAACTACTAACGGTAATCTTATAAGTTACGGTGGAACTACTGCTGGCTATGTTGAAACTGCCGCAATATCTACCACGGCATACTCTAATATTGGGGTCTCTCAAGTTACTATAGGCACCAGTTGTAGCACCAACACCTATAATGCGTTAACCAACTGCCAGGGCTCGGAATTCACCAATATCAATATTGGTCCATGAAAACAATTATCAAAATATCTATTAGTTTAATTGTCGTAACCCTATTGATCATTGGATTTATCTGGTGGCGGCAAAGTAATATGGTTATACCACGAAGTATAACCAAACAAGCTAATTATGTTATTTTCTATCCAGTTAAAAATCAGCAAGCCGTTATTCAAAAACAAAGTTTTAAATATGATAAGTCGCTGCAAGAAGTATCGTTTATTGTAAATTTGGGCGGTCAAAGTATTACCTTCGGCGAACAATCATCGCCTGATAGTTTTAGCGACGATCCAAATTTCTATCCGCAATTTATTCAAAAATTAAATGGTTATGCTACCTTTAGCTCGGTTAATGGAACTGTCGATCTGACCCTTCCAAGCGACACTAAACACCAAACAGGTATTATGAATGCCAAGGGGACGCTGCTTTTTGTCCAAAGTACTACTGGTAATCTCAGTGAAAATGCCTGGAAACAACTTTTCAATTTATTGGTTTATACTCAGCCCGGTTAGTCAATTTGTTTCCTATATTAATCTAGTAATCCTTAAGCGCATTGTGATAATGCTTTACCATTGGTACGATAGTTATAGCACGTTGTTGAAATGGATTAGTGTATTTAGTTCTTTGAATGTGAGTTAATGATGGGCATTATAACTAAGAAATGGTGGATTGGGCTGGGATTATTGCTGATTACGTTATATGTATGGCCTAGTTCGCCAACGCTGGCTGTATTATCTAGTTGCTCAGCCAGCAGTTCGCCAAACCAAGCTACTCCAGGCTCAACTACAGATATCAATTTCTCATTACAAAATACCGATAATTCCGTACCTATTTTTTGGATCCAAGTCACAGCTCCGTCAGACGATTTTTCCATATCAAACGTAACTGTCAGTGACTGGGCCTACTCTTTCAATTCAAATCAAGTAACGTTTACCGAGAACAATCTGGCACCCGGATCAACCTTTGATTTTACGCTCTCTACTACTGCTTCAAATAATACGACCTTAGGCGATAGTTGGGCGGTTGCGGCATCTGATGACCCAAGCGGCACTAATGCTACCGCCTGTACCGGCTCTCATGACCTAAATATAGTTACACCGCCGGTTATTTCTAATATCCAGATATCCTCAATCACCACTTCTTCTGTAACTATTACCTGGGATACTAATAGCCCGACGGAAGGCAATATTGATTACGGCATGGATAGCAACTATGGCTCTAACACACCATTAAGTTCTAGCTTTACTACCAGCCACCAACAAACTATTAATAGATTGTCGGCTAACACCGGTTATCATTTTATGATATATGGCCAGGACCAGTTTAATAACAGCACTACATCTTCGGATAACACCTTTTTAACTGCCACACCTTCAGGCAGCAATAACGGAATCACTCAGCCTTTCCCTTCCATCAATACCCACTTGGCAGCAGTTAGCAAAAAAGCGCCCAACTCTAAAACTGCCCCACCGCAAATATTACTGACGACCTCCCTAAAGGGGGCTTACACCAGTGTGCCAACATTCTCTGGCACGGCCACGGATATATCCGCTATAACCAAAGTAGATTACTCCACCGACGGTGGGCAAAATTGGCTGCCAGTAGATTTACTAACGGCCGCTGGGAAGCCAGTAACTGCTTTTTCTTTCACACCGCTCCTGCCCCAAGACGGCAATTATATTATTCGGGCACGAGCGACTGATTCCAGTGGCAATACTTCTACCACCGCTTCGCAAACGCTTATCTTAGACCGCACGCTTCCCCTCATTGGCGGTAACTTTATTAGCGTGGGGCCACAAATTTTACAACCCAGAAGCGACGGCACTATCCTCGCCCAAGTAGGCAGTAATGAGAAAATTACTTTAAGCACTGTGGGAGCTCCCGCTAGTGTAACGATCAGCGCTACTACACCAGAAAATACTAAGTCTGGTCCAGCTGACTATACACAAACATTTAATCTAACACCATCAGTTGATTCCGGACTTTGGTCGGGCGTAATGGGATTCACAAAACCCGGAATTTACAGTTTAACAGCTAGCGCTCTAAACGGTGCCGGCGCTAAATCCAGCCGGGTGTTAGGTAATTTCTACGTAGCCAAGTCCAGCCAAACGTTAAATAAAACTACTAATAAACCCATTACTTGTACAGTCACTGTGTATTATTTTGAGCTGGCCTCCCAAACTTGGGAAGTCTGGGACGGCAACGCTTATAATCAGCAAAACCCTCTAAAAACTAATAAAACCGGCGATTTCAGCTTATTTCTCCCAGCTGGCAAATATTATTTGCAAGCAAGTTCTCCGGAATATAGCAAATTAACCAGCAACATATTTACGCTTACTCAGCCGTCGCCATTGGTTACGGTACTAAAACTTGTTCCGCTGCACGGGCTACATATCGGTTCAGATTATTTATTACTGCCTTCACTATCAATTCAAAATATTAACTCCACGAACGTAGCTTCTAAGAATATTAACCAGTCTGACTTAGTCGGCAAACCAGCACCTGATTTTAGTTTGAGTGATAGCTCCGGTGCGACTATTACTCCAACCGTATTGCTTGGCCGCCCGACCCTACTTAGCTTTAACTCAATTTGGGCACCAACGACTGATGAGGAATTGCCAACTTTAGCAAAACTACAAAGCAATTCCGCTTTCAATATTATCCCCGTCGCCCTTCAGGAAAACAGTGGCCTAGCCCAAGCCTATACGTCTATTGCCGGACTGAACCTAAACTGGTTGCCCGATCCTAATGGTTCGTTAAGTTCTAGTTACAATGTTTTAAGTTTGCCAACAAACTATTTCATTGATCGAAACGGTATTATTCGACACGTTAGTGTCGGCGTGCTGAGTCAGCAACAGATAATTAATAGCCTATCTGGGTTATAAATGCGCTGTGAAGAAGCTTACGCTTACGGTATGATAAAGATAAGTACGGTTAGGGTTAAGCGAGCCGGCTATCGATAGAATCGGGATATATGCTACCAAAGCAGTTTTTTGACCAGGATATTCATTTTGCCATCTGCTTATTTGCGGCTTTGGTGTTTTTTGCGGTTTTTTGGTTATATTTTGACGCTTGGACTACCAGCCATAAAAACAAAGAGCTAATCAAATGCGCTGGTTTTAGCTTATTGGCGCTATCTTTCCTGTTGTCGGGCACAATTGTTGAGCAATCAGTTTTAGGCAAGTCGCTTTTAGGATCGGTATCGACGACAATTGCCGTGATTATTAGCGGTGTCGGTTATATTGCCATAATCATCGGCTTAGCCCTAGACCCGTTACAGAAAAAACTGAAACTTTCTGGCTTAAATGAGTCTGAATTTAGTGATAATCCTAAATCTTCAGCCTCACCAGATGTTGCCAAAAAGGAAACTAAAAAAGTTGGCGTAGTTGGTCTGGGCAGTTTGGCCAATACTTCACATCTAGTACTGCCCATCAGTGCCCTAGCCATCGCCGGGCTGTATTGGCGGCGCGCCACGACTGGTTTGGAGCGGCATCTCAAACCGATTGCCATTGCCTTTTTATTTATCGCGGGTTACGAAATCCTGGCGCTATCCAGTTTATGGGACAATAGTCTAAACCCAAATGTCGCCAAACTGGTTGCCTCATTCAGCCCTTTGTGGGTATGTGAGCAGGCCTTACTGTTAATCGGTTCAGTTATTTTAGGCTGGTGGGTCTGGCGTTATTTAACCAAACGCCTGTTCTCGCAGTTATTCATGATTTTTACTATGTTAACTCTGGCCATATTTCTAATAACCACCATCAGTTTCACTTTCCTGCTGGTTAACAAAATCCAAAATGATTCAATCAGTAACCTCCAGACCGCCAATAGTGTCTTAGCCTATGCTGTAAACTCTAAAAAGGCTGAGACTTTGGCTGATGCCAATGCCATTGCCGAGAATCCTGATATCGCCAGCGCTGTTCTGGCTAAAAGCAATCAATCACTGGCTAGCCTTACTAGCAGCTACCTTAGTAAATATAATATTTCTTCACTAATTATCACGACTGCTGATGCCCAAGTTTTGCTACGTGGCCAAAATCCAGCTGCTTATGGTGACTCGCTGTCATCGAACGCTTTGGTAAGCCGGGCGTTGATTGGTCAATCAAGCTCTAGCATTAGCACCCAAAGTGGCGTATTGGCACCGGTAATTTATATCAATTCAGCCACTCCAATTGAAGGCGCTAATAATCAGGTTATCGGCTCGGTCACAGTTGGCCTGGCAATTGATAATGCTTTCATTGATGGCATAAAGCAGTCTACTGGCCTGGATAGCGCAGTCTACGCCAACAGTGTGGTTTCGGCCACAACTTTCGTAGCTCCTGATGGAATTACTAGGCTGGTAGGGATCAATGAGACAAGTTCGCCAATTATTAATAAGGTGCTAAAAAATGGTAAAACATACGCCGGAACAGCCAGCATCTTAAATCGCCAATACTTAACTGTTTTTTCGCCGCTACGAGATGTTAATGGCAATATTGTCGGTATGTTATTTATCGGTAAGCCGCAGAGCTCAATCCTGCAAACTGCCGGGCGAGCAATTGAGTTAACTTTTTTGGTAACAGCAGCTCTCTTAGTATTAATGATTGGGCCGGCATATCTAATATCTAAACGAATATCTAAACAATTGGATTAATAGCTATGCCTCAGCCCACTACTCCAACCCAACCGACGAAAAAGCATTCTGACGAAGATTTGCGATCACGTATTATTCATTTCACGGTTGTCGGCATGGCAGTTATATTCTTCATCTTTTTAAACGTCTATTTCATAAATAATTCTAGGCCAGCATCGCTAAATTTTCACTATAATATTTTTGCTCTACTATCGATGACCGCAATAATAAGTAACTTGGTGGCCTTTGGTTTAATAACCAGAATTAAAGAGCGAACATATACACTGATGTGGTTTTCTATATTTTTGCTCAGTTTATCAGCTTGGGCGGGAGCTGAGTTTTTAGTTAGAATAAGCGCAACCCCAGCTACGGTAATTTTCTGGAATCATTTTACGGTAATTGGCACTGTATTTTTCCCAGTTGCGCTATATATGTTTTCACTGGCCTATACTGGCTCAAAACGGGTATTAAGTCCTTTTGTATTCTCACTTTTAGCAGCCGTTTCAGCATTATTTATCTTAATTGATGGCAAAACCAATCTGGTATTAAACTATAATGTCGCCGCAGTAAAAACTACTTCTTGGGGCTATGTCGTACCTACCGGGCCACTTTATAAAGCTATTGTGCTATGGGTGATATTATTAAGTCTTTTATCGTTAATGATGTTATTCCGGTTCCGCCGCCGAACGATCGAGCCAACTCTGCGTTTCCAGACAAGGTTGTTTATGTTCGCTATTTTTGTGCCGCTACTTGGGGGCAGTATTACTGATGGACTGCTACCATCTCTAAATAAGGCGGTAGTACCAACAATGGCCGTCATGCTACTGACTATAACTGGCTTAATTATCAGCTATGGCATATTAAAGCATCACTTCTTCCGGTTTACGCCAAGCCTAGTAGCTGATCAAATACTAAATACCATGAGCGAAGCTGTCATTGGCTTAACTCCGCAACTTCGCTTAAGTTATGCCAATCCTGGCGCAGTGCAGATGTTGGAATTATCAGTTAAGGAATTATTAAATAAAAGCTTGTCCGACATCTTGGCTGAGCAGTGGACGTCGGAGCAGCTAAATCAAAAGATATTTGACCATTTACGCGATCAAGATTCATATACGATTGATTCGGTTAATATCCGCAGCTCCAGTACCGCTGTTATAACCACTAAATTTTCAATTTCAAAAATTAACACCGGGGATGACCCTAGCGGTTATCTGATAGTCTTAACCGATATAACTGATTTAGCTCAAAATCAAACACTGATTGAGCTAAAAGTTAATGAACGGACCCATCAGCTTAATGAAGAACATATCCGTTTGGAATCAGCCATTAACAGCCTTGATGTCGGTTTGCTAATGACCTTCCGCGATAACAATTCAATTTCCTATAATGCCATGCTTGAGCATATGTTTGGTATCTACCATACCGCTAAGGATACTGATGAGCTGCGAGTTAAGTTAACCCTATCAATGATTGAAGACAAACTGATGGCTTCTAAATTTAACCTAGCTAAGGCCATCGACATTTGTCAACATACCGGGCAGTACTTTAATATTTCTGAAGTAACTTTTGCTAACCGTATTTTAAGCATCTTTGGAGCACCAATTAGAGACAAAGACAATGATGTTGTTGGTACAGTAATTTTATTTAGCGATGTGACTGAAGCCAAAATTCTGGAACGATCTAAAGATGAGTTTTTCTCGATCGCTTCGCATGAGCTGCGCACTCCGCTAACTGGTATTAGGGGCAATAGCAGTATGATCCTGGATTACTATAAGGACCTCCTGACCGACCATCAGCTAAAAGAAATGATTGAAGATATCCATATCAGCTCAATTAGATTAATTAAGATAGTTAATGATTTCCTTGATCTATCCCGCTTAGAGCAAGGCAAAATCCGCTTTAACTATAGCCCGATCTCAATTGATAAAGTAATCGAGAGCGTGGCTTACGAAATGCGAGCCGTACTTGATGAAAAGCAGATTTACTTAAAGCTGGATAAGCTGACGCTGGGCATTTTGCCACCAGTCTGGGCTGATGAAAACCGACTTAAGCAAGTTGTCTATAACTTGGTCGGCAATGCCGCCAAGTACACCGAGCACGGCGGTATAACAATTAATGCCAAACTGAGTGACGGCAAGGATTACATCAAGGTTACCGTTAGTGACTCTGGTCGGGGCATGTCACCTGAATCGCAACAACTGCTTTTCCATAAATTCCAGCAAGCCAGTAACAGCCTGCTGACGCGGGACACAACTCGTGGCACTGGACTAGGCTTATACATTTCCAGAATGATAATTGAGAACATGGGCGGCAGGATTATACTTGAGCACTCCGAACTAAATGTCGGCAGCAGTTTTAGTTTTATCATTCCAGTCGCTACCAAAAAACAACAACTGTCGCATCCACCGTTTCCAATAGTTAGCTAATCAAGTTTTCCGGGCTTTATACGGCTTAATTTACAATGCTGCCACTCAAGCTTATAATTACGGGCATGCCTAAGGTATTTATTGTCGAAGATGATCCGCTAATGCTGCGGATGTATCAGAAAATCTTTACATTTGAAAAATACGACGTGGAAACCGCCGCGGACGGCGAAGAGGCCTTAACTAAGATAGCCATAGCAAAGCCCACGATCATTATGCTCGACGTTATGATGCCTAAAATGAACGGCCTGGAAGTACTCGACCGGCTCAAAGCCGACCCCAATACTAAAAACATACCGGTCGTGATGCTGACTAATTTAGCCGGCCAGCAGGATGCTGAAACCGCTCTATCCAAAGGTGCCGTTAAATACATCATTAAAAGCGAGCACGAGCCGAAGGAGATCGCCGATATGGTAAAAGAGATCATTATCGGCTATACCCGCAATGAAGTGCCTACTATCAATCCTGAGGTCTAGGGCAATCTTTGATTTAAGAATTATTTATAAACTTTGGCTGTCCATCGGAAACGTTTGGATCATGCCAAACATATTGCCTTCGGTATCAATCGCGTAAATAGTCTCACCGACACCGGGTACAGTTTGTTTCTTATCAATCGTCTTACCGCCGGCTTTCTTTACTTTATCTATCATCTCGTCAATATTTTCAACTTTTATCCAATTAATAACTGGCTGTGATTTAAAGCTGCGCGGCATAATCGCGCCGTTTTTATCCAAATCTTTGGTACCGGTATCGACTAACCAGTAATCGGCTCCAGGCATATTGGCGTTCTTGGTCTGCCAGCCAAATATTTCATAAAACTTCCTGGCTCTTGCCACATCGTCGGCCGTAATTTCAAAATGTATTATCTGTCCCAATTTAGTCTCCTTTATTTATGATTGTCCCGCTTATTTTAGGTAAAGCCAGAGCAATCTTAAGTAAGAATTACCACAGAGGTAAAAAATTCTATTTACAGATGGCTAGGTTTTTGAGCAGCTAATCTGGAAGTTGAATCTACCAGGTCGCTGATTTTCCACTGTTTGTCAGCAGCGCTGCCAGTTAAGACGCTGTGGAAGATTCTGAGTAGGCGAGTAGCATTGGCAGTAGTACCAAATTCGCGGCTGTTATATTTGCTGGCCGCTTCTAATGAACTTCCGTGCAAGGTTGCAAACAATTCAGGGTCGCTCATCAGCCGGTGGATGTAGTTGGCTCCTCTCTCCAGATCGAAACTAGGTTTATCAAAATCAAGGATAAGTCCGGAGCGGCCTTCAATCACCTGCAGCGGCATGCCGCCGCGGTTAGCTACGACCACTGGTACGCCGTGGCGAATCCATTCCGTAATGCGAGTTTCCAAACCCTCAGCTTCAGATGTTTGCATGCCGACTACCGGCACTAGATCATGTAAGTTAGCCTGACGGTAAGGATACATCAGGGCATTAATCGCTTTATAGTTGTGCTTTAACCGCATCAAAATAATATCTTCTTTGTCGCGTGCGTAATGCTCGCGGCGAATACGCAGCATTTTTTCAAACATTGGTATGCCGCTGGGGTCGTCGACCGATCCGTTGCCAACAATAATTATTTGCGGCAGCTCAGACTCCGGCATTCCGGAAGCCCGCAATTTCTGCCGGGTCAGTACACCAAGCGCCATGGCTTTGTCCATGCCCTTTGATTCATCAAAACGGGCCACTAATGCCAGGCGTTTACGGGTCGGGTCGATAGCCGATTGTAAATCTATGCTCCGACCTTGAGCAATAAGTTCAGCGTTTTTGACAGCTATTTCCGAATTTATAAAATCGATGCCGTCTTTGATTTCGAGCTCACTCAGCGAGCGGTTAAGGTCATCTTGTAACTCGATCGTCGCTGGTGCAAAAAAAGTTTTTCCCCACATGCCAGGGTAAACAAAGGAGTCTACCGGATGAGTGATAATAGCATCGACATCTTTAATGCCGCATTCATCCAACAAATAAGCGGCAACATCGCCTTGCGGCGTGGACCGGTCGGCCATCAGGCGCTCGCTGGTGTCAATATGGCTGCGCCAGACTATTTTAGCTTTAGGATTAACGGCGTCAATATATTTTTTTAGCGGGGCAGGCTGCGGGTCATCAATCACTACGACATCAGCTTTTCTTATTGCCTCCTGATTAATTAATACCGCGGCATTATCGGCTGCCCAAAGTCTGTGTATGGCTTTTCCCTCTTCCGAAATCCGGTCATCGGGCGAGGCGCGGCGCTGCGAAATGTTGTGCATCTGCTTGGTAAAAACAAAAGGATCGGGATCGTCGTGGCTTTTTCGGCCTGACATAACGTACCAGCGAGTATCAATGCCAAACTGTCTTAGAAGATGAACAATTGGCGGCCGCATCATTGCTACTCCCCCGCCCTCCATCGTCGGATTAATAAATACTACCTGTTTGCCATGAAGCCGCTGAGCCCAATCTCTCAGCAATGACCAGTCTTCCGGTGAAGTCATTTTCTTGTAATCATCAAGTGTAATATCGCTTTCCACATTTACTTCATAGGTTGAGGGATCGCGCGTTAAACGAAAAACCTCAGTGCTGCGGTCGGCTTCGGCCCTTTTTTCGGCTATCGGATTTTGGGAAATGGGAATTTCGCCGCTAACCATATGAGCAATCGGTGCTTTTAGATTTACTGGTATGGGATCTTTGTTTGGTGTATCTGTTTCCGTTAAAACCATTTAATTTTTATTTTTAGTTCCTCCATATTTTAAGTATTATACGCCGCTTAAGTTATGAGTAAAGACACCCTCTTAACAGCGGAAATTTCCTTAACTAAGCGAATAATCTAAGCTGTATATTGTTGACCAGAATTTTGGAACTAACTATGAGCTAAAAGGTTATTATTGTGCTAGAGCCAATATAGATTACGCCGTAAAGCTCGATCGGTAAAATAGGCTTTTGCTGCTACTGACCAAAGCTGGTTACTATTTCCCAGCGGTTTGATAGTCGGTTCAATTAAAATCAGCTCTTGTCCGTTCCCAATATAAGGCCGGCAACGCTTAGTTATACTTGCGATTTCGTTTAAACCAAATTTCAAACAGCCATAATTTATTAGAGCCTGCTCGAAAATCCATACCACATAACCGTGATATTGATTGAGTAGTTTCTGGCCGATTTCCCTAGGCGTACTTGCTATTCCAACAGTAGTTGTTAGATCTGTTGCCCGTTGGCTAATCGCAGTTAAGGGCATTAGTGGCGCGTATTTCTTTGGGATATAAGATAAGGCATGTAGTTCATCGGATGAGCTTTGTTCAAGTCTATCGGAGCGGTCCATGCTCAACGCAGTATGCGTATTTCCGACATAAAGGTTTTAATTCCCTTTTTATAAAGCTTATCGGCTTGAGCTTTAAGTTATGTCATTAAGCAGCGCTGAAGCCGCCAGCAATGCTCTGGCGACCTGAAACTGAACTAAACCATATGCTACCGGATAGGTCGGCTCAATCCGACCGTTTACATCAGGCAAGGACAAGAATCTTTCCAATAAGTAACTCGTAGCGAAAAATGGTCTTCCTTCAGCGGCGGAAAATCCCAGAAAATATCTTCCTTGATATGTCGTTTGATGTATGCTACTGCACTCTCAATGCTGTTTTTATAACTGCTCGCTTAATTTCTCTGAGTGATTATTATTCAAATGCCAGAGTGCTTCTAAGCCGATCAGATAAAGTGCCGTCGTATCGCAGGCGTCATAGGTACTAAGGAAGGGCGGGCTAACCATAACGCCTGGGAATTCGTGGTGGATCTTACCAGGTTCTTCGCCTGTGATGGGATCATATTTTTGGCCTTGGTGTTTTAAGCTCATCAGTAGCTGGCTCTCTAATAGGTACTGCGTTGGACGAAATAATTCCCGATATAAGCGTATCCCGACTGAAATTACTGGGATATCCAGGCAGTCCGGCACTATAACAAGTCAACCCTCTCATAGGTTGAAATATACTTACTAAATATTTTTTTATTTTTGGTTTTAAACATGTTGGTTGTTTAATCTTAATATACCGAAGCCGTTTTGTCCAAATGTTAATGGATTAATTCTTTAAGATTTATACGGCGGCTATAGGCCATGGCCCCTGACGAAAAGCCCGTACAGCGAACATAATTGCCAGGACGATGCCGATTATTAATATAGTCAAATGAGATAGCTGCCCCTCCCGAAGATGATGGTGCCGACAGCATTTCGCAGTAGTACGGTTGTGGGTGCCGTCAATGGGAAGTAAGAAAATACTGTAACAATCAAGGCATGTGGTGAGCTTACAATGTAACCTAGCGCATAGAGCGGAATATATACCCACACTACAACAATGAACAAATAACGGCTAGCTTCTTGGGCACTAGGGAATAGTGAGCTGAATCCAATTAAAATGCTGGTAAACATTATTAGACCCAGTAGCAGAAACAGCAAGCCGATCACTATAGCTTGAGGATCAAGCGGGATATGACTTAATGAAACTCCGCCTGGCAATGTTATATGATGCCTAAACAGTAAGTAACCTATTACAAAGGAACAACTATAACCATCAGCTGCACCATGCCCAAGAGCAAAGATTGATAAAATTTTACCAATTACCAGACTGCGCGATTTATCGTGGTTAGTAGTATCTCGGCCATCCGATTTTCTTTTTCCTCAGTCGAGGCATTGTAAATAGGACAGCATTATAGATAGGACTAAAAATATTATGCCAAATAGTCCTGGCACAATCAATCGTTGCTAAACCTTTAGTCGGCTTGCCATTTTTATAAGCTATGGCTGTGACATTTGGGTCTTTTTGTAGGATGTTTACAGCTTGGTTATTGTGGGTGACGGTGCCAACTATGTCTACCACGCTTTGCTTTAATAGTTGGATGGCCACTGTGTTATAAGGCGGCGAGAAAGAAATTCCCTGGTCTTGGGCGTAAACTTGAATGCCGGCTTTAGAAACATCTTTAGGATAATAAAAGAAGGCGGTTAGGCTTTTATTAGTAACGGCGGTAATACCGGCTTGTTTGCTTGGTTCAATAATTATATGCTGCCCTGATAAAAGTTGTTTGTTAATTAGTCCGGTTTGATCAAATACTGCTAGCTTGGAGTTTTTGGAATAAGATTGAGTTTGCTGTTGACTAGCCTTATTGGCATGGTTGCTGGATGCATAATCAACCACAAAAATTAAGATAATTATTACCGGAATGGCAATCGTGGCATACCAAAAGCTCTTTTTTTTGAGCGACCGCCACACTTCAAACCTAATCACACTGCGCAGATTACTCATTGCTCGACTCCTGGTCTTTATACAATTGGATGAAGATATCGTTAAGCGATGGCCTACGGACTTCGAAAGTTGTTAAATGCAGATCTTTATGGTTAGCCAAAAACTGCAGTACTTCATCAGTTGTTTTATTCTCGTCCCAACTTAGCTCAGCATAACGCGGTAAGCGCTTGGTTACTTTATACAATTTGTCATTTACTGGTAATTTACCGCCGTAATTTAGAGCAATAACACGCGAGCCGAAATTAGCTTTGACTTGATCGAGTGTGCCGTATTGGGCCGCTGAACCGTCTTTAAGAAGTAGAATCCGGTCACATAACTGCTCAACTTCATCCATGCGGTGCGTAACCAGTACTACGGTGGCACCATTAGCTTGTTGCTCACCTATAATATCCATTAATAGCGAGCGGTTAACTGGGTCAAGCGCTTCGGTGGGTTCATCTAGAATCATCAAGCTTGGCTCATGCAATATGGTTACTCCCAATTGGATTTTTTGCTGCTGACCACCAGACAATTTAACTAACCGCTCATTGGCTTTATCTTCCAGGCCTACTCGTTTTAAGTATACTAAAGCCCGTTTCCTGGCTTCGCTTTCGCTTAGCCCGTGTAAAACCGCAAAATAAACCATAGTGTTAATAACCGGCTCATTGCGGTATAAGCCGCGTTCTTCCGGTAAATAACCGATGAGGCCAGACATGTCCGGGCTGTATCGCTTGCCGTCTACCAAAAGAGTGCCACTAGCTGGTTCATATAAGCTAAGCAGGGCGCGGATAGTGGTAGTTTTACCAGCACCATTTGCCCCCAGAAAACCAAATACTTCCCCTTTTTCTACCGTAAAAGATAAGTCTTTAATAACCTCTTTATGACCAAACCGCATGGCAAATGAATGCACATTAACAATTGGTTGGTTTTGATTTTTGATTTCAGCGGCAGCTGTCATATCTCCATAATAGCAAAAACAGAGGCAAATTACCTCTGTTTTGAACATAGGCGGCATGGAGGTTCTACTGTGAAGCTATTGTAACCATTTTGAAAGATAATAAAAAGGTATTTACTGTTTCACTAGGCATAACTCAATAATGAAATCTGCACTCTACAATTACAATGCTGCTGTCAGTGACGGAATAAACTATCCTGTTTTGTTTATCAATACGTCTTGACCAATAACCAGCATAGTTTTCCTTTAGTGGTTCTGGTTTACCTGTTCCAATAAAAGGTTCTCTACAAGTTTCGTTAATTAGTTTATTGATTTTAGAAAGAGTTTTCTCATCTTGGTTAAACCAATACTGATAGTCCTGCCATCCGTTTGGCGTAAATGAAATATTTCGCTGAGGCATGTTAGACCTCTATAAGATCATGCTTCTTCGCTTTACCTGCGCGAGCTTGAGCGATTGACTTTTCTAAGTGTTTCCTGTTCGCTTCACTACTGTTTAAATAGTCAGTTTCAACTTTAGAATTATAGTCATCCAACGTCATAACTACTACCGTTTGACCATCACTACGAGTAATGAGAAGCGTATCTTTATCTTCAATTACCTGGTCAAAATAATCTTTGGTATTCTTACGAAATTTTGAAATAGTTGTAACATTCATTGTATTCCTCCTAGTATCTAATAATGTACTCTGTAGGATACACTGTGTCAATAGCCATCTATGATTTAGTGGAGGGCCCAGCGGGACTCGAACCCGCGACACCCTGCTTAAAAGGCAGGTGCTCTAACCAACTGAGCTATGGGCCCATATTGATAACGTTAGAAACGTTAGACTATAACTAATCTGTAAGAGTTAGATTACGTCGTGTCAAGTATAAATGTTTCGCTCTTTATCTACAAGTGGTGGCTCTCTATTAATGACAGTCTAACTACTACGTTTTGATTTATGGGCACGCTCACCGCCCCAGGATTGGCGGTGTTGAAACCACAAGAAAAACAGGCTAATCAAGGCGCCGATACCCACTATCAAAGCTCGGGTTTGGTAAACATTTTGCCATAATGTTTCTTTACCAAGAGTGTGTTGCATACTCTTGGATAGTAACGGTTCAATTAGTAGAGTAATTAATAAACCGGTCCCAATTGCTGGCAGAATATTTAAAATTAGCTTGGACCCTTTTACGCTATGAAACATAAATATCATGGTTAATATAGCTGGCAAGAATAATAGTAAGATTCTAATTGTGCTGTTACTGAACTGGGTGCCGTGGGCAGAGAACGCTGTAACTACAGTCGCTGCGTCGCTGCCGAGATATTGCACCAACACTTCACCGACACAGATGCTCATAAATAGTATTGCTGCATTAACCCGGGCAACCATTATTAGGATAATCGGCGCGGCGACAATTATACCAAAGAGCACTAGAGGTGTCATATTCTCATACTACAGCATTAGCGTTTAGAACTTAAGCGCTTGGCCTACTTCAAGTTGGAGTGCATGGGCTTGTCCACTATTAAGCTCAATCACATATTGGGCGGAATTAGGCGGGCAAAAAGACTCGGGATAAGTATTTGGTGAAACATTTCCTTGAATATAGACAATCTGTTTAACAGAACTCAGCCAGATAATATCAATCGGAAAGTGCATGTCTTTCATCCAGAAACACTGGACTGCTGGCACGTTAAATACAAACAACATGCCTTCATTTGGCGGTAATGAGGCGCGGTTACCCAAACCAGTTTCTAGCTGCTGAGGAGTTTTAGATACCATCAGTGTTATTTGCTTACCGTTAACAATCAATGAGGTTGGCTGCGAGGATGGTTTATTAGCCCACGCTAGAGCAATTACTAATAATACTAAAACTAAAGCCGTGGCGATTGCCCATCGCCATTTAAGCGCCAATACGATCTTTGCGGCGTCTACCTTTTGCATTTTGTTCGATATATTCGATGATCTTACCTGCTACATTATGGCCGGTAACCTTTTCAATAGCAAAACCCGGACTGGCATTAACTTCCAGTACCAGTGGACCGCGGTTGGATCTAATAATGTCAACACCGCAAATTGATAAACCCATGGCCCGGGCTGCTTTCTGAGCAATTTTACGCTCTTCGTCACTTAATCTAGTCGGCTTACCAGTGCCACCTTGATGGATATTAGACCGGAAGTCCTCGTTTAGGCTTTGCCGTTTCATGCTGGCGACTACTTTACCGCCGACAATAAATACACGGATATCCGTACCGGAACTCTCAGCTATATACTCTTGGACTAGGAAAGACACTCCTTCCACATAAAAAGCTTGCATCACCGCACGGGCTGCTTTGGAAGTCTCAGCTAACACCACACCATTGCCATGAGTACCGCGGGCAACTTTTATAATCAGCGGCGCGGCACCAACTTGCTCAATCACGTTTTGGAGCTCGGCGGTTTCCCGCGCAAAGACAGTTTTCGGGATATCAACTCCGGCTTTAGCCAGCAGCTGAATGCTGCGCAATTTGTCGCGGGAACGAACCAGGGCAATTGAGCTGGTGGTTGTAAATACGTTCTGCATTTCAAATTGGCGCACAATAGAACTGCCATACATCGTGAGGGACGCTGCAATCCGCGGAATGATTACGTCAACATCCTTAACTTCTTCACCTTCATAACGAACTACTGGGGCGTTTCTCTCAATAGTCACATAGCATTTACCATAATCAATCACCCGCACTTCGTGACCGCGCAGAATGGCTTCTTCTTTTAAGCGCCGGGTTGAGTAGTTGCCACGCTCTTTGGAAAGAATAATTATTCTCATTTTAACTCTCCTCTAATAACAAGTTATTCAATTGCTGCAAAAAACGTTTTCAAGGCCTTTTTACCATTGGTCGTAAGACTTGACTTTAACTGTTGAGCCTTGTTAACTCCCAAACAATACCACGAACCGGTATTTTTGTCTCGCACAATATTATCACTAACAATTTCATTACTTTCGACTACTGTTGGCGCCATCGAAACATCAACTACAAAGCGGCTTTGTAGGGTCCGGCGGCCAATTAGTATTGGAAACCGGTTAGCCGAGCGGTTGGATAGTGTAAATTGGATCTTCATTAACCGATCTTCAATTTTTACCCTAAGAGGCACTTTGTAGCGCAGTTCAGTATGACCAAAAGAATTTCTAATAGTTAGCACTTTAAAGGTTTTTGTCTTAATCACTTTGCCAGAATAAAAAGGCGACTGCTTATTAAACAGCGTAAACCGCAGCTCATCGTCAACAACTTTAATATTACTTGCCCAAATCGAAGAACTATAGGCACCAGTGTCAATCTTAGCCGGCACATCGATTAGCTGATAATCAGGCATAGAAATCAAAGTATGGCGACCAATAGTACGAATTTTACGTAAATTTATAGCTGACATAGATAAATCTATTCCTTATTACTTGCTAACACTATGACATATTATAACACTTTTTAATTTATTTTCCTAGCATAAACATTATATTTTTTAAATTTTGTTTAGTATAACAAAAAGTGTTTTATATAAAAAATAAACATTTTTGCACAAACTAAAAAGTATCTGTTAAATAAAAGCCGCTTATTTTGTTATAATTGACTCCATAATTACCCTGTATCATGCCTAATAATAAAACTGACTTAATATCTATCGTGGTGCCCGTTTATAACGAGGCTGCTGGATTACCGGATTTTCATGCTTCTCTTCTGGATATTTTACATACGGTCACACACGATTATGAGATCATTTACTGTGATGATGGCAGCCATGATGAAACTTCTCAAATAGTACATGATTGGCACCAACTTAATCCTAAGATCAAATTAATATCTTTTTCCCGTAATTTTGGTAAAGAAAAGGCCTTGTCAGCTGGTATTGCCGCCGCCCAAGGGCAGGCTATTTTAATGCTTGACGGCGATGGCCAGCACCCAGTCGAACTGATACCAAAATTTATTAAGAGTTGGCAAGCTGGCGCTCAAGTGGTTATTGGTTTGCGTGCTGATAACAGCAGCGGTAATTGGTTTAAGCGATTACTGGCAAAGTTGTTTTATGCTTCTTTCAATAAAGTTTCCGGCCAAAAATTAATTATTGGATCAACTGATTTTCGTTTAATCGATAAAGCTGTCCAGCAAGCCTTTTTAACACTGCCTGAGACCGACCGGATTACCAGAGGTTTAATTGATTGGTTGGGCTTTAAGCGTGAGTTTATCAGCTTCAAAGTTAAGCAGCGCCAGAGCGGATCGCCAGTATACAGTTTACATAAACTGATGGGCCTGGCCGCCAATAGCTTCACATCCCTAACCCCTAAACCACTTTTTTTGTTTGGCTATCTAGGGGTTATCATTACCACTGCGTCATTTTTACTTGGTGTCGTAGTCCTTGTTGAGCAATTAATACTGGGCGATCCGGGTCACTGGAATTTTACCGGCACGGCTATGCTTGGCATATTGCTGCTGTTTTTAGTCGGAATTTTGTTAATGTCCCAGGGCATACTTTCGCTTTATGTTTCGCGGATTCATAACCAAAGTAAGCAGCGGCCGCTTTATATTATTGACTATGCTAAGTCAGTTGGTATCGAGTCTCGGACAAAATCTTTATGAAGGACAAACTGGAAACTTTTTTTGGTCATATCGGTCAGCGCTATGTAATTATTGGCATAAGTGTCTATTTGTTTGAGCTGCTGGTTATTTTAGTAGCCCAAAAGCTGGGGGCTAGTGCCGTGATGGCGGTTGGTTTAAGCTTTTGGCTTGGCTTGATAATTTCGTTTTTACTGCAGAAAATTATAACCTTTAAAGACCGGTCAATGCACCACCGGATTCTTATCCCGCAGATTATTGCTTTCTCAGTTTTAGTGCTATTTAATTTCGCTTTTACATTGTTAATGACTAAATTATTATGTCCGCCAGTACCAGCTGTGCTGGCGCGGACAATTGCTCTTGGTATAACTACCATCTGGAACTTCTACCTATATAAAAAACATATTTTCCGGTCTATGAGAATGGAAAATAAACCATGGCTTTAAGTAAGACTACTAAGCCAACTGTCGCACGTCTTAAGAAAAGCCAATGGCGTAAAGATCTTAGTAAAGTTTTAGAACAGCCTTTATTTTCCAAATTATATGTGGCTTTCGCGGTTGTAGTTGTTTTGGCTACCACTTTATTTTGGTCGCTGCTCAGCGCCAGGCTCCAGTCCGGCAATGCTGACCAGCTGGTCAATGCTGATTTATTTAAAAACTCGTCTACTTTCCACAATGCAACTTTCCCAAGCACGCATAGTTTTCTACTTAAATGGCCGATCTTCTTGTTGATTAAACTTTTCGGCTCAAGCAATACTGATTTCATCGTGTTTACGATCATTATTGTCATGCTAACAATTGGTGGACTGCTAGCGATTATTCATAAAATTGAACGCCGTCCGCTGATATTTGGTACGATTTGCTTAGCCTTGGCATCGGTGCTACTACTAGTGCCGGTCCAGCCATATGCCGGCGGCATTGTGCCTGTCAATATGGCAATGCTGGCGACGCGGAATGTCGAGTATATCGTTTATATCCTAAGCCTGATAATTATTATCCGTTGCCCAAAGATAAAAAGCTGGGGTTTTTGGCTGGCAGTAGTCTGCCTAAGCCTGCTGATAGCCAGTGATAAATTATTCCTGATTTTAAGCGTCGGCGGTGCGTTAATTGCTTTGATTGTTTACGGCGGTAGTAGGGCTTGGAAGTTAGTAACTTTCTCCATTAATTGGTTAAGCCTAAGTTTATTCGCTTCCATATTGGCAATCGCTGTTCTAGCGCTAATAAATGCTACTCATCTGACTCATTTAACTAACCAGACTAGCTTTGGTTCATATAGCCTTAACGGCCAGGCTTCTAATGTTGGGTTGGGAATTATATATGCAGTACTCGGTTTGTTCACTAATTTTGGGGCTAATCCTGCATTTGATTCAACAGCGATCAAGAATATCCCGCATAACTTAATGAATCATTTGATTGGTATTGGCGGCCCAGCTTATATGGTTAATATCGCTATTTTAATCTTCGGCCTATATGTGGTTGCTAGCTTGATTCATAAAAGCTGGACCAACCGCCGGGCTAAGTTTCAATCAGATAAAGCATCGCTACTGTCAATTATGTTAATTTGGACAACGGTGGTTGCTTTGATTAGTTTTATTGTAACCAAGCATAACTACGCCATTGATGCCCGCTATTTAACAATTGGCCTTTTTGCCGTTTTCATCTCAATCGCCGCTTATGTCAGAAGCAAGCGCTGGCAGTCAGAGTTAGTTGTTGGTTCAGGTTTGCTAATAATTATTGCTATTATATTTGGTCTATTTATGAACAGCAGTATTTACACAACTGATAAAAATGCGTTAGCTACCCAAAATAAGCACAACGCAACAGTTGCCCACGTGTTAGCCCGCGATCCGGTGGATGTGCTGGTTGGGGATTATTGGCGGGTGTTACCCATTAATCTAGTAGCGCAAAACAAACTTACCGTTATGCCGTTAGCAAACTGCACCCAACCGCAGCAGATTCTTAGCAGTAAATCGTGGCAACCGGATTTACACAAACACAGCTTTGCCTACTTATTAACATTGAACGGCAACCTGACAAATTATCCGAATTGCACGCTTAAACAAGTTGTCAATAACTACGGCCGACCCAACACCAGTGTATTAATTTCCGGGACATTAATTCATCCCTATGAGCTACTGCTATATTATGATAAAGGAATCCTTAAAAGCGCTCCTGCAATATCCCCGCCAGGAACCAATCCGGCAACTGTAGTGCCTGTTAGCTTAAGCCAACTGCCTTATACGAATTGCGATACTGCAACAGTTATGAATATTGTTGCCCATGAAGATGATGATATCTTGTTCATGAATCCTGATTTAACCCACGAAATCCAAGCCGGTTATTGTATCCGAACAGTCTATTTGACGGCCGGTGACGCGGGTAAGGGCGAATACTATTGGCTTAGCCGCGAGCAAGGATCTGAAATGGCCTATGATAATATGCTGGGCATCAGTCAAGATACACTTTGGGTCCAAAGAATCGCCGAGCTATCCGACCACGAATTTATTGAAGTAGCTAATCCCAAGGGCGACTCAAAACACTCTTTAATCTTTATGAAACTGCCGGACGGGAACTTACAGGGACAGGGATTTATAGATTCGGGTTTTCAAAGCCTGGCTAAGCTGTATAAAGGATCAATTAAAACTATCAATTCTGTTGATAACCAATCGTACTATTCTTCGGCTGATTTAACAGCTGCTCTGAGTAATTTACTGGATACTTATTCCGCCACAATAATAAATACCCAGTCCGATTATAACGGTGCAGGTATTGATCACGATCATAGCGACCATCTGACTGTCAGTTTGTATGTCAAACAAGCCTATAAGCAGTATGAAACCCAGGCTTATGCCAACCAGGTAGCTATACCAATCAGGTTTTACATTGGCTATCCGGTCCATCAATTTGCACCAAACGTTTCAGGTAATGACCTACAGCAAAAAGAGGCAACTTTCTATGATTACATAAAAAACGACTTCGCTACCTGCTCATCTATCCAACAATGTTCGCTCAACAGTGCTTATGGAATTTATCTAACCCGGGAATATCAATATAGTTATTAGCGTTAGGCTAAATCGGTGACACTTCTAGTCGTGCTCTTGGTAGGCTTCCAACAACTCTTTTTGGTATTTCGATAGTTTAGTCGGCGTATCTACGATAATGGTAACAATGTGCGCGCCGCGCGAACTGCTGCGCAGATGTGGCACGCCGTGATTGGATAATTTAAAGTCGGAATGTGACTGGGTACCAGCTGGGACTTTCATCCGGACAGGGCCGTCGACTGTCTCTACCGTAATTTCAGTTCCCAGCGTTGCATCAATCATATTGACATGCTCTTCGCTTAAAATCAGATCGCCTTCCCTGGTGAATTTTTTATGCGGTTTAACCCGAATATTAACGTATAAGTCACCTTTTTCACCGTTAGCTACGGCTTCGCCGTGTTCACGCAATCGAATCGTGGCGCCGTCGTCAATGCCAGCAGGAATTTTTAATACGATCTTTTGCGACGATTTTTGCGTTCCCCGCCCATGGCAGACAGTGCAAGTTTTTTCCGGAACTTTGCCATTACCATGGCAAACGGGGCAAACTGTGGCCTGCTGGATATTGCCAAAAATCGTCCGGGTGACGTTGACAACCTGCCCACTGCCGTGGCAAGTATCACAAGTTTTCAGCTCATAACCCGGTTCTGTCATCGTGCCCCTACAGTGGGGACAAGTGTCTTCCAGATTTAGGTGTAGATCGACTTCCGTCCCAAAGATTGCTTGCTCAAAGCTAATTTCAACTCGGGTCTCGACATCATGGCCAACGGCTCGTTGGTTGTGAGCCCGGCGTTGATTGCCGCCAAAAAAACTTTCAAAAATATCGCCTAGCCCCAAATCACCGAAGTCAAAGTTAACTCCCTGACTATTACCAAAACCGCCGGCAAACGGGTTGCCGTCACTGGCGGCGCTAGTGCCAACCCCGGCATGGCCGAATTGGTCGTAACGTTTCCGTTTATCGGTATCTTTTAGCACTTCATAGGCTTCGTTAATTTCTTTGAATTTTTCTTCATTGCCACCGCGATCCGGATGATGCTCGACTGCCAAACGCCGAAAAGCTTTTTTAATTTCATCAGCGCTGGCATTTTTGTTAACGCCTAGTACTTCGTAATAATCTCGTTTTGCCATCAAGTCCCCTTATTTAATGCTGCCTACGGCGCTAGTAAAAGCTGGTACGCCTTTAGTTAAAGTAGCTGTGTGTTGGGCCCGTTTAATTAGGCGCTTGATGGCAGCGATATCAGGCGAATTAGCCATAATTACGACTTTAACTTGGAGCGCGTCATTATCGCCGGTCGACTCAGCGCTAGGCATTGGCATAAACTCAGCCGATAGCAGTAGCTTAGACGCGAATAATTCATCAATCAGAGCGTAGGCCTTTTGCCAGCTAGTACAGCTTATAACCAGTTCGACTAACTCATTATCCAATGTTTTTCCTATAGCTGCTTATTTAGAAGTACCTGAACTACTTCTCTTTGTCGACGACCTCACCTTCAATCGGCTCTTCGCTGTCGCCTTTTGCAGGCTCTTCAGTTGTCTTTTCAGTATCGGTAGCGGCTGCGTCTGACTTGTCTTTGCTGGCAGCCTCATACATCTTAGCACCGATTGGCATGAGGGTATCGTTAAGTTCTTTTAGAGCTTTTTCATATGACTCTTTAACGGCTTTTTCGTCACCGACGGCTTTTTTAGCGGTGTCAATCGCTTGGTTGAGAGTTTTCATGTCATCGTCACTGAGTTTTTTCTCATTATCTTTACGCAGCTTCTCGGCTTGATAGATCGCACCATCAAGCATGTTACGGTTTTCAATCAGATCACGTTTTTGCTTGTCTTCCTCGGCATGAGCCTCAGCATCTTTGGCCATTTTTTCGACTTCGGTCTTATCTAGATTACCGCTTTCCTGAATCGTAATGCTTTGCTCTTTATTGGTCCCCTTGTCTTTAGCTGCAACGTTCAATATACCATTGGCATCAATGTTAAAAGTTACTTCAATTTGGGGGATGCCGCGTGGAGCAGGTGGAATACCATCTAAAATGAAGCGGCCAAGTGACTTGTTGTCCACAGCCATTTCGCGCTCACCTTGTAGTACGTGGACTTCAACTTGCGGCTGGCTGTCAGCAGCGGTCGAGAAGACCTCACTTTTACTAGTCGGGATAGTGGTGTTGCGCTCAATTAGCTTGGTCATCACGCCACCCATTGTTTCAATGCCTAAGCTAAGCGGCGTGACATCTAGTAGTAAAATGTCTTTAACGTCACCTTGCAACACGCCTGCCTGAATAGCCGCACCCACTGCAACTACTTCATCTGGGTTAACGCCTTTCATTGGATCTTGTCCGAAAATTTGTTTAACTTTCTCCTGGACTGCTGGCATGCGTGTCATACCGCCGACTAAAACTACGGCGTTGATGTCGCTGGCTTTGAGCCCAGCGTCTTTTAACGCTTTCTCGCATGGTACTTGGGTCTGGTTTATTAGATCAGCCACAAGTTGTTCGAGTTTAGCCCGAGTAAGCTTATGCTCGAAGTGTTTCGGTCCTTCGGCATCAGCCGTCAAGAAAGGTAAATTAATATCTACCTCAGTAGTAGTACTTAGCTCAATTTTGGCTTTCTCGGCTTCATCGCGTAGCCGCTGCATGGCGGCTTTATCACTTGATAGATCAATGCCTTGGGCTTTTTTGAATTCATCAAGCAAGTAATCAACAATCACCCGATCAAAGTCGGCTCCACCCAGATGCGTATCACCATTAGTTGATTTAACCTCGAAAACACCTTCGCCAAGTTCCAAAATAGAAATATCAAAAGTACCGCCACCTAGATCATAAACGGCAATTTTTTCATCTTTCTTGTTTTCTTTATCCAATCCATAGGCCAGTGCCGCCGCAGTCGGTTCGTTAATAATCCGTTTGACTTCCAGTCCGGCAATCTTGCCGGCATCTTTAGTTGCCTGGCGCTGGGAGTCATCAAAATAAGCCGGTACAGTAATCACAGCCTCGGTAACCGGTTCGCCCAAAAAGGCTTCGGCATCAGTTTTTAGCTTACCAAGTATCATGGCGCTAATTTCTTCCGGGCTATACTGCTTATCGCCCATAACAACTTTCAAGCCTTGCCCGCTTTTAACAATTTCAAAACCCATTAGCTTAAGATCACGCTGAACTTCTTTATCTTCCCAGCGCCGGCCGATTAGCCGCTTAACTTCATAAATCGTATTCTTGGAATTGGTCACTTGTTGGCGGCGGGCTACTTGCCCAACCAGCCGTTCGCCATTCTTGTTGATAGCCACTACGCTCGGCGTAGTCCTTGTTCCTTCTGAATTAGCGATAACTTCCGGCTTGCCTGATTGCATTACAGCCATTGCCGAATTAGTCGTGCCTAAGTCAATTCCGATAATTTTTGCCATTTTTTACTCCTATTCTTAAAAAGTTATTTCAATAATTAAAAATCAATAATGTTATATTTCGGTCGGTTTTACTCCATTTTTACTTTTACTTTGGCATGTCGGATGATTTCATCACCAATTTTGTAACCAGATTGCAGTTCTTCGCTGACTATTTCTTTAGTGCCATCACCGTCTTCCATAACAACTGCTTCATGATAGCGCGGGTCAAATGCTGAATTAACAGTCGCAATCCGTTCCACTCCGATGTCCGCTAAGACTTTCTCAAATTGTTTGATTATACTCTCGACACCCTGGACATAACTATTGCCCGTAAGCTCTTTGGGAACGTGCTTAAATGATCTTTCCAGATCATCAATCACTGGCAGCAGTTGTTGGATAACTAAGGCTTTGTAAAAATCAGCTAACTTGAGGCGTTCCTCTTCAGACCGGCGACGCACGTTCATAGCATCAGCTCGTTCCCGTTGCAGTGCTAAAGTTAGCTCTGCGATCTGTTGCTTAAGCGCTTCTAGTTCCTTGACTGATAATTTGGGGGATGGTTTAGCCATAGAGTGTATCCTCTAGCGCTTCACCGGCATACTTAACCAAGGTCATTACTTCGCGGTAACTTTGGCGGGTCGGTCCCAGCACGCCAATATAACTATGATCGGAATAAGGACTGCGAAAACGGCTAATAATTAACGAACAACCAGCGCTCCGGCCGATTGGATTTTCATGCCCGATATAAACATTTAGTAGCTCATTCGGTGACGCTTCATACAGCCATGGTTCCAAGTTATCCAATAATCTGGCTACCTGTTGGGCTTGAACGCCGTTTAAGAATTCCGGTTGGCCGAATAAATTTGATAGGCCGCTCATATAAAGACGATTGTCGATGGTAGCCAGCCCTAAATTACTGGTAGCTTCGACTAGCGTTTCAACGGCATTACGGATTGCCCGTTCTGGTAAGCCGCCGCTTTCCACTCGTGCACTAATGGCCCGTTCAGCCCTTAGCTCATTAGTCAGCGGTTTCTCATAACTTACACCGTTAACATAGACGCGGTAACCTTTATCGGTCGGTACACGGCCGGCACTGGTGTGGGGCTGCATAATGAAGCCCATCCGCTCCAGCTCAGCCATTTCCGCTCGGATAGTCGCCGAACTGACATTAAATACTTTGGCCAGCAAACTGCTGCCTACCGGACTTGCCACTTCTGCATACTGTTCAACAATGGCGCTTAAAATTTGTTGTTGTCTATCAGTCATAATTAATGGCTTGCACTCACTAACCTACAGTGCTAGCTCTTAATATATGATAGGTATTTAGCACTCATATGTCAAGAGTGCTAAGTGGGCTTTTTTAGGTCGACTTAAACAGAGTGGTGATGGTATTCAACTAAGTAATTATTGAGCTCATCAAATAGTTGTTTGGCTAGTTCGACATCTAGCGCTTGCTGCCGATCGTCAATATAAGCCCCATTGATAACCGCTTCGGTTTGTTTGACTGCCAGAGCCAGATCGTCGTTAACCACAAAATGGTAATACGGTCTAATAAGAGCGCTGCGCAGTTCGGCATGAGCACTTTCTAGACGGCGATATATTTCATCAACTGACATGCCGCCACGCTGTTGTAACCGTTTCAGCCATATCTGGAAAGATGGCGGTAAAATATAGATTACGGTCACGCCGTTAGTCTGTTCATAGATGGCCTCAGCACCAACGAAATCTACTGAAGTAATCGGAATTTTGGGGTCAGCTTTGGCTTTCTGCAACTCAGTTAAACTAATTCCAGATACCTGTTGGTGATGTATGATCGCCGGGCCAAGATAAAGACCTTGTTTTAAACCGTTAAGCAATTCGGCTTCGCTTCTAAACCAGTACTCACGGCCATTTTGCTCTAGTTCTCCGTCATTACGCCGGGGATAACGGGTCGTATCAGATACGATAAAGCGGTATTTACCGGTTTTTAACAGTTCATTGATTAATGTGCTGTGGCCACCGGCCGAAGGCGCCACCAGCAGCACCAATTTCATTTCGAAGAGTATTTCATGCACGGCGTTGGACGGAGTATAGTGACGCAATACTTGCTGGAAGATTTGGCCGTTTTTAAGTTGGTTTTCCATGTTTATTTTTAAAAAAGCTAACTTTAAATTAATTAGCGTAATTTTATAGTATGCTCCTGCAGAGCCTGTGGATTGTTGACATTATCATGAGTGTATATCGGTTGCAGATCACCGGGTCGCTTGCGTTTGCGATGCCGCGTCCGATGTCGTTTTGGTTTAGACGGCAGAACTTCGACCACATCAGCACCGTGCAGTGCAGCATGGGCTAAAATATCCGACGGTTCATGATGCGGGGGTAGTGCCGGAGACGGTTTCGGTAAAGCTGGAGTAGGCGGCGTTGGGGCAATCGGATTAGCTGGCAAAGTTTTTTGTTGGACTTGATCGGCAGATGACAGATATCTCTCGCCGACATAACGCTCCACCGATTCGCGGCTGATGGCATATAACGAACGACTGTGATCGATTATCATCGGTGAGTTGTCTTCGGATTGCGGTGGCAGGGTTAATGTTATAGCCGAGAAAGCCTGGACTTTTTCACCTTCTATCGTCATGCTGACCACAAAATGCTGGTTATGCATATGAACTAAATCAAAATCTGTGAATTTAGGCTCAAAATATTTTGTCATGCCTGAAGCGTCGTCAGGGCTCATCCTAAAGGCAATAATGGAGCCAACGTTGCCAAAAACGGCGTCCCTGACTTGGGGTAGCATCTGGGCGATATATTGGTTGGCGACTGTTAAATTAAGTCCATATTTTCGAGCTTCGCTTAAAATCGTGGCAAAAGAATCAGTGGCAAAGTTTTGGAATTCATCGACGTACAAATAGAAAGGAGTCCGCTTTTCGCCAGGTATATCCGCCCGGCTCATTGCCGCTAACTGAATTTTAGTAATTAGAAGTGCTCCCAGCAAGGCAGCGTTATCTTCGCCGACTAAGCCGCGGCTTAAATTTACGATTAGGATTTTATGTTCATCCATAATACTGCGAATGTTAAAACTGCTCTTCGGCTGCCCGATAATATTACGCACTAGCGGGTTAGCCGTAAAAGCACCGACTTTATTAAGTACCGGGGCAACCGCTTCAGCTGCAAATTTATCATTCCAGCTTGCAAACTCCACATTCCAGAAGTTTCGGACTACTGGATCAGATACATAGCGGATGACTTTAGCCCGGAATTTTTTATCAGTTAAGATGTTTGTTATATCCAGCATGGTGGCTTCGGGATAATCAAGCAGCGCCAAAATACTGTAGCGTAAGATATATTCCAACCGCGGCCCCCATGACTCAAACATTCGTTTAAGGACGCCAATAAGCTCCGAACAAGTATGGGTTTTTAACTTTTGGTCGTAGACTTCCATCGGGTTAAAGGCAATCGGGAACTCCGTATCGGCTGGGTTGAAATAAACAACGTCGTTTGCTCGTTCTTTTGGAATACGCCGTAAGATACTGATCGCATAATCGCCGTGGGGGTCAACAACCGCAAAGCCGTAAGTGCTATAAATATCCGAGATTGTCAGCAGTTCCAGCAGGGCTGATTTTCCCACACCAGTTTGTCCAATAATGTAAAGATGCCGCCCTCGGTCAATTCGGGGCATGCCAAACATTGTATTGTGACCGCGGAAATTAGTCGCGGCAATCGGGCTAATATCTTCCCGCTGTTGCGAAGTAACAATTGGCAAGTTAGCCGGCGGTTCGGCAGTTTGCGATAAGGCCCACAAAATATAGGGTGTTTCAACATTGGTGTGCGGTAAGTGGTATAGAGTGGCAACTTCTTCAATGTTGCATATAAAACCCCGGTGATTAAATTCCCTGGCCCGGTATAAAGCTTCTAGATATGGATCATTAGCCACCCGCTTTTGCTCAAAACCATTGAGATATGTCGTATTAAACTGCTTGTAACTGGCAATTATCGACTGGGCTCGTAATTTGGCGTGATCGGCTGACAAATTACTGCGGTAAACGATCCGGATGTAACTTTCAAAAGCTAATTTCTGGCTTTTCTCTTCGGCAGCAGTAACCCGGGTTTGCTCGTAATCGCTTAATTTGGCGGCTTCCGGTTTAGCGCCAGTTCCATTCCAAAAAGTATTTAATAATCCGGCGCCGCTTTTACCGCGTAAGCTAGAAATATATTTTTCGTTTTGTTTGTGCCAATTAGCCGGCGCCGGGCGCAGGATCAATTGGATCCAGGCTTCCTCGTCATCTTCAAATTTTGCCAAAGTCGCGGTGATTGCCGCTAGCGGATCAACTTCAAAGTTCTGAAAGGTTTTAATCGGCAGGGCATCATTATTAACAAGCTTTAGTTCGGTAACCAGAACGGTTGAGAAAGTTTGCTCCTGGCTCATGGTGTAGTCGTCGATTTCCGATATATGGACCGTTGGATACTGAGCGTAAATTTGTTCTTCGACGAAACTCTTTAAATATTCCGGTGTCCAAACATAAAAACCGATCCTTTTTTTAAGCACCGCAATCTCAAAACTGATTCTTTCGCGGCGCGCGGAACTGAAGATGCCGTTGCTGGGCATAGTTAGCAAACCGTTCAGCGAAGCAAACATCTGCTCGGCGGCCAGTTCTTTTTTATCATTAGTCCGGGGTACTTGTAGCAGTAGTACGACGCCATCATTGGATCGCTCATCAGCTTCAGTATTTTTTGGACTGAGTATGCTCATAATTGATAACTGGATTTATTTGCAATCACTATCATATTGTCCCACGTCATCAGATTAAAATATAGATGCCTGCGGTTATAAATTAATATAGCGCGGCAGCTTTCGGCATAACCGAACCTTTTAATATCTCCAGGGCTTCATCGGCATCAACGGTTTCTTTTTCCAGTAGTCGGTCTTTTAACGCTTCCAGTTTTTCACGGTTAGCTTTAATTACAAAACGGGCCCGGTTAGCGGCTTCGGTAATTAAGCTTTCGACTTCGTCATCAATAACTTTGGCGGTTTCGTCGGAATATTCCCGTTCGTGAACCAGTCGTTCGATCATTATGCCTTCATCGCTGTGGAAGACTTGATCGCGTAATTTCTTACCCATTCCCTGGTTAACAACCATATCACGGGCCAGCTCAGCCGCTTTTTGCAAGTCGCTGCCAGCACCGGTAGTTACCCGGTCAACACCATACATAATCTCCTCAGCAATTCGTCCGCCAAGCATCCTGGCCAATACGTCTTTATATTCAATGATGGAGTGGTAGCTTTTATCTTCCGGAGGGATGAACCAAGTTACACCACCTGTGCCGCCTCGGGGGATAATTGTAACTTTATGAACTAAGTCGCTGTCTGGCAGTACATGGCCGACAACTGCATGACCGGATTCATGATAGGCAGTTAATTCCTTTTCTTTATCGCTCATTACTTTGCTTTTGCGTTCTGGCCCAATAGCGACTTTTTCAAAAGCTTCGGTTACGTCGATATTATTTATCTTGTCGTGATTTTTTCGAGCAGCAATAATGGCTGCTTCATTGGCTATATTGGCTAGATCTGCCCCTGACGATCCGGCTGACTTAGCGGCTAACACGTCTAGATCCACATCCTTATCAGTCGGCTTATCGGCAAAATGTACTGTTAAAATCGCTTCGCGGTCTTTGCGGTCAGGCAAGTCAATGTCGACGCGACGGTCAAAGCGGCCGGGGCGCAGCAGTGCCGGATCAAGTACATCCGCTCGGTTAGTAGCGGCCATCACGATAGTATTTTGCCCCTGTTCAAAACCATCCATTTCTACCAGGATCTGGTTAAGCGTTTGCTCCCGTTCGTCATGCCCGCCGCCCATGCCGGATCCACGGCGACGACCGACGGCATCAATTTCATCGATAAAGATTATGCAAGGCGCATTCTTTTTAGCTTTGGCAAAAAGGTCTCTAACCCGTGAGGCGCCCACGCCGACAAACATTTCCACGAATTCCGAACCGGATATACTAAAGAACGGTACATTGGCTTCGCCCGCTACAGCCCGAGCCAGCATGGTCTTACCGGTACCCGGTGGCCCGACTAGTAAAACTCCCTTAGGAATTTTTGCGCCAACCGCTGAAAACTTTTTCGGGAATTTTAGAAACTCCACAATTTCTTGCAGATCTTGCTTGGCTTCATGGCTGCCAGCTACATCTTTAAAGTTAACTTTGTCTTTTTCGTTACCGTATAAACGGGCCCGGCTTTTGCCAAAGCTTAAAGCTTGGTTACCCTGCCCTTGGGCGCTGCGTAGCATCCAGAAGAAAAGCAAACCGATTAACAGCACCGGCAGAACATATTCTAAGCCAAGTGTTAGCCAGGCTGAACCAGTGCTGGTTGAGGTGTATTCAACGGTAGTCTTACTGAAATTAAAGCCAATGGTTTTAAGGCTGGTATTGGGATCGGTATAAGTTTTAATAGTAGCTTGGTCTTGGCCTTTGGGGGTTATATCCAGCTCATTGCCGTGAACTTCGATTTCTTTATACTGACCGTTATTGGCATTACTGATTGCCTGAGTCAGTGGGATAGTTTTTAAACTGCTTGGTTGGCCATAGGCCGCAAAAATTATCAGGGCAAGTAGAACCAGCAAAGCAATAAAACCGGCATTTTTAAACCCTCGCCGATTAGCATTGGTGGGGTGCCCTTGGTTTGGTCGGAATGGTTTATTATCCATAACAGATGATTATACAAGACGTTTTTAGTTTTAGCTAGCGGTCTCGGGACTCGAGTGCTAAATAGTATTTTTTAATCGTAATCATCGCCTTATTATTAACTTCTAATTGCTTGCCAGGCATAGCAGTTTTTAGGTTAGTCGTTAACTGATCGATTCGCTTCCGGGAAATATTAGATATACCTGATTGCACCAACCAACAGGCTAAAATTTCTTTAGAAATGACGTATGGTAAATTGGCAAACCATTGGCGGCTTAAGTGATCGGACTTACTATTTTGCTTAATTAGCTCGGCAATAATTATGTCGATGTTGTCATTTAATTTGGCTTCGGACTGAATAATAGATAGAAACTTTTGCTTATCACTTCCGGAAGCATTTTTTAGCTGGTTACGAATTTTGTTTCTGAGAAAAATTTCATCACTGTTAGTAATATCCTCCCGCCATGATAAGTTATGATTTTTAGCGTAATCTAACAACTCGGCTTTTGACGAATTTAGCAGAGGCCTTTTAATGGTTACAGTTGAGCGAAGCGAGCTGAGACCACGCCGGTTGGTACCGCGTAACAAATTAATAATTGCTGTCTCAATGCTGTCATCCAAATGGTGGGCAGTGACAATAGCAGCGGCTTGGCGCTCGCGCATTACTGAACGCAGAAAAGCATAGCGGGCCTGGCGGGCAGTATCTTCGCTGGTATGCGGGCCAAGCTTTGCTTCTTTATATCTAAAAGTTAGGCCATAGCGCTTAGCCAATTGCTCAACCAACAATCGATCCTGCTTTGAATCACTACGGATACCATGATCAAAATGGGCAATTATCAACTCAAGGTCTGATTGTTGCCGTAAGATATCCAGTAACACAACCGAGTCTACGCCACCGCTCACAGCCACAATATATCGCCCGGCAGGCAGTTGTAAAGTTTTCATAATTATTACTATCTTAGACTAATAGGTAAAAGACAGGAAGTATGCTACATTTTGATAGCTTAATATTTTATAGTATTTATCTATAATAGCTGTAGGTATATTGCATAAGGCAAGTACTAAATTAAACTAATTATGGCGGTGTAGCTCAGTTGGTTAGAGCGCGGGACTCATAAGCCCGAGGTCGTAGGTTCAATCCCTACCGCCGCTACCAAGAATTAGAATTATTGCGTAGAATCATATATAGTCAACGCTAGAAATATAATCTATGGAAAAACCTACTCAACTTAATACTGCAAATCAACTATCTCCCAGCCCTAACCCAACCAATATTGTTTCACCAACCCCTGTTATAATACCCGCCCCATCTAAACATCATAAAAAAGCACCAATTATATTTTTGGCCAGCATAGTTTTAATTTTATTAGTGACTGCGTTTGTAATTACATTTCAGCATTATAGGGATAAATCAGTTGTTACAAATAAAAGCACTCTACCAATAAGTTTAGAAGCTGCATCTTCGCCATATAATAAAAGCTCGTATAGTTATGCTACCGGCTATGTAAATTATGCAACAGCCAAATTAGCTTCTTATACTTCAACGACCAATTTAGCAACTCAATATCAACAGTTTGCCACCCCAGCAACATTAACAACAACTTTGTCACACGTTGTATTTAGCGAAGTTGGCAATTCACCCAATACCAGCTTAGTCATGTACGACTTTGGTTCCCAAAAAACATATACGATAGCAACCTCAGACGGACAACATCAAACGGATTATGTTAACCCTGTCATCCTGAGTGACCATTATGTGGCTTATTACACAAGTATCTATACCACACCTGTAAGTTTAACCGGTATCATAAGCGTAATGAATTTGGATACGGGCTATACTATCCAACTCATCAAAGATAGCGCTTCAAATCTACCCGATTCTTCTTGTTGCTCTATTAGTAGCAACGGTTTGTACTTATCAATTATCAATCCCAAAGCTAACAAATTAAGTGTATACGCAGCGGGCGGCAATGAATTACAAGACATTAATGTCCCTGGTGTTCAGTTTGCGCCAACCACTCAGGGTAGTACAACGGATACTTACACTAACGCCCAAAATGCCGCTGGTTACCCACATAACTTATATTGGCAGTCAGATAATACCCTAGTCCTAGCAAAAGCTTCTGCCACCCGTTATATGGTAGATTCAGACGGAGATCACGTTTACGCCAACCCTAATGGTTTAGTTTCATTTAATACTAGCTCCAATGCGATTACGCCGATAAGTAATACAAATAATTATGCAATAACCTGGTTTGACATAACACCGAAGTGGCTAATATTCACAGCGTATGACCATACAGATGCAGGCCAAGAAGTTGCTGGACCCGCTGGTTCTTCAGTAGATCTTTATCAAGAAAATTTACAAAATCCAAGTGCCACTCCTATAAAACTTAACACTCAACCCTTTCTCCAAGATTCTGCGATAGTCTTAGATAATGCAACAAATAATCTTTACGCGCAATACGACTTACCAAGCACATCGACTCAATATAATAATGCGTGGCAATATACTATTACTAAATATAACCTTGCCAATCAAACCAGTACAACTTTTACGGTTAACGCTTTTGGTATGTTACAAGGTTTGTATACAAGTGGTAAGTTAATATTTACTGACCAAAATAATATTCTGATTTACGATATAGCTTCTAACGAAATTATTGGGCAATAATAAACATGAGTAAAAATATTTATTTCGGATATTTCTATCAGGCGTTGTTTAATTTGGATCTATTTCGTTTCTAACATGCCTACCAATATTATTTATTGATTATTTGATTCCGTATTTAGATCTACGCCAAAATGCGTTTCAGCCGTATTAATAAAGGTATCTTTGTCTCGGATTATAGCTTGAGGAGGTAATTGCGGTGAGCGGGTAGTAATGCCTTCTACTCTTTTAACGGCAGTGCCTATTGCCAGTAACTCGATTAAATCACCGCCTAGTTGATAAACATATGTTTTAATGCCTAGAACATCATCGGCATTAACAGCCGCAGCTTGGTTTTTTAGCTTAGCGATCGAATTCTCACGGGCGCCATAGATCATCTGGGTGAGAGCGCCAACTTCGCCGTGGACCATTTCTTTAAAAGTAGACTTTAAGCCGCCAACGACACCTAGGGAATAGACTGACGTACCTAAAACTAATTGCATCGGCATGTAGCCAAGTTTGGCAATATTCCAAGTTTCCTCAGCAGTCAGATCGCTAGTTACAATGCGATTGGGTACGACATTTGCCACCATGGGATTCTGAGAAGCGGTCCCGATCATTACCATTTCTTGGACACCATTAGTCCCAAACGGCAGAATGGTAGTTTCAATGCCAATTACAGCGTTGGCGTTAACTGATTGTGCTTCTTTGATTATCCTTTGTAATGCTAGATTTCTAGTGGTATTGAACAGGTCACTATAAGCCGCGACTTCGCCTCTGGCTAATTGCCGAATATTGGCCATAATATGGCCAGCTACCCCAATTGAATAGGCTACGTTGCCGAAAACAAACGATATTGGTTGGTAGCCAGCGTCAACCTGGCAGAACAACTCTTGGGCATCGGCTGAGGTAGTGAAGCTACCGATTGGCATAGCGGGGGAATGGACCGCTGATCCGACCGACAGAAATTCGATATTATTGTTATGAAAGATTAATTCACTACTTACTCCAGCAACACCGCAACCTTGGTGCTGTTGTAATTCAGCCTTAAGACGTCCAAAGGCCATTTCCCGGCCTTGCTTGATCATATCGGTGTAGGCAAGGATTTCACCGCCGATTGTCGTCTTAACTGAAGAACGTAGTCCACCGATAATACCCATTGAATAAACACTATTGCCGATTAGCAGATTGCCTGGTTTTAAGCCAATCAGATCCGCACAATACATTTCATTGCCCGATAATCCACTACAGACAGTATTGGCTTGGTTAGCTGTTGGATTAGGTTGGGTTTGCCCATTATCCATATGTATTTAAGAATAAAGGACTGGGTTGGGTTTGTACAATATAACCCAATACACCCACTAAATTTTTGTAATAAAAAGCCCTCTCGACTAAGAAGAACCTAATATATGAAGCTAACGATACTTTAATATTACTAAAGTATTTCTCTTATTATTTTATCAACAGATGACAGCTCCTGGTTCATCGTTGGTATGAGTTCAAAAACTAGCCCATTAGTTGCTTTCATTTGATCCATAGTATTAATATCCCCTGTTATATTTTTTGTGTACTTCAGCAAAATGGACATACGAACCACTCTGTTGATTAATGAACGTTTTTGTTTGGGCTTACGCTTAAGATTAAATTTAAAGGAAAACAATTGTAGATTGTAAAGAGGAATCATACATTTTCTTAAAATATCTATATATCTCGGCGTCGCCTGCCATCAATAAAGTAGACGATGACAGAATTAGGGCGGCGACTATTAAAATATTTATTAAACCGCCGCCAACATTACCTATAAACCCCAGCAACCAAAGAACAAAAAGTACTGCAGCAATAATTAAAAACATATTTGCCTCCTATCTTGGTTAATTAATCTTTCTCGGGTGATTTGCCGCCCTCTTTCCGTGCTTCTGATAGCCCAATAGCAATGGCTTGTTTCCGGTCTGTAACCTTTTCCCCGGATTTACCAGATTTTAATTTACCCTGATGCATTTCATGCATGGCTTTTTTAACTTTTTCTTGTGCTTTCGGGCCAAATTTATTCATTAAATAAACCTCCCATTTAATCAATCGACTAATATAGTTTGAAACGAAGCAAATTTCTGTTAAGTAAATTACAAAATGCTATTGCTAGGAATAATTTATTTATCAATTGGGCCTTTAAGCATATTACAAGATAAAGCGCC